>DAIOHD010000001.1:323077-535592 GCA_036744835.1 Candidatus Magasanikiibacteriota bacterium | reverse complement strand
ACAAAAAAACACCTAAATTAGGTGTTTTTTTATAATGTCGGGGTACCGGGACTCGGTCGCGACTAAAATTTTCTTCCGAAAATTTTGTCTGACCACCAGTTCGCAGTTTTACTCGCTCTTAAGCTCGTAAAACATCGCTCCACTGTTCTCGTCTTTTTTACGAATGAAACTATTCATTCGTAAATACCCCTATAAACAAAAAAACACCTAAATTAGGTGTTTTTTTATAATGTCGGGGTACCGGGACTCGAACCCGGAACCTCACACTCCCGAAGCGTGCGCCCTAGCCAATTAGGCCATACCCCGAAAATTAATTTGGGCCTATTTTAACATAGATTTTTACCCTTTTCAAGAGAGGATAGAAGTGATATAATATGAATGAGCTCGCGAGGAGCTATATTTTTGGTAATTTCAACTTATTTTTATGATTAATTTGCAAAGAATTTTTAAGGAAGGGATACAAAAAAAAGCTTCGGATATTCACTTAGTTGGCGAAGAATTGCCAATGTTACGTATAGACGGAGAATTAATAGAAATTTCAGAGGAAAAAATAGATAATGATGAATTAGAAGAAGTTTTATCTATTATTTTAACCAATGAACAAAAACGTCGTTTTATGGAAGAAAATGACTTAGATATTGGTTATGAAATAGAAGGGGTGCGTTTTCGTATTAATTTGCATCGTCAAGATAAAAAAATTGGTTTGGCGGCAAGAATTATTCCAAGCGAAGTTCCAACTCCTGAAGAACTGGCCTTTGAAGAGACTGTTTTAAAAATTTCTGAGTTTAATGATGGTTTGGTTTTGGTAACTGGTCCGACCGGTTCTGGTAAAAGCACTACCATTGCTTCTATAATTGAGCAAATAAATAAAAATAAAAAAGCCCATATTATTACTATTGAGGATCCGATAGAATTTGTTTTTAAAGATAAAAAAAGTTTAGTTGAACAGCGTGAAGTAGGGGTTGATACTAAAAGTTTTGCTAGTGCTCTTAAATATGTTTTACGCCAGGATCCAGATATTATTTTTGTTGGCGAAATGCGTGATGCGGAAACAATTTCTACCGTTTTAACCGCAGCGGAAACAGGTCATTTGGTTTTTTCCACTTTACATACTAGTAGTGCGGCTGAAGCGGTGGAAAGAATCGTAGATGTTTTTGATGGAAGTAAACAGCGCCAAATTCTTATTCAACTTTCTTCCGTTTTACGCGGAGTTGTGGCCCAGCAATTATTGCCTAAAAAAGATGGCGGTCGTGTTGCAGTGCGTGAAATTTTGATAAATACTCCGGCAGTAGCCAATTTAATAAAAGAAAATAATATTAATCAAATAAAATCTGCTATTCAAACTGGTGCCAAAGATGGGATGATTACCATGGAAAAGGCTTTGGAAAATTTGGTTGATAAAAAAGTTATTGATAAAGAAGTGGCGGAAAAACATCTGGCTTTGGGCAAAAGAACATGATTTATGGAAAAGTTTGGTAAAATTTTAAAAAAAATCGTAGCAGTAGAAAAAAAAGAAAAAACTGCGATTTTTTTGGTTGGCGGAGCGGTACGAGATTTATGTCTTGGTAAAGATCAAAAAAAGGATTTAGATTTTGTTGTAGTGGGAAGCGGTTTAACGTTTGCTAAAGCACTTGATAAAGAGTTCAAACAAGCTGGTAGTCTGGTGGAATTTCCTGACTTTGATACAGCCAGATATATTTTGGGAGAAGGAGAAGAAAAGTTAGAATTGGAATTTGCCGGTGCCAGAATCGAAAGCTATGATAGTAAATCTCGTAAACCAAAAGTTAATCCAACAACATTGGAACAAGATTTATTGCGGCGCGATTTTACAATCAATGCCATGGCTATTTCAGTGGAAATAATGTTAAAAAAAATTACCCCCGTTGTTTTGAAAAAAAATATTATTGATCCGTTTAACGGTCAAAAAGATTTAAAAGAAAAAGTTTTAGTGACACCGCTTGACCCGAATAAAACTTTTGTCGATGATCCTCTTCGTATGTTACGAGCGGTACGTTTTGCTGCTCAACTTAATTTTTCCATCAAAAAGGAAATTTTGGAATCTATTTATAAAAATCGGCATCGTTTAGCGATAATTTCCGCAGAAAGAATAAAAGAAGAATTATTTAAATTACTAACAACTGTAGAACCGTCGGTGGGTTTGATTTTTATGTTTCATACGGGATTATTGGATATAGTTTTACCTGAAGTAAGCAAACTAGATGGAGTAGAAGAAATTTATGGGCATCAACATAAAAATAATCTTACCCATACTTTTAAAGTTGTTGATAATGTGGCTCTTTATACAAATAATGTTTTATTACGTTTTGCCGCTTTACTTCACGATATTGGAAAACCGGGAACAAAGAAATTTATTCCTAAGACTGGTTGGACATTTAACCAGCATGAACACTTGGGTAGAAAAATAGCACATGATATTTGTCGTCGACTCAAGATGTCAAAAGAAGAAATTAGATATGTTACAAAATTGGTTCGTTGGCATCAACACCCGATAGCCTTGATGGATAGTACGGTTACTGATTCGGCGGTGAGGCGGTTAATAGTTAGTTTGGGAGAAGAACTCCATGATTTGTTGATTTTAGGAAGATGTGATATCACCACTGGTAATCCAAATAAAAAAGAACAACGATTAAAAAATTATGATAATTTAGAGAAAAGAATCGCTGAAGTTTTGGAATTGGATAAAATGCGTGCTTTTCAATCACCTGTGAGAGGTGGAGAAATCATGAAAGAATGCGGACTCAAGCCCGGACCAACAGTTGGAAAAATAAAAAAAGATATTGAAGAAGCAATTTTAGATGGAAAAATAGGGAATAACTACGAAGAAGCAAAAAAATATTTTGATAGTATAAAAGATGAATATTTTGAAAAAGTGGAAGAGTGGGAGAAAGTTTAATTAAGAGATAAAAAATAAAGAAAAATATTGAATATTAAAAAATTCATTAAAAATTTTAAATTAAAAATTAAAAATTTGTAAAAGTATGTCTTTCTACAAACAGAAAAAATTTTATGTCATCGTTATTATCGGTTTGATAGTGGCTTTCGTTGCTTACGGAAAATTTAAAGCACCAACCGGACCGGAATATGATATGACAAAAGTAATGCGTGGTGATTTAATACAAACGGTTGATGCAACCGGGAAAATAGAGTCATCTGAAGATTTAAAATTAAATTTTGAAACTCCTGGCACAATTGCTAAAATTTTGGTTAAAGAAGGTGAAAAAGTAAAAGCTGGACAAATTTTAGTAGAATTGAGAGCCGATGATCTTAATGCAGCCGTGGCTCAAGCCAATGCTAATCTACAACAACGTTTGATTGGTATAAGCGAAGAAGACAAAAGATATTATGCGGCAGCGGTGGATTCTGCCAAAGCAATGCTTGAACAATCCAAAGTGGATGGACAAAATGCCATAGTACAAGCACAAACCGCACTTGAAACAGCGGAAAATAATCTTAAAATGGCTGAAGGCGGTGAAAGTAGTGTTATAGTTGATAGTGCTTACAAAACTGCAGTAGCTTATATTAAAACAGCTGGTAGTGCTTTGGATAATGCTTTGACTCAGGCGGATAATATTTTAGGCATGGATAATAAGTTGGCCAATGATGATTTTGAGGAATATCTTTCCACTTTGGATAGTAGTAAAAAAATTCAAGCTGAAAATCAGTATCTCATCACTAAAGAGAAATTAAATATAGCAAAAAATAAAACTTTAAACTTGACAACTCAAAGTGGTTATTTATCGATTGACGAGGGATTAAATTTTACAGAAGAGTCCCTTTCTTCTATGAATATTTTGTTGACTATGGTTGGGGAGGTGTTGCGAACAACTCCTCCGGTTGGAGATTTAACCCAAACTGCCTTGGATGCTAAAAAAACCGTAATAGAAACAAATCGATCTGCGATAGCTACAAATTATTCCAATATCATTTATCAAAAGCAAAATATTTTTAATGCTAAAAATAGTTACGATATTTATAAATTGGCGTATGAGAAAGCTCTCAGTGATTTGAAAACAGCACAAAACACTTCTGTTAATAATACTAATATTAAACAGGCTGCTTACAATCAGGCTTTGGCAAATTACGAAAGTAAGATAAATCCGCCGCGTGAAGTTGACGTCGCGGCTTTACGAGCTATTTTATATCAAGCTCAAGTTAATCGTGAAAAAGCCATTATACGTGCTCCAATTGACGGAGTGGTTGCAAAAATAAACAAAAAAGTAGGGGAGCAAATAATGACTTCTGAAAAGATGATCAATTTATTAACACCTCATTTTGAAATTACTGTGGATATTCCCGAAACCGATGTTTCTAAAATAAAACTCAATGATTCGGCGATGATAACTTTAGATGCATATGGTGATGAAATAAAATTTATAGGTACTTTAGTTAATATAGATTACAGTGCTACGATAATACAGGATGTTGTATACTATAAAGTAAAAATAGCTTTGGAAGATACGGAAAAAGAAATAAAGTCAGGGATGACCGCCAATGTGGTTTTAAAAACTGATAAAAGAGAAAATGTTCTGTATATTCCAAGCAGAACTTTGCGTACAGGCGATAATGGGAGATATGTCAAAATTTTACAAAATAACACAGTAATAGATAAAGTTATAAAAACAGGTTTGCGAGCCGATGATGGTAAGATTGAAATTTTAGAAGGACTACAAGAAGGCGAAGATGTTATTATTTCTATAAAATAATATGTTGTTAATAAAAGCTGTGGATTTATGCAAAGAATATATAAACGACGAAGTTAAAACTCCGGTGCTTTACGATTTAAATTTTGAAATCAAAGAAGGTGAATTTGTGGCGATAATGGGACCAAGTGGTTCTGGTAAATCAACCCTGATGCATATTTTAAGTTTTCTAGATAAGAGTAGTTGCGGAAAATATTTTTTTAAAGAAAAAGATGTTAGTGAGATGAACGATGATCAGCTGGCTCAAATGCGTAGTAAGGAAGTGGGTTTTGTTTTTCAAGCTTTTAATCTTTTGCCCCGCACAACAGTTTTAGAAAATGTAATGCTACCTCTTTTATATGACGGGGTTAGTAATAATAATATCCGTGTTTATAAAGCAAAACAGGCCTTAACTAGCGTTGGTTTGGAACATCGTTTAAATTATTATACAAATCAATTATCCGGTGGAGAAAAACAAAGAGTGGCGATAGCTCGAGCTTTGGTAAATAATCCTTCTATTATTTTTGCCGATGAGCCGACGGGAAATTTGGATAGTAAATCCGGACTTCAAGTAATGAAAATTTTACAAGATTTAAATGAAGAAGGAAAAACGATAATTTTAGTTACGCATGAACGTTATACCGCCGAACATGCTAAAAGGATTTTACGTATCAAAGATGGGGTTATAGAAAGTGATGAAGAGGTCAAAGATCGCCAAATAGCCAAAAGCTCCGAAGAGCTAGTAAAATAATTATGGATATTTTTGAAAATGTAAAAAGTGTATGGCGAATTATTGGACGAAATAAAATTCGGTCTTTTTTAACTATGCTCGGTATTATTATTGGGGTAATGTCGGTAATTATTGTGATGTCGGTTGGGGCCGGTGCTCAGAGTTTGATTTTAAATCAAGTTAAAAGCATGGGTTCAAATTTAGTAGGTGTATTACCGGGTAAATCAGATGAAAAAGGACCTCCGGCCTCGGTAATGGGGGTAGTCATAACAACCTTAAAAGATGATGATATTAAAGCGTTATTAAAAGAAGTTTCATATTTTACAGCAGCTAGTGGTTATGTAAAAGGCACTGATACTGTTAGTTGGAAAGATCAAAAAACAGATACAAATTTCACCGGAGTAAATGCCGATTATTTATTTGTAGAAGATATTAAAATTGAAAAAGGTAGATTTTTTTCAAATGAAGAAGAAAAAACCAATTCACGGGTAGCTGTTTTAGGTTATGAAGTTGCTAAAGATCTTTTTTTAGACGAAGATCCTTTGGGTCAGCAAATTAAAATTAAAAAAACATTTTTTACAATTATAGGAGTAGTGACAAAAAGAGGAGTTTCTGGGATGCAAAATCAAGATAACCAAATTTTTGTTCCCCTAACAACAGCACAAAAATTACTATTAGGGATTGATCATGTAAGTTTTGCTAGGTTAAAAGTTGACGAAGCTGATAATGTTGATAGTGCAGTAGAACAGGCCAGTATAATTTTAAGAGAAAGGCATAAAATTGAAAATCCTGAAAATGATGATTTTTCTATTCGGTCTATGGATCAAGGATTAGAAGCTTTGACCCAAATCACGGACGCTCTGACTATGTTTTTGGTAGCAGTTGCAGGTATCGCTCTTTTGGTTGGTGGTGTTGGAATTATGAATATTATGCTCGCAGCGGTACAGGAAAGAACCAGAGAAATAGGATTACGTAAAGCAGTTGGAGCAAAAAATAAAAATATAATTATTCAATTTTTGATTGAATCTATAACGATAACCTCGCTAGGTGGTTTATTTGGTATATGTTTGGGAGTTATGTTTTCTTTTTTAGTTGCAAAGATAGCTCAAAGTTTAGGTTATAATTGGGATTTTATTATTTCAATTTATTCAATATTTTTAGGTTGTTTTGTATCGGTTGGTGTTGGTTTGGTATTTGGAATTATTCCTGCTCGCAAAGCCAGTAGATTAAATCCGATTGAAGCGTTGAGATATGAATAGTGTATAAAAATATTGAATATTAAATATCGAACATTTAAATTATTGTTTAGGACTTAGAATTTAGGATTTTTTATGAATCGTGTTTCTCTAAAACTTGCTTATAATGCTTTGTTGGCGCAAAAAACGCGCACTCTTTTGACTATCTTGGGTGTAAGTATTGGTATTGCCGTTGTTATTGCGATTATGGCGGCTGGACGGGGTTTAGATAAGATGGTTATGAATCAGTTGGAAATGTATTCACCAAATACGATAACTATTGAAGTTAAGGTACCGGCGACAAAAAAAACTTCAACTGACAATGCGATGGGTATGGCAACCGGCATTACCATCACCACTTTAAAAGACAAAGACTTAGATGATATTAGGAAACATAAAAATATAGAAGCGGCCTATGGTTTGGTAATGGGGCAGGCTGTATTGAAATATCAAAATGAAACAAAAACTAGTTTACTGTGGGGGCAAGGATATAATTTCCAAGAAGTGGAAAAATTTGAATTAGAATCAGGTAGGGTTTTTACTAAAGATGAAGAAGAATCGCTTTCACAAGTTGCGGTCTTGGGTCATGCTGTCAAAGAATCTTTATTTGGTGAAGATGAAGCGATTGGAAAAACTTTTTATATTAAAGGAAAAGCTTTTCGAGTAGTTGGAGTGGCTGCAAAAAGAGGCGCTGTTTTTGGTTTTGATATGGATAGTATGGTTTATTTACCTACCAAAACTATGCAAAAAAGAATTTTAGGAATTGATTATATGTTGCAAATTATAGCTAAAGTAAAAGATAGAAGCGTTATAAATGAAACAGTGGCGGAAATAGAAGAAATTATGCGAGAAAATCACGATATTACTGATCCGAGTAAAGATGATTTTGCCGTAAACACAATGGAAGAGGCGGCAGAGATGTTAGGTGCCGTAGTTGATGGTTTGACTTTTTTATTAGTGGCTCTTGTGTGTATTTCTCTTTTGGTTGGTGGAGTAGGTATTATGAATATTATGTATGTTTCAGTCACGGAACGTACTTTTGAAATAGGTTTGCGTAAAGCGGTCGGAGCTACAAGTAGAGATGTTCTGTGGCAGTTTTTAGGAGAAGCTATAATGTTGACTCTTGGAGGAGGTTTTTTTGGTATAATTCTTGGAGCAATTTTTGCTTTAATTATCTATTGGGTGGCTGTTTCATATGGTTTTGTTTGGATTTATTCGATACCAATAAATTCTATTTTTTTAGCAGTTGGTTTTTCTGCTGTTATCGGTTTGATTTTTGGTATTTATCCAGCCAAAAAAGCCGCTGATTTAAGTCCGATGGAAGCGTTGAGGAAAGAATAGCATGTAGATTGACTTTTTGGCTTAAATTTGCCATAGTACATTTGAGAATTGTAAGATTACAAGATTGAAAGATTTAAAGATTAGATGGGATACGAAATTGAAAATTTACTAAAAATTCACTAAAAATTGTAAAATTAAAAATTAAAAATTTTTCTACATGTCTGATGTTCAATTGATTAAGGATAAAATAGATATAAAGCAATTGATAGAGGAATATTTGCCGGTGAAAAAAGCTGGGGCTTATTGGAAAGCCAATTGTCCTTTTCATCACGAAAAAACTCCTTCTTTCATGATTTCTCCGGAAAAACAAATTTGGCATTGTTTTGGTTGCGGAAAAGGCGGAGACGCATTCTCTTTTTTACAGGAAATAGAAGGTATTGATTTTTCTGAAGCTTTAAAAATTTTGGCTGATCGCGCTGGAGTAAAATTAACAAATAGTTTTTTAAGTGATATAAACAAAGATAAACGCAGTCGTTTGTTTGAAGTAAATAATAAAGCCTTGTATTTTTTTCATCAATTTTTATTGGAAATGCCCGGTGGTAAAGCAGCTCGAGATTATTTGGAAAAAAGAGGATTAAAAGTTGAAACTATCAAAGATTGGCAAATTGGTTTTATACCCGATCAGTGGGATCTTTTAACACAATATTTATTAAAAAGAGGTTTTGGTATAGATGATATTATCGCAACCGGTTTGTCTTTAAAAAAAGAAAGAGGATCAGGATATTTTGATCGTTTTCGAGGTAGAATAATGTTTCCCCTTTGGGATGTTCACGGTAATACTGTAGGTTTTACCGGTAGAATTTTAATAGAAAAAGAGAATTCCGGTGGTAAATATGTTAATACTCCGCAAACGGAAATTTATGATAAATCTAAAATTCTCTATGGTCTTAATAAAGCTAAGAGTGAAATAAAAGCAAAGGATTTAGTTATATTAGTAGAGGGACAAATGGATGTTATCGCTTGTCACCAAGCGGGAATGAAAAATGTTATTGCTGCTTCTGGGACGGCATTAACATCTGAACAGGTAGCGTTAATAAAAAGATTTACTCGTAATTTGGCCATGGCTTTTGATGCTGACAGTGCCGGTGAAAATGCGGCTAAGAGAGGAATTGATACGGCGATTGCGGGAGGTTTGAGTGTTAAAGTTATAAAAATTCCTGAAGGTGCGGGTAAAGATGCTGATGAATGTTTAAAAAAAGACCCAAAAGTATGGTTTGATTGTGTTGATAATGCCAAATTGATAATGGAGTGGTTTTTTGAAAATATTTTAAAAAAATATTCTTTGCAAAGCTCTGAAGAAAAAAAGAAAGCTGCTGGGGAATTACTTGAACAAATAAATAAAATTCCTGAAGCGATAGAACAAGATTTTTGGTTACAAAAAATGTCCGATAAATTTGGAGTTCAAACTGAGCTCTTACGTCAAACCATGAGAACTTTAGAAAAAAACAAGATAAATCGTCAAAATAAAGAAAGATTACCGGAAAATAAAAACGTGTCCGAATTGTTTCATAATCGAAATAGAGAGTTGGAAGAACAATTTTTAACGATGTTACTCAAAAACCTCAATTTTTTTGCTGAAGTTGATAGTAAAATGGAAGAAAAATACTTTTCCGTTTTAGAATTTTCAAAACTTTACGAAATCATTAAAAAGAGCTATAATAACAGAGCTGATTTTAATCTAAAGAAAATTATTTCTATTTGGAGAGAAGAAAATAATAGTGATTTGATTGAGCTTTTGTTAATGAAAAGCGAAAATGATTTTGGTCAAAAAGAAGACAAAGAGTTACGTGTCGATTTTTTGAAAACTTTTGAAGAGATACGTAAAGAGTGGTTGAAAAATGAAAAAAATAAAGTAAAAATGTTATTAAACGATGCGCAACAAAAAAATGACTTAGTTGCGGTAGAAAATTATTTTTTAGAATTATCGGAGTTAAATAAAATTAAAATTTAACAGCTTTATGAAAAAAAACGGAACTAAACAAAAAAAGATGAAAATTAAAAAAGCTAAAAAAGCTCCTGTTAAGGTTGTTAAAAAGAAATTACAAAAAAAAGTTGTTAAAAATAAAAAACAGGTAAAAAATAAATCAAAACAAAAAATAAAAATAAAAGTAAAAAAATTGATAAAGAAAACGACAAAAAAGATTGTTAAAAAACAAAGAATAATAAAAAAAACAATTAAACCGAAGAAAAAACAGGACTTTGTTTTGGAAGAAGTACAAGAGCCAAGTGAAGAAAGAGTATGGGCTTTGATAAATAAGGGTCGTAGTCGTGGTTTTATTACCGAAGTCGAATTAAATACTGTTTTTAACAGACCTGAAAGATATTTGGATTTATATGAAGGATTTCTGGAATTAATTGATAAGAACGGTCTTTCTTTGGTAGAAAATGAAACTGGTCTGCTCGGTAACAGAGAAGCCAATAAAGAAACTTTAAAAGAGTTTCAGGGTGAACAACCTGATACACCTTTGCCTTTTGATTTGGGACAAATTTCTTCTGATTCTATTCAAATGTATTTACGAGAAATAGGTAAAATTCCTCTTTTAAATATGGAGGAAGAAGTATCCTTGGCTAAAAGAAAAGAAAAAGGAGAAAAAGCGGCGGAAAGAAAGTTGATTGAAGCAAATTTACGTTTGGTAGTTTCTATTGCTAAAAAATTTGTTGGCAAAACCTTGTCTTTGCTTGATTTGATTCAAGAAGGAAATATTGGTTTATTTCGTGCAGTTAAAAAATTTGATCATCGCAAAGGTTATAAATTTTCCACTTACGCTACTTGGTGGATTCGTCAAGCTATAACCAGAGCTTTGGCTGATCAGTCACGTACAATCCGTATTCCCGTACATATGGTGGAAACCATTAACAGATTTCAGCAGGTCAGACGTCGTTTATTACAAGATTTAGGTCGTGATCCGACAGCTGAAGAATTGGCTGCAGAAATGGGTGAGGAAGTTAGTAAAATCAATCATATTATCAAAATTTCACAAGATACTGTTTCTTTGGAAGTCTCAGTTGGGGATGATGATGATAATTCCTCTTTGCAAGATTTTATTGAAGATGTCAAAAACGTTTCACCTGATAGAGCGGCCGGATTGCAAATTTTACGCGACTATGTTAAAGATGCGATAAAAGATTTAGCTCCTCGTGAACAAAAGATTTTAGAAATGCGTTTCGGGTTGAGTGACGGAGTGACCCATACTTTAGAAGAGGTTGGACAAGAATTTGGTGTAACGCGTGAACGCATTCGTCAAATTGAAGCCAAGGCTTTAGAAAGAATAAAAGGTATGAATATTATCGGTAAACTAAGAGATTACTAGTTATAAAAAAATAAAAAGTGTATGAAAATAGTTTTATCCGGCGGGGGGACATTGGGACCGGTAGTACCTCTTTTGGCTGTATATGATGCTTACAAAGAAGCTTATCCGGAAACAGAATTTGTTTGGGTAGGTACTCGCAAAGGTCCTGAAAGAGAAATGATAACAAAGCGCGGAATTAAATATCGCGCTATTTTTACGGCCAAATGGCGCCGGTATTTTTCTTTACGCAACCTTCATGATTTATTTAAATTTGGTTTTATTTTTTTTCATTCCTTGTTTTTTCTTATCAAAGAAAGACCTGATATTTTAATTTCCGCCGGAGGTTTTGTTAGTGTGCCAGTACATTTTGCGGGAAAAATTTTAGGCATTCCGTCCTGGGTTCATCAACAAGATGTACGTCCGGGTTTGGCTAATCGGTTGATGAGTCATGTAGCAACAAAAGTAACCGTGGCTATAAATGAAAGTTTGCAATATTTCCCAAAAAACAAATCAGAGTGGATAGGTAATCCAGTACGAGATTTGAAAATAGAAGATAAAGAACAAGCCAAGAGAAAAATGGGAATAAATGATAGTGAGCCGGTGATTTTTGCTTTAGGTGGAGGAACCGGTTCTTTTAAAGTTAATAAAATGATTTTGGAAGCGATGAATCATTGGCCAAAAAGTTGGCATATTATCCATTTAGTCGGTAAAGAAAGACCTGACGATATGGCAAAAACAGCGTTAAAATTTTTTTCAAATTATAAAATGTCTAAATTTTTTGATGAAGAGATGAAATATGCTTATGCATCTGCGGATTTGGTCATAAGTCGAGCCGGTTTTGGAACTATTACTGAATTGGCTCTACTCTCTAAACCGGCAATTTTATTACCAATTTCTGATTCTCATCAGTTGGAAAATGCACTTTATTTAGCACAAAAAAATGCCGTGTTATTGATGAATGAAATTTGGGATAATGGTTTGAAATTAAGTAAAACAGTGCAAGAATTAATAGAAAATAAGAATAAATGTCAAAAATTGGGCGAACGTTTACATGTGGTTTTGCCTACAACTAAAAACGAAAAAATCATCAGTTTGATAAATGAGATAGCCGCTACTCAAAAATGATAGTTTCATTTGTGATTTTGACAGTTACGATTTTATTGTGAAGATTTTTGGCTGACCTTAATTTTATTTTAAAATATTCAGGCGTATATCCATACCAGAAGCCTGATTTTTTTTGTTCGAAAAGAACTTCTTTTTTTTGACCATAAAAATTAGAAGCAAAATCATTGGCTATTTTACGAGCTAGGCTAGATAAAATTTTTACCCGTTGAGTTTTCATCTTATCTTGTACTACGGGTTTCAATTTTTGTGCCAAAGTTCCCGGACGAGGAGAAAAAGGAAAAACATGGACTTTGGTAAATCCGACTTTTTTTACAAAATCCAAAGTTTCTTCAAAATCATTTTCAGTTTCTCCAGGAAAGCCAACAATGATGTCGGTGGTAAAAGAAAAGTTAGGAATTAGATTTCTGACCTCTTGGACAATTTGTAAATATTGTTTTGAGGTATAGCCACGTCGCATCAATTTCAAAACACCATCTGAACCCGATTGTAATGATAAATGCCAGTGTGGTAATAAGCGTGGATTTTTATAGATTTTTATCAATTTATTATCAATCAATCTAGGATCAAGTGAACCGAGACGAAAACGAGGAATTGTTGTTTTTTCTAAAATTTCTTTTAATAAATCAGATAATTTTGTTTTACCTTCTTGGTATTGGCAAATATTAACTCCAGTCAAAACTATTTCTTGATACCCCTCTTCCTGAAGGATTAATAATTCTTCAATGATTTCTTTTTTACTACGACTTAGGGATTTTCCGCGAAAAGAGGGGATAATACAGTAAGCACACTGAAAATTACAGCCGGTTTGAATTTTGATAAAAGCCCTAGTTTTATTTGTAGCGATATTTTTAGCTTGAACATTTTTGGTGTTCGGCGGAAAATTTTTTAAAAGATGTTTCAAAACAATGTCATTGTTTTGTCCGATAAAATCTATTTCCGACAGATCTTTGTTTTCTAAACACCCCAAAGCAATTACATAAGCGCCTTGTCTTTTGGCGCGACGGATATTCTCGCGAGTGGTAGAAGACGCACCGCAAGTCACGCCACAAGCACGGATAATGCAAATATCTTCTTTACTATCAAAACGAACGGTTTGATAATCGTTTTTTTCTAAAATACGTTTTAGATTGTCGGTTTCGGCTTGATTTAGTTTACAACCGAAAGTAAGATAAGAAATTTTCACAATGGATTCATTATAGCAAAAAAATCAGATTTGGCAATTAAAAAACCCGCCTTGAACAAGCGGGTTAGGAATTTAAGCGGGAGACAATTCCGGTTGATTGTCTGATCTGTTGTTTTCCATCTCAGTGATATCCGCTTCCAATCTGTCTGATTTTTCAGTCAGTTGGTGGAGTTTGGTTGTGATCTCTTGAATTTTTTCCAGATCCAACTCTCCTTTTTGATTCGTCTCTCTGTCAAGACTTTTTCCCGTCTTAGCAATTTCGTTTTTGATTCCGCGAAGTTTTTTCTTTTTCTTCGCGATCTCTACTTGCAGATTGCACATTTTTCCTCCTGTTTTTTTAATGAGCTTTATAAAAATATCCCGGTGAAATTGTTATTTTCCTATAAAACAACACTATCTTGTATTTTAGATAATGTGATTTGTAGGCCGGCCGGGATTCGAACCCGGGACCTCTTCCTTAAAAGGGAATTGCTCTACCAGCTGAGCTACCGGCCCCTCACCTATGCCTTTAGGCTGTCCTTAAGGCGTAGTTTTAACTGTTGATAAGCTTTGGCAAAACGTTTTAAATTAAATTCTCTATGTTTTGCGTCAGCCATTTCTTTATAAGCTTCGTAATAAACGAGCTCAAAAGGCGCTTTGTTCTTGGTAGACTTATTCAGTCTTTTGTTGTGTTCAACCAAGCGTCTTTTTAGATCGTTTGTATAGCCAATGTAGGTGCTCTCATCTATTTTACTTTTTATAAGATAAACGTAAAACATAAAGGTATAGGTGAGGGGCTACCGGCCCATTATTTCTGCCTTTATTGGCAAAGTTACGCCATTTTGTCTTTGGCTTGGATTAGACAAAATAACGTTCATTATGATATACTAAATTTATAAAAAAATCAAGTCCCTGATTTAAAAAACAGTGGATAAGTTAATTTCTACTATATTATATGTTGGATAAAAAATTTTTTCGAACAGTTAGAAAAGAGCTTTTAAATTATGCACAAAAGAGACGAGAGGTAATAAAATTTGCCGGCGACGCTCAATTTTTGGCTAAAAAAACCATTTTTTCTCTCCAGGGAGGAAATATAATTGAAGCTAAAAATTCTTTAATTGAAGCTAAAAAAATACTTACAAATTTAAGTAGAAAGTATAAAACTACCGCTGATCTATTTGATGAAGGATCTTTTAAAGCTGCCTTGGAAGAATATGTAGAAGCTGAACTTTTTTTGTCTTTTGTGGAAAGTAAAAATATAACTAAAATTAAAGATTTAAAAATAGATTCCGATATTTATATCGGTGGTTTGTGTGATGTTCCTGGTGAAATATTGAGATTTGCCATAAAATCGGCTACTGAGAGAAATATTTCCGAAGTTAGGCGTTGTTATAAAATAGCGGAAGAGATAATCAATGAATTAGTAGATATGAACTTAACTGGTTATAATCGTCAAAAATTTGACCAGGCTAAACAAGCGCTTAATAAATTACAACAGGTGGTTTATGAAGTTAGTTTAAAATTTGAATAATTATGTTTTTAAAAAAGTTTTATCATTTTTTAGTAGCCTGTTTTTTTTATTGGTTTTATGGTCGACCGTCTAGAAAATTAGTTGTTATCGGGGTGACTGGCACCAAAGGAAAATCGACAACTTGTCGTTTGATCGCATCTGTGCTGGAGCAAACCGGTAAAAAAGTCGGTTTGATGTCGACGGTTGAATTTCAAGATGGTGATAAGCGCTGGTTAAATGATAAAAAAATGACTATGTTAGGACGAGGGGAAATTCAAAAAATGATGAAAAAAATGGTGTATAATGGTTGTCATTTTGCAGTAATTGAAACATCTTCTGAAGGCATATTACAGTATAGACATTTTGGGTTGCATTACGATATTTGCGTTTTTACCAATTTAGGCACAGAGCACCAAGAACGCCATGGCGGTTTTGAAAATTTGCGTAAAGATAAAGGAAAAATTTTTGCTGGTTTAAAAAAAGATAAAAGAAAAGAAATTAATAATGAAAAAATAGAAAAAACGATTATTGTTAATTCTGATGACGAAAATGCAAAATATTTTTTTGATTTTTCAGCGGATAAAAAATTGGTTTTTGGTTATAAAGATCAGTATATAACTGGAAAAGAAAATTTTATTTGTGCTAGATTATTATCAAATAATACAAAAAATATATTTGAAGTTGATAATTTTAAATACGAATTAAATTTATCCGGTGTTTTTAATGTTTACAATGCTTTAGCTGCTATTGCAGTTGGCAAAGCTGTAGGTTTGACAGAAGAAAAAATAGCTTTAGGTATTTCTCAAGTGCAAAAAGTGGAAGGAAGAATGGAATTTATAGATGAAGGACAAAAATTCAAAGTAATCGTAGATTATGCTCATGAAAGTATGAGTTTAAACGCTTTGTTTGAAAACCTGAGAACAATGGTTGTTCAAAATAAAATTATTGCCGTTATTGGCAGTGATGGTGGGGGAAGGGATAAAAATAAAAGAGAAAGAATGGGGGAAATTGCCGGAAAATTATGTGATTTTGTGATCGTAACAGACGTAAACTGTTTTGATGAAGATCCGAAAGAAATTGCGGAAATGTTAGCAAGAGGATCTAGAATGTCTGGAAAAAAAGACGAAGAAGATTTATTTGTTATAATAGATCGAGAACAAGCGATAAAAAAAGCTGTAAGTTTGGCTCAAAAGGGAGATATAGTAGCGATAACTGCCAAAGGAACTGAACCCTGTATAGTTGTTGCTGGTGGTAAAAAAATACCTTGGGACGATAGAGAAATTACTCGTAAAATTTTAAAAACCCTGTAATTTGCAATTTTTAATCCCAAATTTTAATTATGTCTTTAGAAAAAAAAATAAATTTGGAAAAAGATGAAAAAATAATTTATTTGTTCTATCCTAGTTGGTGGTCTCAATTTTTTTTAATTTTTCTAGCCCTTTTTTTTATTTTAGTTCCATCTTATTTTTCTTTTTTTCTTTTTGACCAAGGGACATTTGGGATGTTGGCTTTCGGTCTTTCTATTTTTATCGGATTACTTTTAATATCAAAGATTTTTATAACAAGATTAAAAAATTTTAGTGTTTTGACTGACCAGAGAATTGTTAACTTTAAGAGTCAAGGTTTTTTCAATGAAGAGATGATAAATGTAAATATTTATGAAGTGCAAAATATACTTCTTTCAAAAAAAGGATTTTTGGCCAATTTATTAAATCTTGGAAATTTATCATTGGAAAACAACCAGCGTCAAGAATTGTTATTTTTATCAAGGATCAGTCATCCGGAAAATGCTTTTCATACGATAAATAAAATTAAAAATAATTTTTGGTTAAAAGAAAAGGATTTAAATGTGGATGAAATTATTGATTTATTTATTAATAATATTTCTTTGATGGCAACAAAAGATTTGCTTGAAATCAAAGATTATCTTGCAGATATACTCTCCGGTAGAGAAGATAAATAAAAAAATGCCCCAAGATAACAAAACAATTAAAAAATTTTTTAATTCTTGCTGGTTTTTACTTCTAATGACGGCTATTTTTTCTGTTTTTTTGATAATGTTTTTACGAGTTTATTATCAGGATTACCAAATTAAAAAAGAAATAGAAAGTCTTAAAAAACAAGCTGAAGCTTTGGAAGCAAAAAAAATAGAATCATTAAGCTGGCTTGAATATTTTAGATCGGAAGAGCATATGGAAAAAACAGCTCGTTTAGAAATGAATCTAGTTAAGCCCGGAGAACAAGTGGCTATAATCAAAGAAATTAGTAGTACAACTGGGAGTGGACAAGCTATAAAAGATATGATAAAATTAAACTTGCCTAATTATAAAAAATGGTGGAATTATTTTTTCAACCATAATTAATAAAAAATATGGAAAATTTACCATTAAATAAAGAACAACAAGAGGTTTTAGACCAAGAGGTCAAGGAGATTTTGCCAGTAGTTACAACAGTTGATAAAAATAAAAAATTATTTTTATACAGTATTGTTGGTTTTTTGGCAGTTATTTTAACTTTGGGAAGTGTTTGGGGAATCGTGCGTGTTCGTTCAGGGGCTATGGACGGCTTTTCTTATTTTATAGCCAAAGCTTTACACTTATCCTTATTATCAGTAGATGGACAGAAAGTATCTTATACCAATTATCTTGATGATATGAAAGCTATTAAAATTATGAAAGCCTATGAAGAAGAAGCCAATGGGACAGCGATGGAGTTATCCGAGGAGCAAATGTCTGATCAAGTTGTTTGGCGTTTAGTCAATAACGTGATGGTTTCTCAGATTGCTAAAAAAATGGAAATAAAAGTTGAAAAAAAAGATGTAGAAGAGTTGAAGAATCAGGTTTTGGAGCAGTTTGAATCGGCGGATGTTTTAGAAAAAGAACTTATCAAAAGATATGGTTGGAACATGAAAGCTTATGAAGAAAAAGTTATCAGGCCTTTTGTCCTTCAAAATAAAGTAAATGAAAAAATACAAACTGATAAAGAATCTATAGAAGAAGTAAGAAATAATGCCGAAGCTGTTTTGAATCAAATTAAAAACGGAGCTAATTTTGAAGAAATGGCTATGACCTACGGAGAAGATGGTACGGCTCAAACAGGTGGTGAATTGGGTTGGTTTACCAAGGGAGAAATGGTGCCTCAATTTGAAGAAGCGGTCTTTGCTTTAAAAAAAGGAGAGCTTTCGGAAAATTTAGTGGAAACCGAATTTGGTTATCATATTGTAAAAGTAAATGATATAAAAAACGAAAGAGTAAAAGATGAAACAGATAAATGGATTAATCAAACTTCTGTTAATGCCAGTCATATCCTTTTCATGCTTCCAACTTTTGAAAAGTATATGAATGCTTATTTAAAAAATGTGGAGATAAAATTTTATTCTAAAATTCACAATCCTTTCGATAATAATCAAACAGTCCCAATTGTTACAGAATAAATAAAAACATCCCGCCCTTAAATAAGGCGGGTTTTAATGCGGGATTAGTACATCGGTAGTATGTATCCTTCTCCCGCCGGCTTCGTTTGCGCGAGTGTAGTACAATGGTAGTATGCATGCTTCCCAAGCATGAGACGCGAGTTCGATTCTCGTTACTCGCTCAGACGAAGCCTGGCGGGCAAGCAAGGATGAAGGGAAAGGGAGAAAACAGGAGTTTTCTCTTGAGGAGGAAGAGTTCTTGAGAAACCCGAAGGTTTCTCAAAGCGCAGTCCGTTTAAGGCGGACGAGCAGTGAGATTCCTATCCCGCTCAGATTAGACCTACCCGCCTTTGCCTAAGCCCCTTTAGTTCAGTGGTAGAACGATGGTATCGCGCCCGCCCGCCAAAGACACGCCATCTTAGCTCAGTTGGTAGAGCAACGGTATCGTAAACCGTAGGTCCGGGGTTCGAATCCCCGAGATGGCTCAAAGGCATGTCGGGCAGGTAAACCACAAACATCAGTTTGATGATTCTGATAGAGGGTTCAAGTGATGACGGGCTAAACGATGGTTTAAATAAAATTTTGTCCACAATAAGCGGGATTAGCTCGTTTATTTTTTTTGTGTTATAATAATATCACTATGATTAAACTTGATGGAGTTACCAAAATTTATTCAACCGAATCGGTTGGTTTACGTAACATCTCTTTGCATATAGAGGCGGGCGAATTTGTTTCAATTGTTGGACAAAGTGGAACGGGAAAAACAACTTTGGTAAGATTGTTGATAGCCGAAGAAAAACCCACCAAAGGCAAGATAACAATAGGTGATTGGGATATTACCAAAATCTCCAGTTCTGAAATTCCTTATCTGCGACGTCAGATAGGAGTTATTTTTCAAGATTTTAAACTTTTACCGAAGAAAACGGTTTTTGAAAACGTTTCTTTTGCTTTAGAAGTAGCTGGAGAAAAAAGTTATCGAATAAAAAAAATTGTACCTCAAGTTTTGGACATAGTTGGTTTAGGAAATAAAACAGATCGTTATCCAAGGCAATTATCTGGAGGTGAACAACAAAGAGTGGCGATAGCCAGATCTTTGGTGCACAGGCCAAAAATTATTATTGCCGATGAACCGACCGGTAATTTAGACTCTTTGAATACCGTTGAAATTATAGAAATTCTTAAAAAAATCAATGAATTCGGCACTACTATTTTGTTGGCTACACACAATCGAGAAATAGTGAATGAATTACGTCGTCGAGTTATTACTTTAAGAGGTGGAGAAATAGTAAGTGATGAATTAACCGGAAAATATCGTTTATAAATATGCATTCTATTTATCGAGTAATAAAATATGCTTTACAAGACCTAGGAAGAAATTTTGGACTTTCTTCCATGACGGTTTTTATTTTGGTTCTCATGCTTTTATCGGTAAATATTTTATGGAGTGTTGATATTTTGACTAAACAAGCTACCGGTTTGGTAAAAGAACAGATTAATATTTCTCTGTATTTTAAAGCTGAAACTACGGATAAAAATTTGGAAGAGATAAAAAAATATTTAACCATGTTGCCGGAAATTACCGAAATGACCGATGTTTCTAGGGAAGAAGTCTTGGAATCTTTTAAAAATCGTCATAAGTTAAGTGCGGAGGTTTTGTTAGCTTTGGATGAATTAGAGGAAAATCCGTTTGGTCCAACTTTGATTATAAAAACTAGAGAACCGGAAGATTATAAAAAAGTATTACAAGCAGTAGACGTTCCGGAATACGATGCTTTAATAGAAACAAAAAGTTTTGAAGGAAACGAAGAGGGCATAGAAAAAATTCAAAATATTACCAACCGTATCGAGCGAGTAGGTTTTGGTTTGGCGTCACTTTTTGCAATTATTTCTTTTTTGATTATTTTTAACACTGTCAGAGTAGCTATTTATACACAAAGAATAGAAATTTCTATCAAAAGATTAGTTGGAGCTTCTACCTGGTTTATTCGCGGACCTTATATTATTGAAGCGTTTATTTTTGCCTTACTTAGTGTTAGTGTAAATTTTGGTATTATTTATTTAGCGTTACATTGGTTGGATCCGTATTTGTCCATTGTATTTTCCAATGGTTTCACCTTGACAAATTATTATAATTCGCATATTATTTTGTTGGTTGGAATACAATTTGTCAGTGTTCTGTTGTTGACCTTTATTAGCAGTGGCCTAGCAATGAGAAAACAACTGAAAGTTTAAGATATTCCGAGGTCGTCTAAAGGTAGGACAACAGCCTTTGAAGCTGTCTATCTTGGTTCGAGTCCAAGCCTCGGAACTTATAAACAAAAAAACCTTTGAAAAAGGTTTTTTTGTTTATATAATTGTCTTGAGCTTGGACTCGAACTGGGGAAGGGAGAAACCGGGAGGTTTCTCTATGAGGAGGAAAGGTATTGGAAAACCCGAAGGTTTTCCAAGGAGGAGGCCGAAGACCGACGACTTCGAGTAGCGAAGCGCCAAGCCTCGGAACTTATAAACAGAAAACCTTTTTCAAAGGTTTTTTTGTTTATCTTGACAAAACAATTTTCTAAGAGTAAAATTATAAATTATCGTTCATTACTATTTTTAGGGAGGTATCCATCATGGTCAATTATTTTGAAAAAGAGAAGTTTGAAGAACTTCTTCAACTTTCTCAAAAGGCCGAAGAACTCTTTTCTTTACTACCCACGCCTTCATTGCGGGTGGTCAGGAGGATGAGAGTACTGCGTCGCCGTTTGGTTTTGTACCGGGAAATGATCAACCAAGAAATCGAAAATCATGGTTTTTTCAAAAGTATGGTGGCCGAATTTAGTTCTCTAGAAAAAGAGATTAGAGAGCTTAATTCTGCGAATCTTGCCAATCTCAAAGAGCTCGGCAAGACCATGATTAAACTCTTTGGGGAGATCGTGTTTCCCGAAGAGATCATCAAAGCTTATTTTTGATATTTTTTTGCCCCTTTTTGGGGCTTTTTTTATTGTTTAATTTCCTGTATAATATAGTTATGCACAAAAGAGAGCAAATTATTAATAGTAAAAAAGTCAATTTGATTTTGCGCGATGACGTTGATGAGAGTATTGTCAACGAGGTTTTTAAATTTCGCGAATATCGTAGTGCACAAGAGATTATTCAGAATTCTAATGGAGCGATAGTAGATGTTGGGGCACATGCCGGTTATTTTTCTCTTTGGACAGCAGTTTTAAATTCAAAAATCAAAATTTACGCCTTAGAACCGGTAAAAGAAAACTTTGATTTTTTGAAACAAAATTTAGCCGAGAATAATTTCAAAAATATTAAAGCTGAAAATGTAGCTTTGACCAGGGAGACAGGAGAAATCAATATTTTTTTAAGTGAAGATAGTCACAATCATTCACTTTTACCGATAAGTGACCAAGTTCAAAAAATAAAAGGTTTGAGTTTGGTGGATTTTATCAAGAAATATAAAATAAAAAAAATCTCCCTTCTCAAAATGGATATTGAAGGAGGGGAATATGAGATTTTTGAAAATCTGGAGAAAGAAAATTTTTCCCAAATAGAAAATATTTTTTTGGAGTATCATCAAAGTGAAAATAGAAATTTTAAAGTTATAGAAAATATTTTGCGAGAAAACGGTTTTTCAGTGGAGGTTTTTCCGTCACATTTTGACAAAACCATGGGATTTTTACTAGCCCGTAATAAGAGAATAAAAAAACAAAATAAATAATATGGAAGAAAATAAAAAAGCTTGGATAGTGTCAGTAGATATGGGGTATGGTCATCAACGTGCTGCTTATCCACTACGTCATTTATCACCCAACGGTAAAGTGATAAATGCCAATAATTATCCGGGAATTCCGGAAAAAGACAGAAAAATATGGGTTAATACCAGAAAATTTTATGAAGCCATTTCTCGGTTTACCCATATTCCACTTATTGGAAAACCAGTATTTAATTTTTATGACAAACTTCAGGCTATTCCGAAGTTTTATCCTCGTCGTGATTTGAGTAAACCTATTTTACAAGTTACTCAAATTTATCGACTTATTAAAAAAGGTTGGGGAAAAGATTTTGTCAATTATCTCAATCAGGAAGATATTCCGCTTATTACTACTTTTTTTACCGTAGCTTTTTTTGCCGAGGAACACGGATTCAAAAATGAAATTTATTGTGTGCTTTGCGATGCAGATATTTCACGCGCTTGGGTGGCTCTTGATCCTTCCAAAAGTCGGATAAAATATTTAGCCCCTTGTCGTCGAGTGGTGGAAAGGTTGAAATTATACGGAGTCAAGGAAGAAAATATATTTTTAACCGGGTTTCCACTACCAGAAGAAAATCTTGGCGGTAAGGATTTAAAAATTTTAAAAAGTGATTTGGCTGAACGCCTCATCAATCTTGATCCAGAAAAAATGTATCGTCAAAAATATTCCGATACTATCATGCGGTTTATAAAAGATATCAAAATAGAAGATAAACATAAACATCCTCTTACGCTGACATTTGCCGTTGGGGGAGCTGGGGCACAACGTGATTTGGCCCATAGTATTTTGTTGTCTTTAAAAAAGAAGATTTTGACCGAAGAAATAAATTTTAATTTAGTGGCCGGAACGCGTAACGATGTTTATCTTTATTTTAAAAAACAGATTTGTCGTCATGGGATGCAAAAAAATCTTGGTAAAAACTTAAATATTATTTTTGAGGTTCATAAAGAAGATTATTTTAGATCATTTAATCAAACTTTACGAAAAACTGATATTCTTTGGACTAAACCATCAGAACTTTCTTTTTATTGCGGTTTAGGAATTCCGATTGTCATGGCGCCACCATTGGGTTCTCAAGAATTTTTTAACAAAACTTGGCTTAAAATGGTCGGGGCGGGAATTTCCCAAAATATCCCGAGCGATACTCACGAATGGCTTTTTGATTGGGTAAACTCCGGTTGGTTGGCGGAAGCGGCAATGTCAGGATTTTTGGATGGACGGCAATTTGGTGTGGCCAATATCAAAGATGTGGTTTTCAATGGTGTAAAAGACCCGGCCAAAAGTTTTCAATTGTTATAAAATCAAATTATCAAAAAACTGACCAGAAATGGTTGGTTTTTTATTTTGTATTGACAAAAATGGTGTTTTGTGTCATTAATAAATGTTCTTTAAACTATTTTTGGGAGGATAAGATGAAGATTATTATTGTTGTTTTCTTTGTTTTTTTCTTCATTTCTTGTGATTCTGGGTCAAACTATTCTTCGTGGTATAGTGAACCCGAGTACACCAACGAAGACGGAGAGCTTGGGGGGAAGTGTATTCTTCCGAGAAGAATCTGTAACTGTTACCCGGAGTGTTATTGTGAGGGTGACAACCTGAAGTGTGTCCCCATGCCAGATCGTGAACCGCCGGAAGAAGATGACGACGATTCTATACCGGAAAACGACGAACCTGGCCCACCAGATGGCTGGGGAGGTCAAGATAATTTTCAGGAGGGTTAAATCCCTCCTTTTTTATTGTGTATAACTCTTTTTGGCCTATTTGACAAACTAAGCCAAAAAAACTATAATTATCACTGCTATTTAAAATAGTTGTTTTTTCGAAAGAGACTGGCTTTTTTCGCCGAGGTTGTTAATGTATATTAATGAAATATATGTAACGTAGGTCGTTTAAGCCGGTTTGTTTTGAGAGAATAATTTTTCAACATTCTTTCAAATTTTTTAAACAAATTCCCGGGTAGCGCAGCGGTAGCGCAGTTGACTGTTAATCAATTGGTCGTCGGTTCGAATCCGACCCCGGGAGCAAAAAATATCATTCCATTTATGGGGTGATATTTTTTTGTTCTGTGGTGAGGATTCGAACGGGAAAGGGAGAAAACGGGAGTTTTCTCTTGCTGAGGAAAGTCCACGAAAACCCGAAGGTTTTTGTGAGAGGAGCGTAGCGACGACTTCGAATAGCGAAGCGCCGACCCCGGGAGCTTAGGGTATTATTTTTTTATTTATCCTTAAATCTTGACTTAGTTTTTATTTAATGCGTATAATTAAACATCCTCAATGTTTTTTTAAAGGAGAATTTAATGGTTAGTATTAAGGAAATCAAGGTCGAAGATTTTGAAAAAATGTTGAAAGAAAAGTTGGGTGATCTCTATGGCCACGCACTGAAAATCTTCAACAACTATGGCAGCAACTTGGCGTTTGACGTTACTAACGTCATTCTCCTTGCTTCTGATCAAGGTAAAGTGGAAAAAGTGTTCAGTATCCTGGAGAAACACTATCAAAAGTACATTCAACACCAACACCCTGAAATTCGTGGCCATGTTAAACATCACGGTATTAACCTGACTTCAGAGATGTTCCTTGCTATCTGTCGGAACATCCTTGAACTTAAACCGAATCCATAAGGGTTTTGCTTAGCCGTTCAGTTTTTCTGACGGCTTTTTTTATTCAAAATTATCTTTGCAAAAAGGTGTTTTTTTGTTATTATACAAAGTATAATTAATTAATCCAAAATATGAAAAAAAATATTTCTATTGGTATTGTAGTTTTTTTATTCTTGCAATAATTTTATTTCTATTAATACAAAATTTTAGCAAAGATAATAATGTACAAAATAATGAAAATATAGTGGATGCCAGCGATTATATTGTTGCTCATAATCAGGTCAGTGCATTACCAATTGAAAATCTAAGTCAAGAAGAAAAAGATGGTTTGGTTATGATGCGTGAAGAAGAAAAGTTGGCTCACGACGTATATATTACTTTGTATGAAAAGTGGCAAAATAATATATTTAGGAACATTGCTAGTAGTGAATCAACACATACTGACGCAGTTAGATATTTGATTGAAAGGTATAATTTAGAAGACCCTGTAAAAGACAATGCTGTTGGTATTTTTAGTAATCAAATATTTTCTAAATTGTATAGAGAATTAGTCGAAAAAGGAAATAATTCATTATCGGACGCATTATTTGTAGGGGCTACAATTGAAGATTTGGATATTAAAGATTTACAAGATTTAATCAGTAAAACAAATAATCAGGATATTTTGGTAGTTTATGATAATTTATCCAGAGGTTCCAGAAATCATTTAAGGTCTTTTACTAAACAACTCTCTAGATTAGGCGTATCTTATTCAGCTCAATATCTTACTCAAGAACAGGTTGATAAAATTATTTCATCTGAACAAGAAAGAGGTTTTTAAATCCAATGTCTTTATATGAAAATTATTAAAATTATATTATTTATTTTAGCAATATTATTTGGTACATTTTTGTTTATCTATGGCGGATACGATGATAGCCCAGGAGCACAAGGGCTCGGATTATTGGTAGTTATCAGCGGTATCGTGAGTATTGTAAAGAATAGGAAAAAATAAATTAGAAATATGAACAAATTTTACACAAAACCATTTCTTAGAATTTTTTTATTAGTAGTATTGATTTTTGGATTAAGTCTATTTTTATATTCCCCGGTTATTTTTCAAGAAGGAAATCCCTGGCCTCAAATCAAAGGAATGATGCGATTGACTATGAATAAAAACGAGATTGTCAAAATTTCTGACCAGGAAAATAAGTATATGACCAAAAGCGAAGGTGGTAGGGAAGTGGTGATAAATTTTATGTTGCAAAAAGGTTATATATTCAAAGAACAGCTTGGTTCCGGATTTGTATTTGAGAAACAGGGAATAGGCACTGCAATTACTCATCGTTATTATAGTAGATTTTATTCCTTATGGAATTTTCCAGAAGATCTTGAAAATATTTATTTAGCGGAAATAGAGGTTGATCTTGTACGCGAGTTGGCCAATTGTTTGCCAAAAAGTGATATGGGCAGTCACGAACGATGCAATGAACTTTTAGCTACTATTAGAAATTTTGATGATTGTGTTAAAGCCGGATTTGCTATCATGAAATCTAATCCACCGCAGTGCACTACTATAGATGATCGTATTTTTGTCCAGGAAAGTAACGGAGAATGGGAATCGGCTTTGATATTTTTAGAAAATTGCGAAGTAGAAAGGGTTTTTCAAACACATAATAAACTTGTAACCCTGGATTTGAAAAATGGTGATAAACTCAAGGTTTATGAGCCTAAGATAGACGATATTATGAAAGTACTTGTTCAAATAAGACCAAAATGCGGTTTTATTGCTGTGGCTACAGAATAAATTTATATTGTGGTATAATAAAAAAGTCTTAATTTATTCATTTAACATAAATTTTATGGAACAATTTTTGACCAACAACCAATGGTGGTTATTAATCGTTTTAGGTCTTTGGACTTTACCTTGGAAGGGTTGGGCACTTTGGAAATCCGCTCGTCAAAACGAAAAATGGTGGTTCCTTGCTCTTTTAGTGATAAACACCGTAGGTTTATTGGAAATATTGTATATTTTTGTTTTCAGTAAAAAGAAAGCTTTAGAAATTCAAAAATAATTTTTTAAAACAAAACATATGCAATTTCCAAATAATTTTGATTTTAAGCCGATAAATATTTTGAAAATTACCGGTTTGGCATTGGCTGTGCTTGTCGTAGTCGTTTTAGGTTTTCGTTTGATCGGCTCGTCTTTTGTGGCGTTGTTTCCTAAAGTTGGAACTTACAGTTCAATGTCCCAAAGCGCAGCGGATTTTGATACCGGCGGAGTATATAATAAATCAGGCGAAATGGCCTACGGTGAATCTGGTGCTGCAGTTGATTTGTCTATTCGCAATTTGATTTCACCATCTGCTCCTCCTGTTGTAGATGGTGGAGGAACTATTGGTGATAATGCCGAAGAATTTGAAGTGACCGAATACAACGCTAACATTGAAACGCGCCAATTGGAAGATACTTGTAAACAAATTTCTGATTTGAAATCACGTGCGGATGTTATTTTTGAAAATGCTAATGAATATGAAAAAGGTTGTAATTATAACTTTAAAGTTAAGCGTGACAGTGTCACGGAAATTTTAGCGGTTATTGAGGCCCTGGACCCAAAGGAGCTTATTGAAAACACCTATACTATTAAACGGTTAGTTGATGATTATACTAGTGAAGTAGAAATATTGGAGAAAAAATTAAGTTCTATCGAAGAAATTTTAGCTAATGCGATAAAGGCCTATGATGATATTACTGGACTTGCTATCAGAACTCAAAATGTGGAAAGTTTGGCAAAAATTATTGATAGTAAAATTGCTATCATTGAAAGACTGACTCAACAACGTATTTACGTGAATACGCAACTGGAACGACTCGGACGCGCCAAAGCTGAACAGCTCGATCGTTTGGACTACATTTATTTTAATGTTAATATTTTGGAAAATAAATTTATTGATGGACAAAATTTAAAAGATTCTTGGAAAGATGCGGTTAAGTTTTTTGTGCGTGATATCAATAAAGTGGTTCAAGATATCACCATTAATCTTGTTTCTCTATTGTTTGTGATCTTGCAATACGTTATTTATTTCTTCATTGTTTTGATTATAGCAAAATATAGTTGGAAATCAGCAAGATATATTTGGAAGAAATAAAAAGATTTTCTGAACAAGGTAATAATTTAAATTAATAAGTAAAAAATTAAATATATGGATATTATTTTTTGGATCATATTTGGCGGCTTGGTTGGTTGGATTGCATCTTTGATTATGAAAACCAATGCGCAACAAGGTATTTTATTAAATATTATCGTCGGTATCGTCGGTGCAACTTTGGGTGGTTGGATTATGAACTTTTTTGGTAAAGGCGGTGTGGTTGGTTTCAGTTGGTATAGTTTTTTAGTGGCACTGCTAGGAGCAGTTGTCCTTATTTGGATTGTTAAACTTCTACGAAAGTAAAATTAAATAATTTCTTCAAAAGACGTTGTTTTTGCATGATTTAGTTTTAGCTTATTTTAGCCATATCAAAAGCTTCACGCGCCGTGTGAAGCTTTTAAGATTTTAAAACGCCAATCAATGTTTTTTATTGACAATTAGCCAAAAATATGATATTCTCATGAAACTAATAAATTTATACTATGGCCGAAGAAGTTATTTTGAGGTTTGACAATGTAGTATTTGAATACACAGAAAAAAAACCCATCCTTGACGAGGTTTGTTTTGGTGTGCGTAAAGGTGCAAAAATAACTTTGATGGGACAAAACGGCGCAGGTAAAAGTACAATTTTCAAATTGATAAAAGGTGAATTGAAGCCGACCAAAGGCAATGTTTTTATTACTAACAATGCATCTATCGCCACAGCATTGCAAGTTATTGCTAGAGAAGATTTTGATCTGACTGTAGAAGAATATTTTTCTAAAGCTTTTTTTGAAGTTCCGGGTAATATCAAAAGTCAAATAAATAAAGTGATGAATGCAGTAAACCTAACTGTGCCAACAGATAGGAAAATCGGAGATTTATCCGGTGGTCAACAGGCTAGAATTTTATTGGCTTATGCTTTGATACAAAATCCGGATATTTTATTGTTGGACGAACCGACAAACAATTTGGATAAAGCTGGTATTGATCATTTGATAGAATTTTTGGTGATGTATGACAAAACCGTGATGGTGATTTCTCACGATGCGGATTTTTTGAATTGTTTTACCGAAGGCGTGGTTTATCTAGATGCTTATACCAAAAAGATGGAAACTTATGTAGGAGATTATTATACAGTGGTAGAAGAAATTAACGCTAGAATAGAAAGAGAAAGAAAGAAAAACGCACAGTTAGAAAAAGAAATTCAAGACAATAAAGATAAAGTAAACTTTTTTTCACACAAAGGTGGTAAAATGAGAAAGCTCGCCAGTAAACTCAAAGAAGAGATTGAAGAAATGGAAGAGAACAAAGTTGATGTGCGTAAAGAAGATAAAACTATCAGAGATTTTATTATTCCGGATCAAGGAATTGTTGGAAATGTTGTGGTTATAAAGTCTGTCAAAGTTATCAAAAATCATGAAGCAGAAACAAAAGAAGTAGACATCACTTTACGCCAAAGAGATAGATTAATAATTTCCGGACCAAATGGTGTTGGTAAAAGCACATTGCTGAGAACATTAGTAAATGGTACTAGTGAAGGTGTTTCGATTTTGAAAGATACTCGTGTAGGTTATTATAGTCAGGATTTTGCGACTTTGGATTATAATCAAACAGTGTTTGATTCTTTGAAAAGTGTTTTAACCGATGGGACTGATCTTCAAGACATGCGCTCTATTGCTGCGGGATTTTTAATAACCGGAGAATTGATGGGACACAAAGTCGGGGATTTGTCCGAAGGACAAAAAGGATTACTATCTTTTGCGCGTTTAGTTTTACTAAAACCCGGATTATTGGTTTTGGATGAGCCTACTAATCATATCAACTTCCGACATATTCCGATAATTGCTCAGGCGATAAATAATTACGATGGAGCGATTATACTTATTTCTCATATGCCTGATTTTGTAAAAGAAATCAAGTTTAATCATGAATTGGATTTGGGTAAGTTTTAATAAAATAAATAAATAGAAAAATCGGCTATTGGGCCGGTTTTTTAATTAGCGTTTATTTTTGAAAAATGGTATAATATTGATACTAAATTTTTAATAATATGAATAATAATAGTCAAAAAACAATCGTTATTGTAGGTGCCGGACCAGGTGGTTTGGTTGCCGGGATGCTTTTATCTCACTACGGTTTCAAAGTAAAAATTTTTGAAAAAGAAAGTATTCCAGGTGGACGAAATGGATATTTGCAATTAGGTGATTATAAATTTGATATCGGCCCGACTTTTTTTATGATGGACAGGGTTTTGCGAGAAGTTTTTTCTCTTACCGGGCGCAATTTAGAAGATTATGTAAAAATGACTAGATTATCTCCGATGTACCGACTTTATTTCGAAGATAAGCATTTGGATATTTATGATGAAAAAGAAAAAATGAGAAATGAGCTCAAAAGAGTTTTTCCTGGTGAAGAAAATGGAATAGATAAATTCATGGAAAAAGAAAAGATAAGACTTGATAAACTTTTTCCGCTTTTATCAAATCACAATAATAATATTTTTGAAGTTTTTGGTTGGCGATTTTTGCGTGCTTTGCCGGCTTTTTCTATCGGTCGTTCGCTTTATAAAGTGATGGGAAGTTATTTCAAAAGTGAATATGCCAAACTTAGTTTTATTTTTCAGTCCAAATATCTCGGGATGTCTCCTTGGGAATGTCCAGGAGCTTTTACGATGGTGCCTTATGTAGAGCATGCCGACGGGATTTATCATACCCAGGGTGGTTTATCACAAACTACCGAAGCGATGGTCAGGGTGATAAAGGAAAATGGCGGAGAAATTTTTTATAATAAAAAAATAAAACAATTAATATTGGAAAATAAAAAAGTTGTCGGGGTTGAGCTGCAAGACGGGCAAAAAGAATTTGCTGATGAAACGGTTGTTAATGCGGATTTTTCTTATGCTATGAAAAATTTGGTGCCGCCGGGGATTTTAAAAAAATGGTCACCGGAAAAACTTGAGAAAAAGAGATATTCCTGTTCTATTTTTATGCTTTATTTAGGGGTTAATAAAACCCTACCGCTTGATCATCATACTATAGTTTTTGCCAAAGATTATCGACAAAATATTGCCGATGTATTTAATGGTAAATTGACAGAAAAAGATTTTTCTTTCTATGTCCGTGATGCTACCCGAACCGATCCGACTTTGGCACCAGAGGGAAAATCAGCTTTATACATTTTGGTGCCAGTAGCCAACAATCGTGCCAGAATAAATTGGGCGGAAAAAAAGCAAGAAGTTCGCAATAGAGTGCTTGAATTGATGAGCGATAGATTGAACACAGGAGATTTGTCCAAAAATATTGAAGTAGAAAAAATTATTACGCCAGATGATTGGGAAAAAGATTACAATGTTGATTTAGGGGCGGTTTTCAATTTAGCCCACAATTTAGGGCAGATGTTATGGCTCCGACCGCATAATCGTTTTGAAGAGCTTAAAAATTTATATTTAGTCGGTGGGGGAACCCATCCGGGTAGTGGTTTACCGACCATTTATCAATCCGGGAAAATAGCTGCGGAGTTGATAAATAAAAAATACGATAAATAAATTTTATGAAAAAAATAATGTTAAAAAGCAAACCTTTTCAAGGTACACCTTTTAAAGGTTGGTGTGGGCCTTATTCACTTAAGGTTGTTTTGGATTATTATGGTTTTAAAATTTCAGAGAAAACACTGGTAAAATTGTGTGGCACAACCAAAAAAAAGGGGACTAGTGAAAAACAATTAAAAAAAGCGGTAGAGAACTTTGGTTTTAAAGTTAAAATTAAAGATAATAGCAGTTTTGGTGATATTGCTTCGTGGTTTAAAAAAGGTGTCCCTGTAATTGTGGATTGGTTTACTCGCGGACGCAATGACTATGATGATTTTGATGTTGCCGGAGGGCATTATTCGGTAGCAATCGGATTGGATCAAAAATATATTTATGTTTCCGATCCGGAAATTGGACGAATACGTAAAATGGAAAGAAAAGATTTTATGAGTGTTTGGTTTGATTTTCCTAAGGATTATCCCAAAAAACAAAAAGATTTTATTTTGCGCCGTATGATTGTGATATATAAATAAAATTTTATTATGAAAGAGATAGAATTTTTAAATAACAATCAAACAACTCATTGGCACAATATAACCGTAGAGGAAATTTTTAAGAAATTAGATGTTACCAAAAATGGCTTGAATGATAGAGAAATTAAAAAAAGAAGGGAAGAGTTCGGTCTCAATATTTTACCTTCCGCCAAACCACCTTGCCTGGCTGTTATTTTTTTACGTCAATTTTTGAGTCCTTTGATTTATATATTGATTTTTGCCGGAACGGTTGCTGGTTTGCTTCATGAATGGTCGGATGCTTTTTTTATTTTTATTGTTATTTTTTTAAATGCAATTGTTGGAACTTGGCAGGAAAACAAAGCGGAAAAAACAGCCGGGGCTTTAAAAAAAATGATGAAAATATCTACTACAGTTATTCGTAACGGTTTTGAAACCGAAGTTGATTCTGCGGAACTGGTTCCTGGAGATATAATAAAACTTTTATCTGGACATAAAATTCCCGCAGATGCTCGCTTGATAGAAACAAAAAACTTAACCATTGACCAATCTCTTTTAACCGGAGAATCAAGAGCGGTGGAAAAACAAAAATTAGATTTGATAGACGAAGGTGCTCCTATAAATGCTCAAGAAAATATGCTTTTTGCTGGCACTACTGTTATGACCGGCAGAGCTTCGGCGGTGGTAGTAAAAACAGGTTTAAATACGGAAATTGGTAAAATAGCCAAAGTTATTTCTTCCTCCAGAGGTGAAAAACCGCCTTTAATCATTAGAATGGAAAATTTTACCCAAAAAATAAGTTTAGTAATGTTGTTTATTTGTTTAATTTTGATAGTAATTTCTTTGGGCAAAGGAATGCCATTAATGGAAGTTTTTTTCTTGGCTGTAGCTTTGGCTGTAGCTGTTATCCCAGAAGGTTTACCGGTGGCGTTAACCGTGGCTCTTTCTATTGCTTCTTTTCGTATGTCCAAAAGAAACGTTTTGGTTAGACGATTAAATGCCGTAGAGGGGTTGGGTAGTTGTACTCTCATAGCCAGTGATAAAACAGGCACACTTACCGTCAATCAACAAACTGCCAAAATGGTTTGGTTACCAGAGGGGATTATCTTTGAAATTGGCGGCCAAGGTTATAATGGATATGGGCACATTAAAATTATCAATAGCAAAGATTGCGAAAAAGAATGTTTAGAAGATTTGGAACAGCTGTGTATTTCCGGAGCAATAAACAATGAAGCGGAACTCAAAAAGGTTGGAAATAAATGGCATCATCATGGCGATTCAATGGATGTGGCTTTTTTGGCATTGGCGATAAAAAATAAACTTGATTTAGAAAAATTAAAAAAACAATATAAAGAAATTCTTTCTATTCCTTATGAATCGGAAAATAGGTTTTCTGCAGTTTTGGTAGAAAATAAAAAAGAAAAAGAAATTTTTGCCAAAGGCGCGGTTGAAGTGTTGCTTAAAATGTCTACTCATGTTTTAGTAAAAGGTAAAAAGAAAGTTATAGATAAAGAAGAAGTTTTAAAACAAGTAAAAAAAATGGCATCAGAAGGATATCGGGTTTTGGCTTTAGTAAAAAAAGAAGCCACAGCCGAAGATAAAGACGGTCTGTTAGAAAAAAGGGAATTAAAACAAATGACGTTTTTGGGACTGGTTGGCTTCATAGATCCTCTGCGGGCTGAGTCTAAGGAAGCGGTAGAAAAATGTCGTGGTGCCGGAATAGAAGTAGCGATGATTACCGGTGATCATCCGCTTACCGCGCTGACTATTGCCAGAGAGCTTGGAATTGCTAGTAATAATTCACAAATAATTACCGGGGAACAAATACAAAAGTTAGGCCCTCCCGATACCCAAGAATTTTACAATAAAATAGCTACTTGTCGAGTTTTTGCCGAAGTGTCTCCGGTTCAAAAATATCAAATTGTGGAAGCTTTGAGGAAGTCTGGACATTTTGTAGCTGTGACCGGTGACGGAGCCAATGATGCGCCTGCACTAAAACGTGCGAATTTGGGTGTGGCTATGGGGTCAGGTACAGATGTGGCCAAAGAAACTGCATCTATGATTGTGATGGATGATAATTTTTCCTCTATTGTGGCTGGAGTGGAAGAAGGGAGATTTGCTTATGACAATATTAGAAAGGTTATTTATTTGTTGATCAGTACCGGTTGCGCGGAAATTATGTTATTTTTCTTCGCTATTTTTTCTGGTTTTCCTCTTCCTTTTTTTGCTGTACAATTACTGTGGTTAAATTTAGTAACCGAAGGTGTTCAATATGTAGCTTTAGCTTTTGAAGCCGGGGAGCCGGGGGTGATGTCTCGACCGGCTAGATCACCCAAAGAAGGTATATTTGATTCTTTGATGATTCAACAAACATTGCTTTCCGGTTTGGTTATCGGTGGAGTAGCTTTTATGGTTTGGGTTGTAGGATTGAGAATTTTAAATTTAGAAGAAAATGTTGTTCGTAATTTAGTTTTTCTATTGATGGTTTTATTTGAAAATGTGAACGCTTTAAATTGTCGTTCGGAACGTCGTTCTATTTTTAAAATTTCTTTAACCAAAAATAAATTATTGATTTTTGCTGTTGTTGCCGCTCATGTTTTGCACATTTTCGCCATGTATAATCCGTTTTTGTCTAAATTATTGAAAATTTTCCCTATTACTTTAAAAGAATGGTTTATAATGTTATTATTAAGTTTCAGTGTAGTGATTTCGTCGGAAATATTTAAATATATAAAAAATAGGAAATAATTAAATTTTAATTTAAAATAACGATAAACTATATGGAACAAAACCATGTCAAAAGCACGCCCAAGGATGTATTTTTGCATCTTTTCAATATTGTGACTTTTTATCTCAGTGTTATCGGCTTGATAACACTTTGTGTCAATTATATTAATGCTCTTTTTCCGGATGCGTTAAATTATTATTTTACCGGGATTTCTACCGGGGTTCGTTGGGCCAGTTCGGTTTTGTTTGTTGCAGTTCCGGCTTATTTGGTAAGTTCCTGGATGCTTGGTAGAGATATCAAAAAACAACCGGAAAAAAGAGATTTGAAATTACGTAAGTGGTTGATTTATTTTACCTTGTTTGTTTCGGCCATCACTATGATTGTGGATTTGATGATTTTTGTTTATTATTTTCTAGATGGAGAAATTTCTGCTAGATTTTTCTTGAAAGTTTTAGTTGTTCTTCTTATTGCCGGAGCGGTTTTTGGTTATTATTTTTGGGAATTGAAAAGAGATAATAAAAAAACAAATATTCCGAAAATTTTAACCATAGTTGTTTCAGCCGTGGTGTTGGGTAGTATTATTGCTGGATTTTTTATTATCGGCACACCTATGGATCAACGTAATCGTCGTTTTGATGAAAGAAGAATAAGTGATTTACAATCATTGCAAGGTCAAGTTATCAATTTTTGGGTGCAAAAAAATAAATTACCAGAAACTCTGGATGATTTGAAAGTTGATGTAGCTGGTTACTATATTCCTCAAGATCCAGACACACAATTGAATTATGAATATATTGTGAATGATGAATTAAATTTCAGTCTTTGTGCTAATTTTGGCACATCTAACATGAACGATAAAAATTCAGATAATATGGGAAAATACGGTTATTATCCAGATCCTTATTATCAAGAAAACTGGCAACATGAAGAGGGCAGAGTTTGTTTTGACAGAAAAATAGACCCGGAATATTATAAAGACAAAGAAAGAACAGTAGTAACACCCGGAGAAGTTATTGTTAAATAATGTAATTTTTTCTGTTTAACTTTTAACTTAATTTTATAATTCTGTTTTCCTATAACTTTGTACTTTCAACTTTTAACTTTTAACTTTTAATTTAACTATATGATTAAAAACAAAATATTGTTTGGATTAGCTCTTTTTGCCTGTTTTTTGTTCATCAGTCCGGTTTTGGCACAAGTTGAAACTACCACCACAGACACTCCGGTAGTGACGGCTATGGAAACCATTCCAGCGGTTGTTACTACCACAACTGCGGAAATTATCAGTAATTGGAAACTGATGTGGCAAAGTATTAAAGAACAAATTACTCTTTTGACTACACTTGATCCAGTTGCTAAAGCAGAAAAATTGACCGAATTTGCAGAACGTAGAATGGAAATGGCTCAATCTTTCGCCGACAAAGCGGGGGATAAACCAGAATTACAACAAAGAGCTCATCAGATGATGGAAAAGGCGGAAAAGTTTATACAACAAATTACTGATCGTAAAGATAAAATTGCCGAAAAACAAACAGAACGTGCGCAAAAAGTTTTACAAAAAGCCGCTGAACAATCAGAAAAGCGCCAAGAAGTTATCAATCATTTGGAAGAAAAATTATCTCCGGAAAGTATGCAAAGATTGGAAGAAATGCGTTTGAGAGGTTTGGAAAATAGCCAACGATTGATAAATGCCATTGGTAATGAAAATATTTCTACTACCACCAAAGCGCATTTGGAAGAAGTAAAAAGTAAAATCGAAACTCATTTGCAAGAAGTAAAGATTTTTCTAGAAGAGAAGAAATCTCTTTTAGAAAAAGCCCAAGCTGGTGATGCAACTGCGATTGAAGAATTGAAAAATGCTCGCCAAGAAAGAGAACAGGTTAGAGAAGAACGTAAAAATGAAATTAAATCTTTGATAGAAGAAAAAAAAGAAGTTAAAAGTGAAATAAGACAGGAAGTCAAAGAAATCAGAGAAGTTAATAGAGAAAATAAAATAAATAATTCGGCAAAACCTATGATTTGTACTCAAGAAGCTAAAATTTGTCCGGATGGAAGTTCGGTAGGTCGTACAGGACCAAATTGTGAATTTGCTCCGTGTCCAACAGTCGTAACTCAGTAATTAAAAGAAACAAAAATCCTCACTGAAAAGTGAGGATTTTTTATCCACAGTTTTGGCCTATTTTAGAGTAAAAAAAGATTAGACCATAAATTCAAAATATGATATACTTTGCAGTAGAGATATTATTTAAAAATTTCAATAATTATCTATTTTTATATATGATAAAATCTTTTTCGAAGATCTCGGCCGTCTTTATTTTACTAGCCGGGGTTTGGTTTTTATTAAGCGGGCCAGTGCAAGTAAACGCAGCTGCTGAATGTGTATGGTATTCTGCGTCCAGTACAGATCCATATAACATGCAAAATTATGATAATTGGCATGGATCTTGCGGAGATCCTTTAACTTTTCCTTGGGGTTCACCTATAAATTTTACTTTTTACGGAACTACCAATACCAGCGCCAACAATTCCGGAGATTTAAACCTTTCATATTTAAGATTGAAAAGCGGCTATTCCGGTACTGTTACTTTAAATTCCGGTAATATTACCGTTGATAGCGCTGTCGATATTGATTCTGGTATAGTAAATTTACTCGGTGGTCAACTTTCAACGATCGGATATTCAGACTTTATTGTTAATGGAGGAACTTTTGATTCTACCGGTGGTGTTGCAAATGTTTTTTTAAGCACGAGTTTTACTCCTGCTAGTAGAACTTTGGGCGGATCAGGAAATGTCAATTTCTATAGTCTTACTATTAGCAATGAAGGAAATCATATATTAGCAGGAAATATAACCACGACCAATTTTACTAATAACGGAGATTTTGATTTTTTTGATTACGATCTAGTTGTTTTAGGAGATTATATTAATAATGGTAGGGTTTTTTCTACAGGAGCTATGCCGGGTAAAATTATCAAAGAAGCTTCTGGCGGTTTTGACAGTGCACCTTATAATACCGATACGGATTCTGTTATTATTTCTATCACTGATCCAACTGCAAATTTTATTTCAAGTACTATTGAAACGATTTATGTTACAATTACCACTACAGATGGGGGCACGGGAAGCGATATAGAAAATATTACCTTAACCGAGACATCTGCCAGTTCCGGTATATTTGACAATTCTGTTACTCCTGTTGTGTTTGATATTATAAATCCTGTCAGTTCACCGATGACAGATTATGACGGTGTATTGAATGTTGTAAGTAACACCGGAAATCTTTATCTTTCTTATACCAATGGTTTTGGAGTTTTTACCAGCATGGCCGGTTTTGGTCCGAGCATTCCTAAACCAAATGACCAAGATGAAGTTTTTTCAATATCTTTGGAAGTGGATCATTCTTCATCAGTCAGTGTGACTTCAACTGCAGCTACCAACACTATTTGGTTTGCTCCGGCAACTTTAGAATTTACACAAGCCGAACAATTCGTTGTTAGTGCTACCATGACCGTAGCTTCAGGTACTGCAACTTCTATTTCTTCTCCGAGCACCGCCGGTTTTTACCGAGTTTATTTAGTAAATGAAGATACAGGGATGGTATCAGATCCTTCAAAAGCAATATTGAGTGTTAAACCTTACAATCAAAACATAACCCTGCCTTCGTCTACTAGCTCCGCTTCTGGAGAAATGTTTCCTATAAATGGAAATTCCAGTGAAATAATAAACGGGGTAACATTTTTGGCTATTTTGGTACCTATAAACACAGACAATCCTTTTGCTTATATAATGGGAAATTTACCGGATTTTAATTCTGGACAGATGGTTAGTAATACGGTTTCTTTTGATTCACTGCCTCCTTTCTCATATAATTCTGAAACTTATCAGATGCAAGCGCCTTATTCTGCACAAGATTATAATATCTATATCGCTGCTTTTATTATGGGAGAATCAGGCCCGGAAGCTTATGTTTTATCAAATTCTTCTACTGCTATTTTGACTGTGACCGGATTGAATTTGCAAAATGATGTGTTTACCGCTTCTACCAGTGTGACCAAAGAAACAAGTAAAATGCCTTCTATTTCAATTAATTCTTCCGGAAATGAATTAAACCAAGTTTGGTTTGCCCCTCCGGGTATGGCGACAATTTTGGATTTTGTTGCCGGAGAAACAATGACACAGGCACAAAGTGGATTATCTACCCAATTGAGAGCGCCCATTACTACTGGAACATACCATCTTTATGTTATAGATCCGTATGAAAATGTTTCTTCACCATCTGATGCAATTTTGACGGTTTTACCAAGTGCGAGTAATTATATTGATAGTTTTTCTCTTTCTATTGATAATGTTAATTATTTTGGGATAACCAGCGGAACAAATATAAATGTTTATGTTCCAACTGGCTCTGATCTCAGTTCAGTAACACCGACATTTAAAATTTCCGATTTTGCTACAGTTGAACCGGAAAGTGATGTGTTGCAGGATTTTTTTAATCCCGTTGTTTATACTGTTACCGCAGAAAATGGCGACCAAAGAGAATATACGGTAATTGTTTTTGAGGCTGGAGTGCAAAATTTTGTTTTTCCAGGACCAGTAAGAGTCGGTTCCAGTGGCTATGTATCTATCAATCCTTCATTAAATGTTTCCAATTCTGTTTGGTTTGCCCCTGCTGGTTTAACTGACCCTACCGAATTTTATATAGACGGTTCAACAATGACTAAGGCGGAAAATGGATCTTTTTCCTTTCTATATGCTCCTTCGCTTGAGGGTCATTATAAGCTTTATGTTTTAACTCCCAGTCCGGAATTTCCAGATATAGATTGTAACAATGATCATGCCACCTGCTTTGTTAGTGATCCTTCAAATGCGACTTTGACAGTTGATGCAACCCCACCAACTATAGAAATTTTAGGTGATAACCCGGCTTATATTTACCAAGGTGAAAGTTTGACTAATACAGGGATAGAAGTAGATGCTGGCACTATTGTTTGGGATTTGATTGATGGAGTCAGCACTACTATAGATGTTGAAGTCGCTAGAGGCGGAGATTATATAGATTCCAGTGTCACCGGAACTTACAGTATAGGATATGAAACTTGGGATGAGGCTGGTAATTGGAGTGGTGTATTTTGGAGAGAAGTGAATGTTATAGATCGTCCGTTACTTCAAGATCAAGTTTTTCCAGATTACACAACTGTAAACGGTGGATCTAATGTGTCAATAAATTCTTCGGGAGATGTTAATAATGAGATTTGGTTTGCTCCGTCCACTACCTTGTTTACAAGTGTAGAAGAATTTGTACAAAGCGCTACTATGACCATGGCGGTAGGGGATGCAATTGAGATTATTGCACCTACTCAACCTGGTTTTTATCGTTTGTATGTGATTAGCGAAGAAGGTATAGTTTCAGCCCCTTCGTTAGCTTTGCTTGGAGTTAAACCGGAAAATAATGCTCTTTTTTCTTCGTCTACCATAGTTCAAGCTGTTGGTGGAGTAGTGTCTTTTGCACCAAATCTAGCGATTTATGATGAATATATTATGGTGGGCGGATTTTTTGCCCCGGAAGAATACAAAGATGATTTGGAAGCTTTATTTAAAGGTTTTCCCGATATAGGTGAAGGAGAAACTTCAGCTGACAGGGTTTCGGCAGTTTTTCCTTATACTGCTTCTTCAACTACCACCACTGTGCCGTTTTTAGCCGGGGAATATAAATTCTTTGTATTATTGGCAACTGAAGGTGGAGAAGGTGAGGGCCCAGGAGCTGTGGCGCTTTCCGATCCTTCTGATGCTACTTTGACCGTCACCGGCCCGACAAATCAAAATTTAATATTTACCGAATCTACCAGCACTTATAATTATGTAAATTTAGTTTTAGTATCTGATCCAAGCGTAAACGAGAAAATGCAGTTTTGGTTTGCACCAGCGGGAATGGTGTCTTCTTCGGATTTTATCCAAGATGGCCCTACCACTTCTTTGGGGATGCTTGGTCCGATGGGAGATCAAATAAATTTTAATTTTAACATTGCCACAGGAACATATTATTTTTATGTGATTGATGAATACGGAAATGTTTCCGAAGCTTCTACATCTACTTTGACTATTTTACCAAGTGCGAATAATAGTATTCGGAATTTTTACTTTTATTTTTCAACTTCTTATTTTACCGGAGATATTTTGGGGGTTATTGATGAAACCGCTACTCCGAGTCCGACCATCAAAGTTTATATTCCAAACGATCCAGAGATTGATGTTACACACTTGTCTCCCAGTATTAGTTTCCCCAAAGGAACTAATTCTACAGTTAGTCCGGAAGAGGGGGTTGAACAAGATTTCACTAATCCAGTAGTTTATACAGTTACAGCGGAAAGTGGAGATATAAAACAATATATAGTGACTGTGGAAATTGAAGAAGATATTGAAAATTTAGTTTTACCGGCTTTCAAAACTGTTTATCCGGAAAATCGCTGGATTAATATTAATTCTTCCGGTAATTTTGATAATCAAGTTTGGTTAGCTCCAGCCGGTTTAACCTCCACAGAACAGTTTGATTTGAATGGTGTGACAACCACTAAAACTGATAACGGGCAAAATACCGGTATGGATGCTCCCGGACGAGTTGGAGAATATTTTGTTTATGTTATAAATAATGTCGGCGATATTTTTGGACCATCGGATGCTTCGGTTACTGTCACAAAAACACTAAAACAGAATGAATTTTTACCAGTTTCTACCAGTAGTTTGCCTGGAGAAAATGTTGCTATAACTATCCCTATAGAAGGATGGGTTGGTAATGCGTGGTTTGCGCCGGAAGGTATGACTTCTGTTGAACAATTTGTGGAAGATGATTATATGACCAAAGGTGGCTGGAAAGAAGATTATGTGATTAAGGCTCCAAATAAAGCTGGTAATTATCGTTTGTATGTCGTTGATGATATATTATATGGTAATGTTTCCGATCCATCAAATGCGATTTTAACTGTGCTTGGACCAGATAATCAAGATGAAGTTTTTCCGAATTCAACTTCCACGATACGAACAGGTGGGGATATTTTAATAAATATCAATCCTGTAGGATTACCATATAGCAATGTCTGGTTTGCTCCAGCTGGCCTAACCTCTAGTGTGCAGTTTGAAGAGTCCTTAAATATGAGAAATTTTTATCAAGGTGATGATGGTATGGGGGGACAAGCTTGGGCGCCTATAGCCACCGGCACCTATCACCTTTACATTATTGATAAAAACAATAATGTTTCCGATCAATCTTTGGCTACTTGGACAATATTATCAAGCAATAGTACCAATATTGATAATTTTGGTTTTACTGTTTCAAGCACATATTATAAATGTAATATTTCCGATGCTAATATCAATTGTTACTTGCCGTTAGGAACGGATAGAGGTTCATTAACACCTGAAATACAACTAAGCAAATATTTATCAACAACTATATATCCGGAAAATGACGGTTTGCCAAAAGATTTTACTAATCCGCAAATTTATACGGTAACTGCTGAAGACGAAGTTACTACCAAAGAATATACCGTATCGGTATTTACCGCTGAAATTCAAGATGTAGTATTTCCAGTGTCAAAAATTATCTCTGGCGGTAATTGGGTCGAGATAAACTCTTCTGGTAATGCCGATAATAATGTTTGGTTTGCTCCGGACGGATTAACTACTCAGGAACAATTTTATGAATGTGCGACTATGACTAAGGCCTATGACGGTACTTATACAGGGATGAATGTTCCAAGTGACGAAGGAATTTATTATATTTATATTGTAGATATAGTGGGCAATGTTTCCACTCATTCTATAGCTTCCCTAACAGTAGACAACACCCCTCCGGTAATTTCTTTGATTGGAGAAGCTACTACCACTGTTTATCAAAATAGTAATTATGTTGATGCTGGCGCTACGGCTATAGATGATATTGACGGAGATGTATCATCTGACATAGTTAGGTCAGCAAAGTTACCTGAGGGATATATAAATTTCGTTAATACAAATAACACCGGTACTTTTTATATTGTTTATCAGGTTTGCGATACAGCGGGCAATTGTGCAGATGCAAATCTTAGGGAAATCAACGTTATTAATTCTCCGGCCCCTACTGATCAAAACGAACTTTTTACTGTTTCAAGTACTGTTGAATGGTATTCTATAATCCCTTTGACCACCTCTACCGCTTCGGAAAACTTTATTTGGTTTGCTCCATATTCTGTCAGTTATACTACTTCTTCATTTGCAGTAAGTGCGACTATGACTATGGCGGTTGGAACTTCTACTACTATAGAAGCTCCAGATATTTCTGGTGCTTATCGTCTTTATGTTATAAATAATGAAACCGGAGTTTCCGAACCTTCTGATGCTATACTTTTTGTTAGGCCATATAATCAAGATACTGTATTCCCATTAGATACTACTAGTGAAAAAACAGGAGATACAGTACAAATTGTCATCAACCCTTCTGGTTTGCCAAATAGTCATATTTGGTTCGCCACTTCAACGGAATTAACTTCTGCGGATCAGTTTGCAAAAGGTGACTATATGCGTGTTTCTGATGATGAATTTGGGACAAGTACTCTTGTGGATGTTCCGTTTGGTACCGGTATTTATTATCTTTATCTCATTGATCAATATGACAACGTTTCCGATCCTTCTATTGCCACATTAACCGTAGTTTCTAGTTCCAATAATAATATCAAGAATTTTTCTATTTATTTACCGACAGAGGGTACTATCTATGGGACAATAAATGAAGGAATTACCTCCACTATTGATATACGTGTTTCGACCGGTACAGTTGTTACTTCTTTGACTCCAAGCATAGAATTGGAAAGCTCTTTGGCGACAATAAATCCGGAAAGCGATGTATCTCAAAATTTTACCAATTCGGTAAATTATACTGTGACTGCGGAAAATGGAACACAAAAAGTATACATTGTGAACATCGCTCCTTATGCGGATATGACAGAATTAAATGCTGAAATTGCTACTGCCACCGCTATGTACAATGTGGCGGTAACCGGAACCTTACCAGGACAATATACTACCAGTTCAAAAAATACATTTTTATCAGCGATTCAAATAGCAGAGGGTTATACCAGTACTTCTTTACAATCGGAAGTTGATGGAGCAGTTTTAAATTTACAACAAGCAGAAAGTGATTTCATAGATAGTGTAATCCCGTTATCTGATATGTCCGCACTTGATGCTAAAATCGCTATAGCTACCAGCACTTATGATACAGCGGTTGAAGGTGATATCCCGATTGTACATTATGTTTCAGGATCCAAAGCAATATTTTTACCGGAAATTGAAACCGCGCAAAGTTATACCAATACCTCTTCTCAAGCAACCATTGACCAAGCGGTTATTGATTTACAAGACGCCATAGATAATTTTGAAGCCAGCAAAGTAGGACTATCTGATGTGTCCGCACTTGATACTAAAATTGCCGTAGCTACCAGTACTTATGATGCAGCGGTTGAAGGTGATATTCCATTGATAAATTATATTGCGGGGTCCAAAACTACTTTCAATATAGCTATTGTCCACGCTCAAGGAGTTACCAATACTTCTTCACAATCTACGGTAGATGCTGAAGTAACTACTTTGCAAGGAGCTATTGATATTTTTGAAGCCAGTAAAGTACCGTTGTCCAACACTTCATCTCTTGATGCAAAAATCGCTACTGCGACCATTATTTATGGTAGTGCTGTAGAAGGAACTTTGCCCGGTCAATATGCTGTTGGTTCCAAAACAACATTGAATACAGCAATTGTTCATGCTCAAGGAGTAACTAACACTTCTTCACAAGCCACAGTAGATGCTGAAGTGATCACTTTACAAAATGCTATTGATACCTTTGAAGCCGGTAAAGTTGGTCCAGACACAACTCCTCCGGTTATTACCAAAATAGGCGAGGATATGAAGATTTATGTAGGTACGGTTTATACAGATTTTGGCGCTACCGCTTATGATGCTGTTTACGGTACTACAACAGTTGATGTTACTAACCCAGTCAATACTAACGTCACGGGAACATATTATGTTGTTTATTCTGCAACCGATGGTTCTTCCAACACCGCTTCTACCACCAGAACAGTCTGGGTTTTATCAGTTGGTTCGGATGAGCAAAATCTAACAACCTCTACTCAGGGTAATACGACTACACCAATTATTTTAATCGGTGATAACAGTACAGCAACTTCCACAGTCACTGTATCAGACAGTATTACAACTACAATATATTTAGATATTTCGGCAACTAGTGCTACTTCTACCACATCTACAGTTGGTGCCATTCCCGGTTCGATCACTGTTAATGTTTCAACAACTATCGGTATTGTTCAAGTAACTTTCCCAGCTGGTATGACTGTCACAACTCCAACAAGCACCTGGAACGGTACTATCTCTTTACCAATTATCGAAGCTACCAGCTCTGTATCGGTAACTCCTGATTCCGGTTATAGCGCAACTGTAAATACGGTAATATCTCTTGGCTTTGGTGACACAGCTTTGAATTTTGATAAAGCAGTCAGGATTTTGATGCCTGGTAAATCAGGATATCTTGCCGGTTATTATCGCGGAACAACTTTCACTAAAATTACTGCTACTTGTAGCGCTGATACTCAGGTAGTTGGAGATGCTCTATCTGCCGGAGGTGATTGTAGGATAAATGTTGGTTCTGATTTGGTAATTTGGACCAAGCACTTTACTGATTACATCGCTTACACTCAAACTTATGTTGGTGGTGGCGGCGGAGGCGGTGGTGGCGGCGGTAGTACACCGATTGTTGTCGTGGCTCCTGTTTTAACTATCCCGACAGTTGGTAGAAATCCGGTAGTGATTAATGGTGGCGCACTTATCACCAAGGAACGAGCGGTGAGTGTAAGTTTCAATGTTGCCAATGCTACAGAAATGGTAGTTTCAGAAAAATCCAGTTTTATTGATACGACTTGGGAAAAATACGCTATTACCAAAAGTTTTACCCTTTCTTCAAATAATGGTAGAAAAACTATTTACGCGATGTTCCGATCCTCCAATGGTGGTATGACCAACACTTATCTTTCCAGTATTACTTATAGTCCGGATGCTGTCAGTACATCAACCTTTGCAGTCGGAGATACTTGTAGTATTTTGGCTCCTGGAGATATGATCAAAGTTGAGGGCAAACCGGCTATCTATGTGCTTGACAATAACATGAATTATCGATATTTCTCCGATGGTGATGTTTTCAAATCTTGGAATGCGGATGATAATTATTCCAAATATTATAAATCTATTACGCAAAGTTGTTTTGATAGTTTGAGTCAACCAATGGAAGCTCCTTATCATGTGTTTTATCGTCCTGGTTCGGAAGTAGTAAAATATCTAAGTTCGGATAAATTGTATGTGGTTGGTTTGAACAGTACTCTATACCCAATCACTCTATCTGCAGCCAAAACTATTTTTGGTGATAAATTCAAAGCCAAAACTATCGGCTTGTCCGAATGGCCATATTATGTGAAGAGTTCCGAAAGCATCACTCAAGCTACGGTTTATCCGGGGATGCTTGCTAAAATCGGCGGAAGAAATTATTTTGTAGATGAAGATAAAACTTTGCGCGAAATAACCGCTTTGGGGATGTTGGAAAACAATATCAAAACCTCTTATGTGCGAACTTTACCGTCAACTATCATGTCCGGGTTTGCTCTTGGAGAAACTATAATTTCCAAAATACTGGCGTATACTTCCAGGATAGGATTCTAAATCTCAATACAAAAAAAGACTCGCTGACGAAGCGGGTCTTTTTGACTCTCCCTTAATCCCTCTCTTAATAGAAGAGAGGGAAACCTCCCTCCTCTTATTCAAGAGGAGGGGTGGGGTGGAGTTTATCCTTTATGCTATTTTTATTATCTCATATTTCACCACTTTATCTTCTAGTTTTAATTCAATCTCATCTCCAACACTTTTGCCCATCAGAGCACTCCCGAGCGGGGAATGGTGTGAAATTATTCCTTTTATCGGATCAGCTTGTGTAGAGCCCAAAATTTGATAAATTCGGGCTTTACCAGCGGTTTCTAGGGTAACAAAGCTTCCTAATGTCACTGTTTCGCTGTGTTTTTTTGTGTCTATGATTTGAGCTTTATTTAACTCACTTTCAATGTCCAAAATTCTTTGATTTATTCCACGAAGACGTCCTTTGGCGTGTTGATAAGCGTGGTTCTCAGAAAAGTCCCCGGTTTGCGCCAAACGCTTTACTTCCTCCATGGCCGGCAATTTATTTTGTTTTAATCTTTTCAGTTTAGCTGTAAGTTCGTCAAAACGTCCCTGTGTAATGAAGGGATCGGGTTTTTGGTGAGTATAAATTCCGGGTTTGCGATGAGGAACCTGCATAAAATTTATGATTTCAGATTTTATTATAGATTGTAGGTATGATAAAATAATTTTACTTTTTAAGCAATAGAGCTAAACCTTGCTTTTTTTGCTTAAGTATGCTAAAATGTAAAAAGTCTCCAATTTCCATGAAGTTGCATTATTGAAAATTGGGATTTAAAAATTAATTAAAAATTTTAAATTAAAAATTAAAAATTTAATCTATATCGTATGGGAGATTTTAATCGAGCAAAAAGACCGGGTGGTAGATCATTCGGCGGAGGAGGAAGATCCTTCGGTGGTGGTAACAGAGGTGGATTTAGCGGTGGTCGAGGTGGTTTTGGTGGTAGGGACGGAGGTCGTCCTCAAATGCACCAGGCTACTTGCAGTGAATGTGGTAAGGATTGTGAAATTCCTTTTAGACCGACTGGTAGCAGACCTGTTTTCTGCAGTTCTTGTTTTGAAAAACAAGGCGGAGGTTCTGATAGACCAAGTCGTGGTTCTTTCGGAGGTGGCGATAGAGGAGAAAGACGAGAGAGACCTCGCTTTGAAGACAGAGGTGGAATGCACGATGCAGTTTGCGCTAAATGTGGTGAGAAATGCCAAGTGCCTTTCAAACCAATGCAAGGCAAAGATGTTTTCTGTGATAACTGTTTTGATAAAAAAGGTGGTAGTAAAGATTCCGGAGAGCTCATGGCTGAAGTCAAAGGTTTACACGTCAAACTCGATCGTTTGATGAAAATCTTAGCTCCAAACGCTCCTGTAGAAAAAACTATAAAACCTGAAGTTAAAAAAGAAATCGCTGCTCCAAAAAAAGTTGTAGAGGTTAAAAAGGAAGTTAAGGCAGTAAAAAAAGTGGCTACGAAAAAAGCACTAGGGAAAAAGAAGAAATAAAGCATAAATATAAAAACGACTCGTCTCAACCGGGTCGTTTTTGTTATATTGCATAAAATCGTGATTTTTGTTATAGTTTGAAGAGAAAAATCTTCCCTGAAAACATGAGAAAGAGGAGATTTTTTGTATTAAATAAAAAGTCAAATTTATGGAAAACAAAATCAACTCTTTATCTGTGGTCGTTCCGATTTATAATGAAGAGGGGAATATTATAAAATTAGACGGGGAAATCAAAGAAGTGGTTACTAAATTAACCGATAATTTTGAAATTATTTATATAAACGACGGAAGCACAGATAACTCACTTTCCGAATTAAAGTCCTTATCCAACGTTACTATTATTAATTTTAACCGCAATTACGGTCAAACCACGGCCTTTGATGCGGGTTTTAAGGCCTGTACAGGGGATTTGGTGGTTTCACTGGATGGAGACGGGCAAAATGATCCCAGTGACATTCCAGTGCTTTTAAAGAAGCTACAAGAAGAAAATCTGGACGTTGTTGCTGGTTGGAGAAAAAACCGTCAAGATAAAGCGAGTATTAGAATATTGACTGTAATCGGCAGAAGCCTGCGAAGATTATTTATCAGCGATATTGTTCACGATACTGGTTGTTCTTTGCGGGTTTATAAAAAAGAAGCGGTAAAATCTCTAGATATTGAAGGGGAGATGCATCGTTATATTCTCGCCTTGCTACGTTGGAAAGGTTTTTCTATCGGTGAAATGGTTGTAAATGATAGACAGAGAGTAAAAGGAGAAAGTAAATATGGGTGTACCAAAGCTATTAGAGGGTTTATAGATCTTATTTATATTTGGTTTTTAAATAAATATTCACAAAGACCTCTTCATCTATTTGGTTATTTAAGTTTTATTTCATTTTTATTGGGCGGTCTTTCCGGTTTTTGGACACTCCACGGTAAATTGGTTTTTGGTTTGAGTTTAAATAGAAACGGTTGGACGTTGGTTACATTTTTCTTTTTATTATCCGGAATAATGTTTTTTAGTTTTGGTATAATTATCGGTTTACTTATGAAAATCAGGTTTAATTCTTCAACTACGGAAAAAAGATATTATGTTAGGGAAGTAATCAAAACAGATAAATATGCAAATTAAAAATAGGTTTGCTAGTTTTGTTTTTGACAAGTTTGATGCTTCGATACGATTTAGTTATTGTAAATTAGGGTTTGTTAGTAAAATATTTAATAAATTTTTATTTTGGAAGTTATATTCTAGTAATTTTATTGAGTTAGACAGGAGATTTGAAAAGATGTATGAATGTATTTTAAAAAATAATATTAATTTGAAAGATAAGGTAATTCTTGAATTGGGACCAGGTAATTCATACATTAATGCTTATAATTTTTTATTAAAAGGATCAAAAAAAGTCATTTTGATCGATAAATTTCCTAGACAAATAAAAACAAAAAAACAACTGAAGTATTTTTTAGAAGAGATTGATTATATAAAAAATAAATACAAAATTGATAGTTTATTTTTTCTAGACAAAAGTAATAATATTAAGAGTGAGTATATTACTTTTATCAGTAAAGACCTTGTGGAAAGCGATATCAAAACCAGTGTTGATTTTATTTATTCCATCAGTGTTTTTGAGCACATAAAAAATATAACGGAAAATATAAAAAAATTGGCAGAAATTTTGGTATCGGGTGGTTATATGTATCATCACATTGATTTACGTGATCATTATAATTTTAATTCTCCTTTTTTGTTTTATAAATATTCAGATTATGCCTGGAATAAATATTTAACCAAAGAAGGAGTGTCCTACACCAATCGTTGGCGTTATGACGATTACATAAAAGTATTTGCAGACAATGGTTTGTCTTTAATAAACAGCGAGATAGAAAATTTTTCTATAGAACAAGTTAAAATAAATCCAATGTTTTTTGGAAAAAATGTAGAATGTGGGATAACAAATGTTTTATTAAAGAAATAAAAACATGAAAAAAATTCTTGTATTAAATTATGAATTTCCGCCTCTTGGCGGGGGAGCAGGCAATGCTACCCATTATCTACTTAAAGAATTTGCGAAATACCCCGATTTAAAGATTGATTTAGTTACCTCTTCAGTTAATAAATTTAAAATTGAGCAATTTAGTGATAATATTTGTATTCATTATCTTGATATTAATAAAAAAGGAAATTTCCATTACCAAAGTATCAAAGATCTCCTAGTTTATTCGATAAAAGCTTATTTTTATTGTAAAAAATTGAAGCAAGAAGAAAAAATTGATTTAGTACATGCTTTTTTTGGGATTCCTTGCGGATACATTGCGATGAAATTAAAAATTCCTTATATTGTTAGTTTGCGTGGTTCGGATGTCCCTTTTTATAATAAAAGATTTTATTGGTTAGATAAATTATTTTTTAAACGATTAAGTAAAGAAATTTGGAAAAGATCTAAGGCCATAATCGCTAATTCTCAAGGACTTAAAGATCTGGCTTTAAAAATAACACCACACCAAGAAATTTCTGTTATTTATAACGGAGTAGATACGGCACAATTTTTTCCTGTTACAAAAGACAATGGTGAATTTGTTATTATTTCCACTTCGCGTTTGATTAAAAGAAAAGGAATTAAATATTTAATTGAAGCGTTTGTTGATTTTGAGAGAAAATATAAAAATAGTCGGCTACTTATTGTTGGTGATGGGGATTTAAAAGAAGAATTTGTAAATAAAATAAAAGTTGCCGGATTAGATAAAAAAGTAGAGTTTTTTGGTTCAGTTGAACATAAAAATTTACCTAAAATTTATCAACGAGCCGATGTGTTTGTTTTACCTTCTTTGAACGAAGGTATGAGCAATTCTGTGCTTGAAGCCATGGCATCCGGATTGGCTATAATAACAACGGACGTCGGAGGTTCTAAAGAGCTCATTAACGAAGAAAATGGTATAATAGTGGACAAAAATAGCGAGGAAGAAATTTATAATGCTTTAGAGAAATTTTATAATAGTAGGGGATTACTAGAAAAAATGAAAATAGTCAGTAGGCAAAAAGCAGAGAAAATGAGTTGGAATTTTGTGGTAAAAAAATATTCACAAATTTATGAATAATTTTAAGGAAAAATATTCTAATCTTGTTCAAAAAAACACTGGTTCAGATATAATCCAAAAATGGAGAACTAAACAGGATTCTTTGATAGAATATCTAGAAAATTTTCAAGATAAAAGTAATATTAAAATATTAGAACTTGGTTCGGGTAGGGGATTTTTAGTTAAAGAGTTAACAAAGCAAGGATTTAATATTGACGGTAGTGATTTTAATCCACAAAATATTTTGTTGGCTCGCGAAATCAACGGGATTGTTTTAAATGAAATTGATGCAGAAAACATTAATTTACAAGATAATTCTTATAATATTGTTGTAAGTAGTGAGTTAATTGAACATTTACCAAAGTTGGAAAGACATTTTGATGAAGTCAAGAGAATCTTGAAACCAAAAGGTTTTTATATTTTTTCCACACCGAATTTAATAGTTGAAAGATTGTTTAATTTTTTTTCAAGAAAAAATGACGATCTTCATGTTTCTTCACAATCACATAAAACACTTAAAAAAAAGTTAGAGAATCAAGGGTTTGATGTTTCTTTTATTAAGATGAAAAAATTGACGTTGGGACAAAAAAGCAAAATAGGATTTTTGCATTTTCTTTATCCTGTCAAAACTTTACCTAAAATTTTTCAGCCATCAATAATTTGTATTGCTAAGGTAAATAAATAGTATGTTTAATTGGAGAAAACCTTTAATATATTTTTTACTTTACATAACTGGCAGTAAAATACCACGTTATTTTAAAGAAATTAAAAAAATATCCTCAGCCCCTATTGAACAACAAAAACAATATCAAGAAAACAAATTAAAAGTTTTATTGCTTTATGCTTCCCAAAATGTTCCTTATTATGAAAGAGTTTTAAAAGAAGCGGGTGTTGTAAAAAACAACGAAGTATTTTTGGAAAATTTTGATAAAATTCCAATTTTAACAAAACAAATTATTAGAAGAGAGGAAAAGAATTTAATTTCTAGAATTAAAAGAAGAGGGGCTTACGAAAACCTTTCCGGAGGATCTACAGGTGAACCCATCAGTTTTTTTCAGGATAAGTATTATAATGAATGGAATACGGCCGATAAACTTTTTATTAAAAAAAATAATGGTCAGAATGTGGGCGATAAAGAATTACGTTTGTGGGGTTCAGAAAGAGATTTGTTGGAGGGAAAAGAGAAATTTTCTATTCGAGTTAGAAATTGGATATATAATCGTACGGAGATAAATGCTTTTAAGTTATCTGAAACATCTTTGACCAATTTTGTATTAAAATGGAATAAATTTAAACCAAATTCTGTAGAGTCGTATGTCCATCCGCTACATGAATTAGCGAGATTTATTAAGAATAGACAAATAAAGATATTTTTTCCGAGAAGTATAACAACATCTGCTGGCACATTGTATTTTGAAATTAAAAAAGACATTGAGGAAGTTTTCGGCTGCAAGGTCTTTAATAGATATGGTTCGAGGGAAGCGGGAAATATAGCCTGTTCAAACGATGATAGTGGAGAATTAAGAATAAATTTTTGGAACAATTATGTGGAAGTATTAGATCATGATGAAAAAGCCGTTTTATCAAAACAGTCTGGTAAAGTTTATATCACAACACTTAATAATTTTATTATGCCTTTGATCAGGTATAATATTGGTGATATGGCAACACTCTCGACAAATTATGGGAAATTGGAGAAAATTGAAGGTAGAGAAATGAATATGTTAAAAACAAAAAGTGGCAAAATGATTCCTTGTGAGTTTTTTATTCTTTTTGTAGGAATTACCTTTAATAAAAATTGTTTTTTTAAATATCAACTGATCCAAAAAAGTTTAGATTTACTTGAAATAAAAGTGGTTTTAAAAAATAAAAATTCTTTTGAAGAACAAAAAGAAAAAATTGAAACCTGTATTCGTGGTGAAATGTCAGATGATAATTTAGTTATAAGATGGGTTTTTGTGGATGATATACCACCTTTACCAAGTGGCAAATATTGCTATTCAATAAGCGAGATATGATTGATAAAAAGATAAAAATTTTTATAAAGGCAGCAATATCATTGCTAGTTTTATTTTTTATTCTACATTCAATAGATTTTTATAGATTGGTAGTTGTGCTTAAAAACGTTAACTTATACTACTTGTTTTTTTCAGTCGTTATTATCTATATAGGTATTATAGTAAGCAGTATTAAATGGAAAATTCTTCTTAGAAAACAAAATATCGAAGTTTCTTTGGGTAAATCATGTAGCGCTTATTATTCAGGTATGTTTTTTAATACTTTTCTACCTACGGTTATAGGCGGAGATTTTGTAAGAGCAAAGATTGTCAGTAATGACGGGGCTCCGTTTGAAAAGACGCTAGCTTCAATTTTTTTTGACAGATGTTTAGGATTTTTTGCACTAAGTTGTTTATCGTTTGCTGGAGCTGTTGCTGGTACAAAATTTGATTACCCACCAAAAATAATCATTTTAGCCATATTGATATTTGTTGTTGTTTTAGGTTTCTTTTTTTTATTTTTTTTGACAAGAAATTCATTACGTTTAAGAGATTATTTAACACGAGGTAAATTTAGAAGTACTCTATTAAAATATTATGAGGCCATGACAGTTTATAAAGATTTTTCCAAAGATATTTTTTTTGCATTAGTTCTATCTTTTGTTTTTCAGTTTTTATCGATTTTGTATACATTTTTTATAATTAGTGCTTTGGGTGTCCAGTTAAGTATTTGGTTTGTTTTTCTTTTGTATTCTATCACTACACTTTTTATAATGTTGCCAATATCAATTAGCGGAATAGGTTTAAGAGAGGCCTCGTTTGTGTTTTTCTTTATCAGCATAGGCCTTTCTTCCACTTTGGCTGTTGCCGCCGCTTTTTTGTCTTTTTCGATTTTGGTGATAATTAATAGTTTAGGTGGAATAGTCTTTATATTAAAAAAATAATTAAAGTGATATGTCAGAAATTATAATACCGGAAGAAAGTATAAATCTTATAAAAAATTATATTAAAGTTGATTATAAAAATGTTTGTAAAAATTTAGAAGCAAATGTTGACTTTGGTGCAGAAAATCAGTTTAATTTGGAAAGAATTGAAGAAAGATATGAAAGGGTCAAGCAAATTTTTAACGAAGAACAACTAAAAAATAAAAAAATATTAGAGATTGGCTCCGGATCAGGAATGTTGGTAATGTATTTAAGAAAAAAAGGTATTGAGGCTTTTGGTATTGAACCCGAGGATAATTCACTTAAAGCTTCAGAAATACTTTTTGAGAAGAATGGTGTGGAAAGTTGTATAAAAAAAGGTTTTGGAGAAAAATTACCTTATAGTGACGAAACATTTGATTTGATTGTTTCGTTTCAAGTTTTGGAACATACACAAAATCCTTTGAAGGTGTTGGAAGAATGTAAAAGGGTATTAAAAAAAGAAGGAATAATTTATTTTGTTATTCCCAATTACCATTCGTTTTGGGAAGGGCATTTTGGTTTGTTTTGGCTTCCTTTTCTAAACAAAAAAATGGCTAAGTGGTATGTTAAAATTTTTAGAAGAAATACAAATTTTATAGACAATCTTCAGTTTATAACTCTAAAGAAAATAAAAAATTGGTCTAAACAGCTGGGATTAGAAATATTGGATTTAGGAGAAAAAAACTTCAAAAAAAATTTATCCGAGGAAAGGATAAAAAAGCATTGGACTAGTAATAAGTTTTTAGGGAGGTGTATAGGTTTTTTAAGAAAGACAAGAATCACTCGTTTTGTATCGTGGTTATTTATCAAATTTGATCTATACTACCCGATAATTTTTATTGCTAAAAAGAAAGCGGATTAGTCTTTAATCCATAAACTTCAACATCAGAAATACTTTTATTAGGTCCGATAGCAAAAATTTTAAGCAGTTCGTATTTGTCATCAAGAACTTGTTTGAAATTATCATTGGTAATATAGTATTTTCTTAAATAAATATCGCTAATAATAAATTTTGGTGGATTGTATTTTATAAAATCTGTAACGGTCAATACTGAATTTTCATTATAGTAAGAGTGGGATAAATTTAATATATTTCTTCTGTTGGATAGAAACGAATAAATTGGGACGCCTCCAAAAATATAATCAGCGGGGTCTGTTTTTTGATTTATATATACAGAAACTTCAGATGCAACATCCTTGTCTATCCAACCGGCATCGTTTTTAAGATATGTATAGGAATGGATGTGGGATATTATTAGAAATAGAATTAATATTATAAATAAAGAATATTTAAAATATTTTTGCTCGAAAAGAATAAACATTTTATACAAAAAAATACTAACAAGGATGATATAAAAAAAACTAAATTCCATTAAATATTGTGGCCAAAAACCATGTTGTCTTAGAATGTTGTAAGTATATAATGAAATATAAATTAAAATTGCAAAAATCGGCAACACATAGACAGTCCTATTTTTTTTGTTAGATATAAAAGGAACAGAAAATAGAAGTGAGAGTGTGCTTAAAATAATAAAAAGAACAAAAGAGGAAGAGAGGTAAACAGGAATGAGCCTTAGTCGCGCTATGTCTGCTTCTTTGAGATCGAATGTTAAATTAGAAGAAGACGATAGACCAATCGCATTAGATTTTTCTCCTTGAAAAAAGAATGAATTTATTAATATAAAAATTATAAAAACCAGACAATATAAAGAAAAAGTCTTTATTATTTGTCGAATATTAAATTCTTTGCGTTTTATGAATAGTGAAATATGAATTAATAAATAGACTATGCAAGAAATCCTTGTAAATAACGAAAAGAGAAATAATAATAAACTAATAAAAAAATAAAGCCTCTTATTTTTTAGAAGATAATTATCAAAGAGTAGCGCTGATAGCAACATTAAAAAAACGGAGAAAGTTTGTGTTTTCACATAAAGCAGGTTTAGTATTATTGGAGCTGAACCAAAAACGATTACGCTGATTATCCCAATTTTTTTGTTGTATAATCTTTTAATTAAGAAATAAGATAATAATAAAATAGATAAAACCAAGATTACGGATAATATATATAAAGGAAGTAATTTTTGGCCAAAAAAGTATATAAAAGTTGACAAAAAGTATATAACAAAAGGAGCTCTGGCTACAAAATCAGTGAAGGGTTTAAAGCCGTTTAAAATTAGCGTTGCATCATAAAATAACCGTGTTTCGTCGATGTCAATGAATTTTGTGTATGATATGTTTATTAAATAAATTATACAAAATAATGTTAGAGAAAAGATTAATAAAGTAACGTATCCAAAACCTTCTTTATTAATCCAACTCAATAAATTTTTTAATAGCGGAAGAGTAGATATTTTTGGAAAATTTTTAGACAAAGAAGCCATTCTTTCTTGTTCTTCAGTATCTTCTTTCTCTTGCTGCTTCTCTATTATTTGTCCAATTTTTTCTTTATTAAAGTAAAAAGTGAAGAAACCCAGATTTATAGACAAAACAGTCAAAATCACAGCTTGTTTATTAAGAAAAAAGATAATATTGTTAAAGAACGTAATATTATTTATAAATTCAAAGTTCAGGGAAGACAATGTTACCAGACACAATCCAAATAACAAACCATATTTAAAGAAAATTTTAGTTTTTTTTCTATAATAAAGTTCATTTTTTTGGATAAAAAAGAAAAACCAAACGAACAAGGCAATAATAGATAATGAAATTAGCCACGCAATATTAATAAATTTGTCTATAATAAGAATGGAAAAATTATTTAAAATAATTAATCCTATAAATATAAAAAAGAGATTCTGAAACAGAATCAAAAAAGATTTTCTGTATTTTAATAAGAAATTTTCCATTTTATTTTGTTACTTTTATTTTAATTTTATATAATTCACCAGTTCCCCAAACAGGAATTTTTATATTTTTTTCTTCAAACTTAAAATTCCAAGTATTTGTTAATTGGGAATTTAAATTAGTAGAAATTAATTTAATATGATAAATACTTCCTTTAAAAAAAAGATTTTTATGAGCATTGCGTGTGCTCCAACCAATTCCCAGGTTTGATTTACCATAATTTTTCAAAATAGTCCTATCTCCAAAAATAACCTTTCCGGTAAAAATATTATCCACAAAAAGTTCAGCATATCCATCAGTATTATTTTCACCAATTGGATTATAAATTGCCAATAAAATGTGCTTTTGATTAAAGAAACTTTCGTTAATCGGATAAGAAATTTTAAACGTTGGTCCGGTAGAAGTGTCCATACGTCCAACTTGAAAACTAATATTATCTTTATTTTGAGCGATCTCCCAATTGAAATGGCCGACGATTTGTTGTGAATTTGTAGCCACTTCTGGAATCCATTCCACATAAACCGCAAAAGGTCCGTCTTCAAATTTATCAGCTGTATTTGGTAATTCATACCTGGTATTACCATCAAAATACAGACAGTCGTCTTTTATAACAATAGTTGAAGAGGTTTTGAAATCTCGAGCTATAGTTTGTGCGTCCCAAATATAATCCCAAGCAACATTTTCCAAATCAGGCGGGAGGATAAAAGAAACACCTTTTCCCTCAACAGTAGCTTCTATAGTCGCATTTTGCAAAACAGCTTTTGGTTTATAGACCGCATAAACTAAACCATCAAGGTAACGGAAGTTTTTTCCGTCAATGGATTGTCGAGCGCCTAAGATAGAATTTTTTTCCAAATAAAATTCGCCTTTATCGTCTCCCTCGGTTCCTGCATGTATGGTCAAGGTTTTTTCATAACCAAAAGGCAGAAAATTGAGGTAGAGGATTGTCAAAAGAATACCAATAGGCAGTACCCAGGCCAAAACGAGGATGTAATTGATTGATTTGAGAAAGTGTAGAATTTTTTGAAGCCAAGCCATAAGTTTTAGAATTTATAAACCCAGATTTTACTATAAGCGTTTATTTCATCAAAATATATTTGTTCAAACGAATTGCGGATAAAGTATACAATTTCCGGAGGAATGCGTCCAGTTGCAGACATATAATCAAAAACAACATATCCGTGAGTGCTAGACGCTATTTGTTTTAGCTCTTCTAAACTATTAATCACTTTTGCTCCAACATAATATTCTTTGCCATTCATAACTTGATCAACTTTTTTTTCAAATCCAAGATAGTTGTATCTCAACCAATATCCCGGCTGTTGCAAAAATATTTTATTGAAATGTGGGTGGGAGGAAATCACAATTTCGTTGGGTTTTAAATTTTGAGCGATTACTTCATAAGCGCCATTAAAATTCGGTTGGGGAGTATAACCGAAGTATGGACGATCTGTTTTGCCGGTGGTGATGTTGTCGTTTTCCAAAATATAAAAGGGGAGTGGTTTCCAAACACCTTGTCCGGAAATAAAAAATGCAATTACGATAATACCCAAAAATCCCCAAGATATGATTTTGTTTTTTTGCCAAAGTTTTTCAAAAATATCCATAGCACCGACTGCTCCCAAGATTAGGAAGCCCAAAGCTGGGGCGAATAGGTAACGATAGTGGACGATATTGGTAAAAAAGGAAAAAAGCACCAAATAGACCAAGAAAGGCACTAAAAATAAACCATACTTCATCTTTTCGTCTTCAGAAGCGCCAAAATAGGCGTAGAGCGACAAAATGATGAAAAACCAATAATTTACTAGGAAGAAACTTAAGTAATAAGGTAGCTCATAATAGAGGCTAAATTTGGCTAGTAGGGTATTTGTTATACCGAAATTGAAGATTGTTTCTAGTAAAAAAGTGGCTAATATTAAAGAAAAAAAGGTCAAAAATACGCCTTTTTTATTGATTTTTTCTCTATTTTTCAATAAATCCAAAGCTAAGATGGTTATAAAAATCGGAATCAAGAAATAAGCAACTCGATGTGTCAAAACCGCCAAAAAAGTTATTACTAATGAAGAAATGAAATAAATAATTTTTTTCCGATTGTTTTGTTCTTGTAAAAATTGATAGAAAAAATAAATTGCCAACCAAAAAAACAGAGTGAGCATTGTATACCAACGGGCTTGGCGAGACCAAGCTATTTGCCAATAAGAAAAAGAAACAAAAAATGTAGCCAGTAAGGCGGAATTTTTGTTAAATAATTTGCGGACAATAAAATAAACCGCAAATATCAAGAAAATACCAAAGATTACCGACAGAATACGAAAAGATGTGGCGTTTGATCCGAAAATTTGGGCAACCCAGGCCGTTGGATAGCAATACATCGGACAAAAATAATTTTGTCCGGAGTCTAAAATTGTATTTCCTTTTTCTAAAACAGACAAAACAGCATTTATGGTGTAGCCCTCATCCATCCAATAGGATTGTTTGTCTAAATTATAAAAACGTAGCAAAAAACCGCTAAATATAGTCAAAAAAAGAATTGTATAGAATATTTTTTGTTTCATTTTAAAAAGTTATCCACCGTTATATTATTTGGCTGGTTGTAGCTAAGAAGTAAAAGTATTATAATATAAATATATTCTTTAGGGAAATATTTTTTGTTTATATTTTTCTAAAATTAATTACTTTAATTATAACTCTCAAATTATGAAAAAAGCAAGTATTTTTTTGAAAAATCCTTTAGCAAAAACTTTTATTGTTTTTGCTCTTTGTTTGGGTTTTTCTCTATTTGGGTTTAGTGTCGCTTTCGGTTACGGCGGAGGTGGTGGAGGAGGATCTTCCAGTAGTTTTATCACTTCTATTACCGCAATTGATGTTCCTTTGACTATCAACGGAACACAGGCCGGCGCTTTGACTTACAATACCGGAGACGATGATTCTGTTCATATTGTTATCCCTGTAAATTCTTTTACCGGTAGCGCGACTTTCAAAGTCGTTGGTAGTTCATTGGGAGATTTTTCTCCAACCAATGGCTCTGCTATAGGTGGTGGAGTTTATATGATTTCAGCCACTGACGCCAATAATAATTCAGTTACTAATTTCAACAATAATCTCACCATTACTTTTAGCGGTTTGAGCTTGCCAGCTGATGTCAGTAATGTCGGTGTTTATTTCTTGAATGAAACCACTAATGAATGGGTGTTGATCCCAGGTTCTATCATTGATCCGGCTGCTGGTACGGTAGTTTTTATTATTAATCATTTTACCAAATTCGCCGTGTTGAATGTTCCGGGAACTCCAACTACTGTCAAAACTACAAAAACAGTAGCTGTAGCTACTCCGGTAACCCTAGTTGTGACTGGAGCGGTTTCCACTTATCAAGTAGATAGTTTGACGGTAAAATTCCGCGCTGGTTTGACTGAAAAACAAAGACAAGGTATTACCAATTTGGTAAATTCTGGTAGATTGTTTAGTGTTACTGATGCCAAGAACTATACTTGGGCTATCGGTCAAACAAATTGGCAACAGTTTGTCGGTACCAATCCGAAATTATTCAGATTCACAGCACAAATTCGATTTGGATCTGTAGGTAATGAGGTTAGAGCATTACAACAAAAATTGAGAGATCTTGGATATTTCAATTATCCTTCTATTACCGGATACTTCGGTTATGTGACAAAAACCTCTTTGGTTAATTATCAAAAAGCCAAAGGTTTGACAGCTACGGGAATTATGGATACAGCAACGAGAGCGGCATTAAACCAGTAAACAAACAATAAATAATTTAAATAAAAAGAGGTGGCCCCAGGGTTGCCTCTTTGTTTTTAGGTGTGGTACAATAATTGCAAAGATTGCAAAAATTATTTCACAGGGTGAAGATTTTAGAATGATAAGTATTTTAAAAATTAATAATTAAAAATTAATTAAAAATTGTAAAATTGTAAAATTAAAAATTGCGTACAGCTTATGTTCAATAAATTATTATTAAATATTTCTGTTATAGTGATAATAATCGCTTCTGGTTTGCTATACGCCGCTCCCGCTTCTGCGGAGTCGGATGTCAATCTGTATTTCTTCTGGGGGAAAGGCTGTCCTCATTGTGAAAAAGAAAGAGCATTACTTGAACAGTTTAAAAATAAATATCCTTATTTAAAAGTATATGATTTTGAAGTTTATCAAAATTATGAAAACACTTCTTTATTACAAAAAATAGGCAAAGAGCTTGATATTCGAGTTGACGGAGTCCCGTTTGTCATAATAGGGAATAAACCGATTTCCGGTTTTTTGGAAACTATGACCCCGGCGGAATTGGCCGATAGGATAGAGTATTGTCATAGAAAAGATTGTCCTGATAGTGTGGCGGAAATTGTTGGAATAAAAGAAAAAGACCCAAATTCATCGACAGTTCCCATTCAGCCCAAAGAGAAAGGTTTTTTTGAAGATGTTAGGGTTAGGATAATAGGCGGGGCGTTGTTGGTAATTATGGGTCTATTGTGGGTGTATAGGAAAAAATAAAAAAACACTAGAGTGGAAAGATTTGTATGGTGAATTGTTGCCATTTTGATTGCTTGACTGCCACTGGATTCCCGCCTTCGCGGGAATGACAAAAAATAAAAACAGACCCGAACAGGTTTGTTTTTTTTGTCCACAGGGGAATAATTTGACAAAATATAGTTTTGGGTATATATTCAATATAGAACTACTTACAAAAAGGTCGGTAGTCAATAATTAATTCTTAACTTATAAATATATGCCGCAATTAAATGGTACCGGACCTAATGGAGTTGGCCCGGGAACAGGACGAGGTTTTGGTCCTTGTGGAGCCGGAGGAGGCAGAGGTCGTGGATATGGTGCAGGAGGATGCGCTCGTGGATTTGGAGCTGGACGTCGTTTCTACGCTTCAACCAACGATTTAGCTTCTTTGCAAGAATCAGAAAAATTTTTATCCGCTGAATTGAAAGCTGTACAAGAAGAGATCAAAAATCTTGACAAAGGACAAAAATAAAAGAAGGCCGATGAGTTCTCGGGAGTTTGTAAACAAATTCCCGAGGCGGTCCTTCTTTTATGTGGTATAATAATAATAGAGAATTTTTTTAATTTCAACCCCTATGCCTAGACCCAGAGGATTTCGTAAAATACAACTTGACCCCAAAGCGGATTATTTCAAACCCCAAGGTATACCGATGAGGTTTTTGGAAGTAGTTGAATTGACTTTGGAAGAAGCCGAAGCTTTGCGTTTGCGTCATGAAAAAGATTTAGAACAAACAGAGGCGGCTAAAAAGATGAATACTTCACAAAGTACCTATCAGCGTATTTTGAGTAGTGCTTATAAAAAAGTAACCGATGCTTTGGTACACGGTAAAGCTATCAAAATTATCAAAAATTAATTTATGTTTTTAAAAAAGTTTTTTGTTATTATTTTTTTGGGCGGATTGTTTTGCCCGTTTTTTGTTTTTGCACAAACCGCGGAAGATGTTTTTCAAGCCAGAGTCATTGAAATTTTACAAGAGCGACAGATAGACAGAGGTGACGGCTTGCAAAAAAGGCAACAAAATCTTTTGTTGTTGGGCACAGAGGGTTTTTACAAAGATAAAAAAATAAAATACGAAGGAATTTCCGAAGTTGATGTTGCTGGTAGTAATATTTATAAAGTTGGAGATAAAGTTTTGGTGCAAAAAATTGCTGATTTTGACGACGAAGAAAGATTTTTTGTCATGGATTATGTTCGTTCTGGTAAGTTAGCTTTTTTGGCGTTTTTGTTTGTATTGATAATTGCCGTGATCGGTGGAAAAAAAGGTTGGCGCGCCATGCTTGGTTTGATAGTTAGTTTTTTTATAATTTTAAAATTTATTTTACCGCAAATTATCGGTGGTAGTAACCCTCTTATTATCAGTTTGTTTGGCTCGTTTTTTATTCTAGTGGCGATGATATATATCACCGAAGGGATAAATAGAAAATCAAATTTAGGGTTAGCAAGTGTTTTTATTTCCCTAGTTGCAACATTATTTTTGTCTTGGCTTTTTGTTTCTTTGAGCAAATTAACTGGGTTGGCTAGTGAAGAAGCGGTTTTTCTGATTGGAGCAGGGGAAAGAGCAATAGATTTTCGCGGACTTCTTTTGGCCGGGATGTTGATTGGTGCAGTTGGGGTGCTTGATGATGTGGTTATCGGACAAATTGAAGCGGTCAAGCAGATTAAAACAGCCAATCCGAATCTTCCTTTTCGGCAAGTTTTTAAAATGGGGTATCAAATTGGCAATACTCATCTGGGGGCAATAGTAAATACTTTGTTTTTGACTTATGCAGGTGCTTCTTTGCCGTTGTTACTTTTATTTACTTTGGGACAAAACGAAGCTTTGACTTTTGCACAAGCGATAAATAATGAAATGGTGGCCACAGAAATTATCCGCACGTTGACCGGTAGTATTGGAGTGGCGCTGTCTATGCCTATAGCGACATTTTTGGGAGCGAAATACTTAAACTAGTTCATAAAGTCCATAAAGTTCATAAAGTCTATAAAGTCCGTAAAGCGAGAAGACGGAGAGATATTAAGATATTGGGATATTAGATATTTACTCCGGTGAAATCCTGCCAAAGGCAGGTTTGTTTGTCACGGCGGACGAAATTTCACGGGGTTCACCCCAGTGAAATGGTGCTTTGCGCCAATTTTTGTTTGAACAAAAATTATTTCACGGGGTAAAAAAAACGGCTCACGCGAGTGAGCCGTTTGGTTTTTGCCGAATTATTTTTTTTTCGGCTTTCTTTTTCCCCGCGGGTACACCGGCAGATGGCCGTGAAGCGGACATTTGGGATCCGGTTCGGGTCTGTCGTTGTGCTGGGGGCAACGCGGATCGATGTTGTCTTTACCTTCATCCGGCGGCGGACAACAGCAAACCTGAGAATCTTTGGCCGGACAGGTGCATCCACTGCTACCCTTGGGAAGTTTACGGGGTTTTTTACACTTGCAATCATCCCCGCAGTTTCCACCGCATTCGCAATTCTTACACATGAGAACCTCCAAAAAAAACGTTGATGATAATGAACAATCATCATATAATAGCGCAATTCCTTGCTTTTGTCAAGGTGAAAATCCCAATTTTTAATAATTTTAAAAGTTAAAACCACAACCTTAAATGTCAAAACTAACGATAAGTGTCATTACGAATCCGCAAAGCGGATGAAGTAATCCCACTGCTTTCTGAATTTTGTGGTATTGCTTCGTCATTTCATTCCTTGCAATGACAGGGTTTTAAGGTTTTAAATTGTAGTTTTGAGATTTGACATTTGAGTTTTGAGTTAAAAGTTTATTAGGTTTAATCGCTAATCTTAAATTTTATGATGAAGAGATAAACTTAAGCTATTGACAAATGTGCTTAATTGTGCTATAATATGGTCACAAAATCCCGTAGTAGAAATACAGTCGAATTTCTTTACAACGGCCTAAGTTTTGTAAACTATTCACTTTATTTCTATCACTATGACAGGTACAATTAAAACCTTGATTGCTGAGAAACACTTCGGTTTCATCACCCCAGAAGGCGGCGCGAAAGACATTTTCTTTCACGAATCTGCTCTTAACGGTGTGAACTTCACCGATTTGAAAGCTGGCGATGCAGTTAATTTTGATACCGAAGATTCCGATAAGGGTCCTCGCGCTATCAACGTAACACTCGCTTAATCTCAGAATTGTTTAAAACAATTAAAAAACCACTCGTAAGAGTGGTTTTTTGTTTGTTATCTCTGTGTTTTTTTACTTGTCTTTAAATCTTGTAATTTTTTTGGTATAATCACTGTATGAAATATAACACAATAGTTATTGGTGGCGGACCATCTGGTATGATGGCGGCCGCAACTGCGGGACAAAGTGACGGTCCTGTTCTTTTAATTGAAAAAAATTATAACCTTGGAGCAAAATTATTGATTACCGGTAAGGGGAGATGTAATATTACCAACCATACTTTGAAAGTTTCCGAGCTGGTTAAACAATATGGAGTAAACGGCAAATTTCTTTTTTCCGCTTTTAATAAGTTTGGGGTAGAGGATACCATGACTTTTTTTGAAAATCATGGAGTAGGGGTAAAAGTAGAAAGAGGAAATAGAGTTTTTCCACAAAGCAATAGAGCTATCGATGTATTAAACGCTTTGAAAAAGTTTCTAAAAGAATCCAAAGTAGAAATAAAAACCAGAGCTCAAGTCAAAGATATTGTCAAAAAAGGAAAAAAAATAGAAAAAATAATTTTATCCGATGGGCAAGAGTTGGTGGCTGATAATTTTATCATCGCTACCGGCGGAAAATCATACCCCATGACCGGCTCTACCGGAGATGGATATAGTTGGTTGCAAAAACTTGGTCATCATATTGTCGCACCCCGCCCGGCGTTGGTACCGATAATTGTCAAAGAAAAATGGATAAAAGAATTGGAAGGTTTGAGTTTGAAAAATGTAGAAATAGGTATTTATAAAAACAATAAAAAAATAAAGTCTGAATTTGGTGAAGCGATATTTACCGACAACGGGCTTAGTGGGCCGATAATCTTGGATTTGAGTAAAACAGCGGGCAATTTGTTGCCGGGAGATGTAAATTTGAAAATTGATTTTAAACCCGTACTTGATGATAAAAAATTGGACGATCGTTTACAAAAAGATTTTAAAGAATTTGGCGCTAAAATATTTAGAAATTATCTCACTGAACTTTGCCCTTCAAAATTAATCCCAATTATGGTAAAATTATCAGGAATTCAAGCGGATAAAAAAGTAAATACAATTTCCAAAGAAGAAAGAAAAACATTGTTCAAGTTATTAAAAAGTTTTACTTTGGAAATCAAAGCGCTGGATAGTTTTGATAAAGCCATTATTACCACCGGTGGGGTTGATCTCAAAGAAATAGATCCGCAAACAATGCGTTCTAAAATTATTGAAAATCTATATTTAGTTGGAGAAATTCTTGATATTGATGGTCCAACCGGCGGATATAATCTCCAAGTTTGTTGGAGTACTGGGTACCTCGCAGGAAATCAAATTGAAAATTGATAATTAATTAAAAATTTCATTGTATGCTCGTGGCAATACTTTTACTCATAGTGGGGCTGATAATGCTTGTTTTCGGTGGTGATTATTTAGTCAAAGGTGCGGCATCACTGGCTAAAAGGTGGGGAATTTCTACATTAGTCGTTGGTTTGACAGTGGTGGCTTTTGGCACATCTATGCCGGAACTTGTGGTTAATATTTATTCCGCTTTTAAAGGAGCGACGGATTTGGCCGTGGGTAATATTATTGGGAGTAATATTTCCAATATTTTTTTAATTTTGGGTATTTCTGCGATAATCTATCCTTTGGCGGTAAAAGAAAGTACTACCTGGAAAGAAATTCCTTTTGCCATGTTGGCTGGAGTAATGATTCTTTTTATGGGAAATGATATTTTATTTGATGGTTTGGGAGAAAATATTTTGACTCGTACCGATGGTCTGGCTCTTTTATCCGTATTTATTATTTTTCTTTATTATGTTTTCAATTTGGCCAAAAACGGAGCGGTTGAACAAGAAGAGATGCAGGTTTTTACTTGGATAAGATCAATCGTTTTTCTGATAGCCGGTATTGGGTTGTTGTTTTTGGGCGGTAAATTACTAGTTGATAATGCTATTATTTTGGCGCGTTTAGCCGGGATGAGTGAAGCGCTTATCGGTTTGACTATCGTCGCGGTCGGGACATCTCTGCCGGAACTGGTTACTTCCGCGATGGCGGCTTATCGCAAGCAAGCTGATATCGCTGTTGGCAACATCGTTGGTTCAAATATTTTTAATATCTTTTGGATTTTGGGTATTACCAGCACTATCAAACCGCTGCCTTTTACCGGAGGAATAAATTTTGATATTTTTGCGGAGATTATCGCCACTTTATTACTGTTTATCTTTTTATTTATCGGTACCAAGAAAAGAATTGATCGTTGGCAAGGTGTGACGTTTGTAGTGATGTATGTTGCTTATATTAGTTTCTTGATTTATAGAGGATAAAAGTTAGATTACAAGATTAAAAGATTTAAAGATTGACAGGTGTTTAGAAAATTTATTAAAAATTAATTAAAAATTGTAAATATGAAATTTAAAAAAGACACCAGAGCTAAATTTTGGGCAATTACTGAAGCTAAGATTCAAAAAAATGCACACAAAAAGGATAAAAAATTTAAATTATCTGGTTCTTGGAAAAAATTTCTTTATAAAAAGAATGGTGTAAAAATATACGAGGTTGATGGTAATTGGATTAGAAATAATATTATGGCTTGGTTTAATCATGGTGGTCATGGTTATGTTTGTGAATATATTCCGCTTGATGAAATTTGGGTGATGACAACTCATCCGTTGGATTGTAAATGCACTAATGTTCCTAAAAATAGAGCAATGTCTGAAAATTTTCGTAAAAGTTTGATTTTACATGAAATGACAGAAAGAAATTTAATGAAGAAAGGGATGATTTATTGGAAAGCACACCAAATGGCCTTGGAAGCGGAAAAAAAAGCTGGTTATATTAAAAACCCAGATTCAAATATTTAATCTTTTTATTCTTTTTATTAATTTTTGCAATCTTTGCAATTTCTGCAATTTTTGTAATCTATTCATAGCTTCTATGAAAATACCAAAAAACTTACCTCAATTTGAGAAAAATAGTACAGCGATTATCGTGACTGGAAATTTAAACGCGGATTTTTATTTGGCAAAAGACGGAGAAATAAACAAAGTCGCTGATTTTGCAGTAGAAAAAACTAAATTTTCCGATAGGGAACAAACCGGCAAATATGGTAATGTATTTTTTCAGTCCGGTGATAAGGCGGGGGTTATGAAAAACTTTTTACAAAAAGAATCTTTCACTGCTTTCAAAAATAATCTCAAAAATGTTAGTAGTGCCAAAGTCGTTTATTTATTTGCTCCCGGAACTATAATGCCGGAATTGCAAAAAATGCTTCCCAAAAAATGGGAAAAAACTCTCAAAACTTACAATGGTAATTTTGGTAAACTGCACTTAACTGATCTTTTAAAAAAGATTTAATAACCCCCTCCCTCTGCCTGAGAGGGAGGTTGGGAGGGAGTGGGAGAGACTCCACCCTAGCCCTCCTCTTAAATAAAAGGAGGGGATAATCTAACGCTTATGTTTAAATTTCAACGCAACGAAGGATCTCTAGACAGAGTCATTCGTTTTTTAGCTTCAGTCGGCGTATTTTTCTGGGCCTATACTTCCTTTAGTGGTGCTTTTGCTTGGTTTTTGTATGTTGTTAGCGGTTTGATATTATTCACCGCCATTTCCGGGTTTTGCAGTTTTTATGTGCTTTTTGGTATCAACACCAACAAGAAAAAATAATTTATGAAATTATCTATTCGCAAGGGTTTTAGTTTTGGATTAACTTCCGGAATTATTACTACTTTGGGTTTATTGGTTGGCCTGTATTCCAATACTCATTCCAAAACGGTTATTATCAGTGGTATCTTGGTGATTGCCATAGCCGATGCTATGTCAGATGCTCTAGGGATCCATGTTTCTCAAGAATCGGAAAGTAGTAATACGGAAAAAGAAGTTTGGGAATCCACCTTAGCTACTTTTTTGTCAAAATTTTTTATTGCCCTATCTTTTGTTTTGCCGATTTTGTTTTTTAATTTAACCGTTGCGGTTATTGTTTGTGTAATTTGGGGCATAATTTTATTGGTAATTTTCAATTATTTTTTGGCTAAAAGAAAAAATATTTCGCCTTCAGGAGTTATTTTTGAACATTTGTTTATTGCCATGTTAGTTATGATGGTCACTTATTTTGTCGGTAAATGGGCGGAAAGATTTTAAATTTAGACAACAGTTATTTTAAATTCAAAATTATATGCACACATTAGTCGTATACTTTTCCCGCACAGGAATGACTCGTAAAGTTGCTGAAAATTTAAAAACTAAACTCAACGCGGATATCGAGGAAATAAAAGACCCGACAGATAGAGCCGGAGTGATGGGGTATTTTCGATGTGGTAGAGAATCAATGAAAAAAATCTCCGCCCCGATAGAGAATATTCAAAGTGATTTAAAGACTTATGACTTGGTGATTATCGGCACCCCGATTTGGGGTTGGAATATGAGCTCGCCGGTGCGCGCTTTTGTGACCAAGTATGGGGCGCAACTGCTAAATTTGGCTGTTTTTTGCACCCAGGGAGGCTCTGGGAGTGACAAAGCCATAGTAGAGATAGAAACACTAGTCGGGAAGAAATCTCTGGCTAGCGTGGTGATAAACAACAAGGAAATGAATACTAGTCAATTCGAATCAAAATTAGAAAAATTTATAAAAGATATTGGATATTGAATATTGGATACTTATCCTCTCCGTAGTCCGGTGTAGTTTTAGCGAAGCCTGGACGAAGGGCGGATTGAATATTAAAACTGGTCGGAAGGCCGGTTTTTGTTTTTTTCACTCAAAAATGTTATAATATTCTCTCAATTGGAACTTTATAACTTTCAACTTTATAACTTGTTGTTGTATGCACAAATATTCCCTCCGCCGGAAAAAGAGTGATGAGGAAAAATTTAAAGACAAAAAGGAAGATAAAAATCGTTTTTCAAATATCGAAATCAGCGATGAGTTTGCTGTTGCTTTGGATGTGCTTGAAAATCGTCGGGACCATGTTTTTTTGACCGGCAAAGCGGGGACAGGGAAATCAACGTTGCTAGAATATTGGCGTACCAAAACCGGACAAAATATCGCCGTGTTAGCACCGACCGGAGTAGCAGCACTCAATGTCCGTGGGCAAACCATCCATTCATTTTTCGGTTTTCGTCCCGGAATTACTCCCTCTAGTGTACGTAAATATAGTAAGGACGGTAGTAAATCACTTTATGGTAAATTGGATGCTTTGGTGATAGATGAGATATCTATGGTTCGAGCGGATTTGTTAGATTGTATTGATAAGTTTATGCGTCTCAATGGTAAAGAACCAGGAAGGCCGTTTGGCGGAGCCAGGATGATATTTTTGGGCGATCTCTATCAACTTCCGCCGGTAGTGACTGATGAAGAAAGAGATTATTTCAATGATTATTACGCTTCACCTTATTTTTTCAGTGCCAAAGTACTTAATGATAAAAGATTACTCGGTGATGATTTCAATTTTCGTATTATTGAACTGAATAAAATATATCGTCAAAAAGACGATGGGTTTATAGATATTTTGAACAAAGTGCGAGAAAACACAGCTGATGAAAGAGATTTGGGAGTTTTAAACGAACGTCACGATCCTAATTTTATTTGTCCGGAAAATGATTTTTATATTTCTTTAACTTCTACCAATGCATTGGCCTATCAAATTAATGAAAATAGATTACGTAAGTTACCGGGAATAGAAAGAGTTTTCAAGGGGAAAATGGAAGGGGATTTTGAAGATAGGATCGTACCGGCGGAAAATTTTCTCAAACTCAAAGTTGGTGCGCAAGTGATGATGCTCAATAATGATAAAGAAAGTCGTTGGGTTAATGGTACTATTGGTAAAGTAGTAGAAATTGGTAGAGAAATAAAAGGAGCCAAAATTTTGGTGGAACTGGACGGAGGAAATATGGTGGAAGTACTGCCTTTTACTTGGAGTAATTATAAACATTTTTTGGATAAAGCAAAAAATAAAGTAGAAACTGAAATTGTCGGGACTTATACGCAATATCCGCTCAAGCTTGCTTGGGCCGTGACAATCCATAAAGCACAGGGAAAAACTTTTCAAAAAGCTGTTTTAGATATTGGTTGGGGGACTTTTGCTCACGGACAACTCTATGTAGCGCTTTCTCGGTGTGAAACACTGTCTGGATTGGTGCTTAAGCAACCATTACTCAAAAGACATATTATTACGGACCCAATCGTGAAGGAATTTATGAATCAGCAAGTAGGTTTGTAAAACAATAAATTATTGGAATTTTGAGCTTGTGATTTAAGTGATATGACACTTAACTATATTTTAAAAAGAAATTTTAAAATCAAAAATCTACGCATTACCATCAAAGACGACGGCCAAGTTTCTGTTTCCGCGCCTATGTGGTTAAGTATTACCAAAATAGAGGATTTTTTGCAGAGAAAAAAAGATTGGATAACGCATAAAATAAATTTAATCAAAAATCAAGAAACAAAAATAATATTACCTAGAGGTAAAAAGGATTATTTAAAAAATAAAGAAAAAGCGCGGAAAATCATCACTCAAAAAACAAAAGAAATATGTGAAAAAACGGGTTTGCGATTTGTCAAAATCAGAATTGGGAATCAAAAAAGTCGTTGGGGGAGTTGTACTAAAAAAGGGACATTGAGTTTTAACTACAAATTGATTTATTTGCCTGAAGATTTGCGAGAATATATAATAGTACATGAAGTTTGTCATTTGCAAGAATTAAACCACTCATCCAGATTTTGGAGTTTGGTTGATGAGTTTTCTCCAAATCGTAAAGAATGCAGAAAAAATTTAAAAAAATATAAAATATAAAGATTGACAAAATGTCATCCCGAATTTATTTCGGGATCTCCCCGTTAAGACCGCGCAAAAGGGAGATGCTGAAATAAATTCAGCATGACAAATCAAATTGATAATTAAAAATTCATTAAAAATTGTAAAATTAAAAATTAAAAATTTTATCGTATGCCCAAATATCTAAAATACATTATTTCCATTGCCATCGTTTTTGCAGCTAGTGCTATTGGTTCACTTTTTACCACTCCGAGTATTTCAGGTTGGTATATGACTTTAAACAAGCCGAGTTTTAATCCGCCAAATTGGATTTTCGGACCCGTTTGGACCGTGCTTTTTATCATGATGGGAGTAGCGTTGGCTCTTGTTTGGATTAGTAAAGAAGGAAATTGGTTTACTAGATTTTTTAAAGGCAATCATTTGAAACTTTGGGCAATAACCGCTTTTGCTGTACAATTGATACTTAATGTTTTTTGGTCAATATTTTTCTTTGGTTTGCATAATCCGTTATTGGCTTTTGTTGATATCATCTTTTTATGGTTAGCAATAGTGATAAATATTTATTTCTTTTATAAAATCAATAAAACCGCCGCTTATTTACTCATACCATATATTTTGTGGGTGAGTTTTGCAGCTTTCTTGAATTTGACGATAGTGCTGATAAACTAAAACTATATTACAGAAATTACAAAGATTACAGAGATTGCAAAAATTAAAACACTTCAGCCTGTAGGCTGAAGTGTTTTTTGTTTATACTATATTTTACAAGCTCAAAATAAGGGTGGCGATAGAAAAATAGATAACTACACCAAGAATATCAACAATCGAAGTGACTAACGGTCCGCTAGCGGTTGCCGGATCTTTTTTGAATTTAGAAAAAATAAAAGGTAATGTAACACCAAGTAAACTACCGATCATCACTACCGTCATCATTGATATGGCTACGATTATAGATATTTTTGGTCCACCTACAAAATAGCCAACTATGCTGACAGCTCCAGCCATAGAAGCTCCGAGCAACCAAGAAATAGCCATTTCCTTGAAGAAATTTTTTAACCAGGTATTTTTTTTGATATGACCTGTACCCAAAGCACGAATGATGATGGTGGAAGCTTGTGCTCCGGCATTACCGGCACTGCCAATAAGTAAAGGTAAAAAGGCAACTAAAACTACAGTGGAAGAAATTATGTTTTCAAAACGCATCATAGCTGCGCCGGAAAAAAAGTTTACCCCGACTAAAATCAAAAGCCACCAAATCCTTCTTTTATAAACAAAACGAATTGGTGCGTTGGCTAGATCATCGGTCATCCCGTCTTCAATATCGTGTGAAACAGCCCCAATTTTATGAAAATCTTCGGTAGTTTCTTCTTCTTGAATATCCATCAAATCATCGACCGTAACTATCCCAAGAAGTTCATTGGCGGAATCTACTACCGGGAGTGCAGTGCGGTTATATTTTTTGATCATATGTACCGCTTTTTCCTGATCATCCAACGGCGATAATTTGGCGATAATATTATTTGTATCGTCCAGAATATCTCGTAATTGAGAATTCGGTTGTGCTAAAATAAGTTTATGAAGTTTGATTTCGTTGAGTAAATGGTCTTCGTCATCGGTAATATAGATAACATCGGCGGTTTCTACATCGCGACTATTTTTACGAATATAATTCAGAGCCTTTTGTACCGACCAATCTTTGATTATAGAGATATAATCAGGTGTCATCACACGACCCACACTTTCTTTGGGATAATGAAGAAGAAATTTAGTTTCTTGTAAATCTTTAATAGAAAGTAAATCGAGGAGTTTTTCCGCTTGTTTTATAGGTAATTTTTCAAAGAGTTCCGTGCGATCATCAGGAGTAAGATTGGAGAGTAAAATTTTTATTTGTGCGTTTTTGAACGTATTCAAGAACCATTTTTGTTCTTTGAGCGGTAAATAAGAAAAAGCATTGGCTGCTAACTTGGAAGGTAATAGTGCAAAAATCAGATTACGATCTTTGGGAGGGAGTTCCTTGAGAATCTCCGCTACTTCGGTGGCATGACGTTTTTTAATTTCTTTGATTGCTGTTTTGTGATCTTTGGCCAAAAGAAGCTCATTAATTTTCTTTTTTAATTCATTCATAAAAGTTTAGTTTAGAAGATGAGTCAAAAAACTTTCTGACTCAGGAATCATTTTTTGTTGTTCTTTTTTAAGTTCGTTGAATTTCTTTTTGGTCCAAGCGTTTTTCTTGAGCATATTGGCGACATAAGCCCCACCCAAAAGATGTGGCATCATCACGTAATCGGCGCCGGCCATATAAAGTATTTTAGCATCGGTTTTATGATAAGCATTAGCGATGATGATGGCTTTGCATTTGAGACTTTTGAGGTGATTGATAAAATTGAGCTGATCGTCGGTGGTTGGAATTGTCATTATTACCAATTTAGTGTTACAAAATTTCAAATCTGCTAAAAATTCTATATCAGCCACATCGCCAAAAATAGATGGAATATTTTTTGTACGTAATTTTTTCATCGCCAGCGGATCAAAATCTATTACCGCAAAACTTTTTTTCATTTCTTTTAGAGTGTCACAGACATTTTGACCGATACGATGATATCCGACTACCCAGACATCATATAGTCCGCCCATTTCTTTTTCCTGTTCACGGTATTTGTCCAAGCCAAAAAGATTAAACAGCGGAATAAAAAAGCGATAAATTTGTTCGTTATATAAAATCAAGTAAGAAGAAATGAATATAGTTATTATCGCCACCATGGTAAAAATAGCGATTTCGTTTCCGATAATATGTCCTGTTTGTACTCCGATAAAAAGTAAAACAAAACCGAATTCACTCACTTGTGCCGCGGTTAAACCGGAGAGAAAGCTGTTACGGCGAGTAAATTTCATCATTCTAAATAAAGTGTATAAAATAAAAGGATTACCAATAAGGATGAAAAGGGAAAGCATTGATCCTGGAAACCAAATATCGCTAAATGAAGCCATGTTCATTTCACTGCCCAAAACAATAAAAAATAGGACCAGGAAAAAATCACGTAATGGTTTTACTCGAGAAGCGATTTGTGGTTGATAAGGGGAGTTACTCAGTGCTAGCCCGGCAGCGATAGCTCCGATTTCTGCGGAAAAACCAAAATACATCAACAAACTGGCTATCCCGAAACACCAAGCCACGGTAAAAATAAAAAGAAGTTCCCCGGAATTGGAAATCTTGTCTAAAAATTTAGGTAAAATATATTTGGAGATCAAAACAATAAAAATTATTGCCACTAAACCTTTGATGAACAATAGAAAAAAAGATTCCCAAATATTGCCATGAGTATTTTTGAGTACCCCGAGAGCTATCATAATGAGTACGGCGATAATATCCTGGACTAGCATCAAGCCTATCGTGTAACGACCGTAAACCGTTTCCGTGTCTTTTTTATCCGACAGTAGTTTCATAATAATGATAGTGCTACTGAAGGTAATGGCCACGGCTAGATAAACCGCGGTTAAAAGATTCATTCCTAACCCCAATAAAATAATGGTACCAATAATTCCGGTAAATAGCACCTGACCTAATCCGGTGATTAAAGATGTTTTACCGATATTTTTGAGATGATTGAAGTTGAGATTAAGCCCTATAATAAAAAGTAAAAGCACAACTCCAAATTGTGCAAAAACTTCATACATTTTTTCCTGACCTTGTAGAAGATTCAAAAATAGTGGTCCACAAACCATGCCGGTAATAATATAAGCGATGATAAGCGGTTGTTTGAAAAGTCGAATCGTAAATGCGATAGTTACCGTCAAGACTAAAAGCAAGGTTATTTGGATAAAAATGTCCTCCATAGATTTAAAATTATTTTTAAATACATTCTCCGCTTAAATTATATCAAATTTTTGGAAAAGAGGAAATAGGGAAAGGGGTATTTTTTGTAAAAAATAAAGAGTTGGCAAAAAGAGGAAAATATGGTATATTTTTAAGAGTCTAAATCTTGGAATAAAATGACCAAACCCCAATGTCCAATGCCCAATGAATGACCAATGTCAAAATATTTAAAACTCAAAATATGTATATGGTTTTGGTCATTGGGAATTGGTAATTGGGATTTAACAGACTATCAAAAAAACATAAGAAGTTAAAATTATTTTAAAACAAATTTATTAATTTATAGTTTAATTTATTTTTGTATGGGTCCTAAAACAAAGAAAAATTTAGAGGAAGCTTTTGCGGGGGAAAGTGCTGCTCGCAATAAATATACTTATTATTCATCTGTAGCGCGTAAAGCAGGGTTTGTACAAATTGCCAATATCTTTGAAGAAACTGCGGGAAACGAAAAAGAGCACGCCAAACTTTGGGCAAAAGCTCTTGGTATGATCAATGATTTACCACAAAACCTCAAAGATGCTATTGCGGGTGAACTTTATGAAACCAATGACATGTATCCACGCATGGCCAAAGAAGCTATGGAAGAAGGAGAAGAAGAAATCGCCAAAATGTTTACTGAAGTTGGTGAAGTAGAGGAAAAACACGCTATGCGTTATAAAAAATTATTGGAAAACTTGGAAAAAGGCGAAGTATTCAAAAGACCGGAAGTTAAAAGTTGGAAATGTAATAATTGCGGTTATATTCACGAAGGGGACGAAGCTCCGGAAAAATGCCCGGCTTGTTCTCATCCACAAGGGTACTTTGAAATCTTTATAGAGACTTATTAAATACAAAATTCAAAATTGTTAAATTCTAAAAAAATAATTCAAGGTTTTTAAATGACCAAACTCCAATGACCAATGTCCAATTAAACCCTGAGCTTTAAAATTATTTAGGTATTTGAGCATTGGGCATTGATTGGGAATTGGGATTTGGACATTGGGATTTTCATTTTTTAAATTTATTTAAAAAATAGTTTATGACTAAAATCAATGAAATATACAAATGTGAGGTTTGCGGAAATATAGTAGAAATGGTACACACCGGAGTCGGACAACTAGTCTGTTGTGGTAAACCGATGATATTACAAACGGAAAACACAGTGGATGCCAGTTTGGAAAAACATGTTCCAGTGATAGAGCGCGATGAGACCGGAGTGTTGATAAAAATCGGTGCTGTAGAACATCCGATGGAAGAATCACATTATATTGAATGGATTGAATATGTGACAGAAACCAAAGTAGATAGAAAATATCTCAAACCAGGAGATAAGCCAGAAGTCAGATTTAACATCACTGAACTAGGGTTTACCAGAGCTTATTGCAATTTGCATGGGTTATGGAAAAGTTAACCCTGTGAAATGATTTTAAATTTTAAAGGAGGAAATATGTTCTACTATACTTATGTACTTTTATCTGAAAAAGACAATAAATTTTATACCGGTTATACAAAAAATTTAAAATCAAGATTTGAGCAACATAATAAAGGACTGGTAGAATCCACCAAGCTTAGAAAACCTTTTAAACTGATCTATTATGAAGCTTGCTTAAACCAGCAAGATGCAACCTGTAGGGAAAAATACTTAAAATCTTACAAAGGTAAATTATTTATAAGAAATAGGCTCAAATCTTATTTCACAGGGTGAATACAAAAAGTGTTCAATTAAAAAAGACTGTTAAAAACGGCCTTTTTTAATTTTGGCTTATAGTAGCTATTTTAAACACCCCAACCTAGGGTGAAGTGTTTAAAATAATATATTTATTATAACTTTTGTTAATAAAAAACCCTGCATTATTCTGCAGGGGTAGTATCAGAGAACTATATCTCTGGTTTTTTTGTAAATTAACTCGAAAATACTTTTTTCTTTTTTACGAGTTTTTCTTATTTTCTTTTCAGGAGGAAGTGTTGATTCCCAGCCTTTTACAAAAGGTGCTCCTTCAAAAGTGATAGGTTTGAAGTCGGTTTCTACCAAAATTACTTCAACAGTGGCTTTCACTACTTTGTTTTTTTTACTCATTTTTTTCTCCTTATAAAAAATGAAATGAACTAATTATTTATTAAACTAGCATGTTTAAGCAAAATTGTCAATAAAAAACCCGCGTTTTATACGCGGGTTAAAATGTGCTAGTAACGAATAAGATATCTTCGTTCTATTTCTTGATTGATTTCAATCTTACCTTCTACCGTGAGTTTGCCAGAGACAAAAACACCGTCTTTGTTTGAAGGGCAATCGTTTCTGCAACAGCCGATAAAAACAAGAGGTTCTTTTGGAGACAGAGAAAAATATCTAACCCCTTTACGGTTTTTCATTTTTTCCGTTTCTGCTTTATAAAAAAGCGAGTAAGCGGTAATTTCGGAGCCGGGTTTTATTCTTTCCTGGCACCAAGCACAAAAAACCATCCTTCTTTCTCTTTTCCGTTTTAAAGCCCACCAAATTCTCAACAGTTTTAATCGAGGCTTTCTCTTAGACATCCTATATCCTCCTATAAAAAAAGAACTTAAAATAACCGACATTATTATAAAACATTTAGCAAAAAATTACAACAACAAAACCGCCTTTTAAGCGGTTTTGTTCTTTATTGCTAGAATATTATGTTATTTGGAGTTCTTGGATAAGAAATCACATCTCTGATATTTTTCATCCCTGTAAAATACATAATAGCGCGTTCAAACCCAAGTCCAAATCCAGCGTGAGGGAATGTACCATATTTACGAGAATCTAAATACCAAGAATAATCATCCGGGTTAAGTCCATGATCTTTGATTTTTTGGATCAAAATATCCATGCGTTCCTCACGTTGTGATCCGCCAATAATTTCACCAATTCCCGGCACGAGCAGATCAGTAGCGGCCACGGTTTTATTATCATCGTTAAGTCGCATGTAAAAAGCTTTTATTTCCTTGGGGTAGTCATAAACAAACACCGGTTTTTTATAAACTGTTTCAGCCAGATATTTCTCATGTTCACTTTGTAAACCATCCTCCCAAATAACCGGATATTCAAATTTAACTTTGGATTTTTTCAAAATTTCTATCGCTTCAGTGTATGATACACGAGCAAAATCTTCTTTGACGATGTTTTGCAATTTTTCTATCAAACCAGGTTCAATAAATTCATTGAAAAATTTCATTTCATCAGGAGCTTTTTCAAACAAGTCGTTGATAAGATATTTGATAAATTCTTCTGCCAATTCCATGTCTGCAAAAAGATCTGCAAAAGCAATTTCCGGTTCAATCATCCAAAATTCATTGGCATGACGAGCAGTGTTGCTATTTTCTGCACGAAAAGTTGGACCAAAAGTATAGACATTTCTGTAAGCAAAACACATAGATTCAACCGCCAATTGTCCAGAAACCGTGAGATATGCTTTTTTACCAAGCAATTCTTCCGAATAATCAATTTTTTTCTCCGCAGTTTGGGGTAATTTTTCTAAATTAAGAGAAGTGACTTGAAACAATTCACCAGCACCCTCGGCATCATTACTAGTCAAAATTGGAGTATGGATATAAACAAAACCCTTATTTTCAAAAAAGCGATGAATAGCTTGAGCGACAATGGAACGCACACGGAAAGTCGCCATAAAAGTATTAGTGCGCGGACGTAAATGAGGAACGGTACGTAAAAATTCAAAAGAATGACGTTTGGTCTGAATAGGATTGCTCAAATCAGCAACACCGACTACTTCAATTTTAGTAGCTTGAATTTCAAAAGGTTGTTTATCACCTTGAGATTTGACCAATTTACCTTTAATTTCAAGAGAAGAACCGGTATAAATATTTTCTAAATCAGCAAAGTTGGGTAGTTTATCATCAAAAACCACTTGAATGTTTTTATAGCAAGATCCGTCGTTGAATTCAACAAAAGCAAAGGTTTTGGAAGATCGTGAAGTGCGTACCCAACCGGACAAAGAAATTTCTTTATCTAAATATTTTTTCGGGTCTGCCCAAATTTGTTTGACTAAAACATTATTTTTTTGCATAAAAATTTTTATTTTTAAAATACTTCTTTAGTATACAACAGTTTACCGGCTAATTGCAAGATAAAAAAATAAATAAAAAAGGCGCGCACTGGATGGCGTGACGCGCCTGGAAATTGTTCTTTAGCCTAGCCAGACCCCCGAGACAGGGGAATTCGACCTGGATTTTTATAAGCGCAGATTGCACTTACCCTGACTTTTGCCTGCAGGTAATCCATTCGGAGCTCACCCAGGCCAAACCCTGAGATTTTTCAGGAGGTTTTTGCTCCGGCATTTATAGCGGCCACGGACGACAGCTGAAGATACAGCCATGACATTTGCCAATCCGTCTTTGCTAGGGGAGGCTAATGTCTTCCAAGGAGCCTAGGATCTTGGAAATCTCGGCATTCCCATTACCGTTCCGGACAGGTAATCCCGCTGGCTGCGCGGGCTTCTAAAGAACAACTAAAAAATATTAGCAGGGTTTAAAGGTATTGTCAATATTGGCTTTTTTAAACAGAGCTGTTATAATAGAATTAAGATAAAGAGATGCTAAAAAGAGGCCCTTTATCAACTTCCGGGGGAGGTAAAAATGAAACCGGAAAACACAAAAAGGTGCCCTTTGTGCGGCGGGCCCTTGGAACAATGCCGTGCCAACATCGTCCTGAGTGAACTTTCACACCAAACTCACAAAGGACTGGTCATGCTGATCAAGCCGATCTTTTCTATCAGGTGTGGCTACCAATGCAGAGATTGCAGTATGCAGTTTTCTGTAAAACAAATCTCTGAATTTAAGGAGGCGAATCTTCAACATGCAGCGGGGTAGCTTTTTAGGCGGTTTTTCCTGGGATAATGTTTTCACATTGTTCTGTCAAGGAGGACCGCCTTTCTTTTTTATTTGACAAAATCTGAAAATAAAATAAACTTAAGATAATAAAACAAATTATTTAAGAGAGGTAAAAAATGTCAGGTAGACTAAAGTATTTTTTTGAAGAGCATGTTTTAAGTGCATTTCTGGTAGGGATACTCACACTAGTATTGATCGCACTAACGATTGTCACATTTATTTTCCGTGGCAGCGCTGAAGTTTTTTGGTTCTTTAAAGGAGATAGAGGATAATCTCCAAAAAAACTTTGTCCCTTATAAAAATGAGGGACTTTTTAATTTTATCTCTTAGCTTGACAAAATTGAAAAAATATATTAATATAAAGCGTTATATAGAATATTTTGTTCTTTTAAAAACAAACGGAGGGTATCATGAAAATTATTTTGGAGATTTTGGTTTTTTTGGGAATTTTTATGGCGATATGTATCATTGTTTCGGCGTTTATCGTATTTTTTTTGGTAAAAGGAATTGAAAAGATTGTCAATTATTTTAAAAGGAGAAGGGGGGAATGCGTAAAAAGTTTGAAAGGTTAATCGGTTTTTTTTGGAGAATGCTGGGAAAAATTTTTGGAGTACTGGCAATTATTATCTTTTTTATTTTGGTTAAAATAACCATGGTAGTTGCGCCGTACTTTTATCATTTGTATCTTTTTATCAACTCGAAAAGAAAAAGAAAGGAGGAAAAATATGGATGGGATTACTGAAAAAAAAATCGAGGATACCAAGAACGAAACCAGAGAAACCATTGTTTGCCGAGCTTGCTTAATCAAGATGACTATAAAAGATCAGGAATATGTCTGTGATATATGTGGTCACAAAGAACCATTGGATAGTATAGGAATGGAATAGCTTTATCCCCGGGACTCCCGGGGTTTTTTATTTGTTTTTTAACCCGAAACCCAAGAGTTGTCTTTTTTGTTTTTTTGAGTTATGATAAAGACACTAAAAATAACTATTTATGTCGAAAAATACTTTAAATAAAGCGCAAAAAACCGCAGTGGAATACACTGGCGGACCGTTGATGATCGTAGCTGGTGCAGGGACCGGTAAAACTACAGTTATTACGCAAAAAATTGCTTATTTGTTGGAAAATAATTTAGCCAAACCAGAAGAAATTTTAGCTTTGACTTTCAATGAAAAAGCGGCCGCTGAAATGCAAGAGAGAATGGATGAAATATTGTCTATCGGTTATACGGATATGCAAATTTCCACTTTTCATGCGTTTGCGCAAAGAATTTTGGAAAATTTCGGTTTAGATATTGGTTTATCAAATCAATTTAAAATTGTAACACAAACCGATGCTTGGTTGCTCATGAAAAAAAATTTGGATAAATTTCAGTTGGATTATTATAAACCTTTGGGTAATCCGGTGCGCCATATTCATGAGATGCTCAAACACTTTAGTAAATGTAAGGATGAATTGATTTCCGCGCAAGAATATTTGGATTATGCGCAAAATCTAAAATTAGACAAAGAAAATCTTGATGAAAAAAATCGTTTAACGGAAATCGCCGATGCCTACCATGTCTATAATCAGCTGTTAGTGGATAATAATGCTTTAGATTTTGGAGACTTACTTTATTATAGTGTGCAACTCTTTAAAAAAAGAAAAAATATTTTAAGAAAGTTTCACGAACGTTTTAAATATATTTTGGTTGATGAATTTCAAGATGTAAATTATGCACAATACGAATTGGTTAAACTTTTGACTGAAGGCGGTGCTCAATTAACCGTGGTTGGAGATGATGATCAGAGTATCTATGCTTTTCGCGGAGCCAATGTTTCCAATATTTTACGTTTTAAACAAGATTTTTCCGATTGTGCGGAGGTAATATTAACTGAAAATTATCGTAGTGGACAAAACATATTGGACACTGCTTATAAAAGTATTATTAATAATAATCCCGACCGTTTGGAAAAAAAATTACAAATCGATAAAAAATTAGTTTCTAAAGGAGATATCAAGAAAGGCGAAGTTATTCATAACCATTTTCATACTTTGGATGAAGAAATAAAATTTGTTACGGAAGAAATAAAAAAAATAAAAGAAAAAGAAGAAAATGTTTCTTGGGATGATTTTGCTGTTTTGGTGCGTGCCAATAGCCACGCTGAACCTTTTATGAATTCTTTTGAAAACCATGGTGTGCCCTATGAATTTTTGAGTAGTGGAGGATTATTTCGTCAAGAAATAGTTTTGGACTGTTATAATTTTTTCAAAGCTATTCATGGTTATCATGAAAATACCGCCGTTTATCGATTGCTTCGGTTGCCATTTTTAAATATCAGTGAAAATGACATGCAAAAAATGTTATTTTTTGCTTCTCGCAAAAGCATATCTTATTATGAAGCTCTTAAGCGTGGTAAGGAATATGCGCTTAGTGAGCAGGGAGAAAAAATATTTTTTAAAGTTTTAGAATTTTTGCATGAAGGAATGAAACAACAACGCGGTGAAAAACCAACTAGAATACTTTATAATTTTTTGGAAAACAGTGGTTATCTAAAATATCTAGTTGACGGTGAAAACAAAGGAAATCGGGAAATTATTCGTCAGATTAATCAATTGACCCAATACTTTGCTTATGTGGAAAATTATGAAAAAATGATTCCTGGTGCAAAAGTGGCTGATTTTATTGTTTATTTTTCCGATGTGCTAGATGCCGGAGATATTGGGATTTTCAAACAACCAACAGAAACCCCGGATTCGGTAAACATTATGACTGTTCACATGTCCAAGGGTTTGGAATTCAAATATGTTTTTATGGTTAATTTGGTTGACGATCGTTTTCCTTCTCGACGTAAAAGCGAGGGGATAGAAATCCCGACAGAATTAATAAAAGAACAACCTCCGGAAGGGGATTCTCATATTCAAGAAGAAAGAAGGTTATTTTATGTCGGTGCTACTCGAGCCAAAGAAAAATTGTTTTTTACTTCTGCTACGGATTATGGTGGGATACGAGATAAAAAAATCAGTCGTTTTTTAGAAGAACTAAATTTTAAAGTGGAAAAATTTATAAAAAAAGAAAAAAAGAATAATCTACCGTCAAAAACAATTAAAATTGAAGATCAGGGGGAGTTTGTGTATGAACTACCAAAAAGTTTTTCTTATTCGCAAATAAATTCTTATGAAAGTTGCCCTTATCAATATAAATTGCGTAATATTTTAAAATTACAAACCAAAGGCGGTCCGCAATTATCGTTTGGTTCAAGTATACATAATACTTTACAAAAATTTTATGAACGAATGCGAGAATTAAATTCTGTCAAACAAGAAAACCTGTTTGCTTTACCACAAAAAAATTCTATTTTAAAAGAAAAAATACAAACACCAACTCTCGAAGAATTGTTGGAAATTTACGAACAATCTTTTATCGATGATTGGTATAAAAGCGCCAAACAAAAAGAGGATTATTATTTGCGCGGTAAAGAAATACTACGCGATTATTATCGTAGTAATGAAAACAATTGGACATTGCCTTTAGCCTTGGAACAAAGTTTTAAGTATAAAATCGGCGGGCACCTGCTTTCCGGAAAAATCGATCGCATCGAACAACTTCCGGACGGTACTTTGTGTATTATTGATTATAAAACCGGCAACCCTAAGGAAAAACTTGATTCAGATGATAAAGATCAGTTACTTATTTATCAATTGGCAATGGAAGAATTGCCGGAATTTAAAAATATCGGAAAAGTTAGTTCTTTGATTTATCTTTATTTAACCGATCAGAGTAAGTTGACTTTTATCGGGGGAGAAAAGGAATTGGATAAAATAAAAACAAAAATCATAGAAATCATAGAGAAAATCAAAGCTTTGGATTTTTCTCCCAAACCGGAAAAATATACTTGCGAACACTGTGATTTCAAGGATATTTGTGATTTTAGAGCTTAAAATATGAATTCACTTTTTTCTATTTTAAAAAAACATATCGAAGAAACACCGGTTTTGAAATCAGCTAAAGCGGTTTTGTCTATAGATCAAGCTAATAAAATAATTTCTGAACTTTTTGGTGAACAAGCTTTGGATTTTATGCAAGCAAAATATGTAAAAAATGGTTTTATTTACATCTGGTGCAAGAGTCCGATAGTAGCCAATGAACTTCGTTTAAACGAAGTAGAAATTTTGGCTAGAATAAGGCAAGAATTTGCTTCAGCGACTATTTCTGGAATTAAAACAATTCTTTAGCTTGCCAAAGACGTTTCCTTCTGTTAAAATCAAAATTACTATGAGTTTGAAAGAATATCTATTTTCATTGGGTGCGGGGTCTTTTTTATGTTTGATTATCTGTTTTTTGGTAATAATGAATTTTGACCCGCTTAGCAAACCGATTTTACCGCTTATTTTCTTTTATCTAAGTTTATTTTTGGGGTTGACTGGTGGTTTTACTTTTATAGCCGTTTTATTTAAAAAAATAACTATCAAAAACGAAGAAGTTATTTTTCGACAAATTAAAAAAATATTTAAACAAGCGATAATTTTCTCCTTTTTAATTATTTTACTGTTATTTTTAGCACATAAAGGGTTGTTAAATACATTTAATTTTTTATTAATTCTTTTCTTTTATTTTATTTACGAGGGAATAATTTTTTCAGAAAAAAAATCAAAAGATTCTTTTTATGTTTGATAAAATTTTTAATAAATTTCGTAAAGATCTGGGGATTGATTTGGGTACGGCCAATACTTTGATTTATCTAAAAGGACGGGGGATAGTGGTAAATGAACCATCAGTAGTGGCAATAAACACAAAAACTGAACAAATTTTGGCTGTTGGTAGTGAAGCCAAAGACATGATTGGTAAAACACCTCCTCATCTCTTAACTACAAGGCCTCTCACCAACGGGATTGTTTCTGATTTTGAAGTTGCGGAAAAAATGCTCACTTATTATATTGAAAAAATAAATACCGGCAGTTTGGGTTTTATTTCCAGGCCAAAAGTGGTTATTGGCGCTCCGTTGAATTTAACCGAAGTAGAAAGAAAAGCCGTTAGTGATGCGGTATTAAATGCCGGCGCAACCAAGGTTTATATAGTTGAAGAACCGATGCTTTCGGCTATTGGTTCGCGTATGCCGGTAAAAGATCCGGTTGGTAATTTTATCATTGACATCGGAGGTGGTACTACTGAGATAGCTGTTATTTCTCTTTCAGGTATTGTTAAAAGTAAATCTATAAAAGTTGCTGGAGATGAATTCAATCAAAACATTATGCAATATGCCAGAGATAATTTTAATTTACTGGTGGGTGAACGTCAGGCCGAAGAAGTAAAAATAAAAATAGGTTCTGCGGTAGAACTTTCTGAAAAAATGGAATTTCCTATGCGTGGTCGAGATATGATTACCGGACTTCCAAAAGAAGTTATTGTAAACGACACTCAGGTACGTGAAGCTTTGGCTAGATCGCTAAAAGAAATTGTTGATAATATCAAGGCTACGGTAGAGATTACACCTCCGGAATTAATCGCTGATATTCATGAAAGAGGTATTTTATTGACCGGTGGGGGATCTCTTTTGAGGGGAATTGATCAATTGGTTTCCAGAGCTACCGAATTACCGGTTCGTATTGCTGACGATCCTCTTACATCCGTAGTACGAGGATGTGGAATATTGCTTGACGATGAAGATCTTTTGGAAGAGGTGGTTATTTCTCCTTCTAATGAAAATTTTGATTAAAAATATGCGGCAAAATAATTTACAAAAAACAACTTTTTTGGTTGGAGGAATAATCGTATTCCTCGTTTTTTTTAATTATCTTGGCTGGCTTGATTTTGGAAAAAAAATTATTAGACAAATTTTTATTCCATTTATTCGACAGAGTAGTGATTTTAGTATTCAAATAAAAGATGAATACGAATTTTTCAAAGATCGGGAAAAATTCTTTGATAGTTATAGAACCTGCCAGCTTTCTTTACAAAAGCACGATGAAAATGAGGCGCAAATAAAGCTCCTCTTGGAAGAAAACGCCGAATTAAAAAAGCAGTTGAATTTCAAAGAAAAATATCATTATGATTTTATTTTAACCAAAGTGATTGGAAATAATTTGGAGGGTACGGAAAAAACTTTGATTATTGATAAAGGTGAAAGTGATGGTATAAAAACAGGTGCTTCGGTGGTGGTTGGGGAAGGTGTTTTGATCGGAAAAATTATAAAAACAGAAAAAGATATTTCTATTATTCGATTATTATCCGACAATCAAAGTAAGGTGGCAGCTACTATTTTAAATCGTGAAAAAAGTTTAGGTGTAGTAGAGGGCGGTTATGGTCTATCTATCAAAATGAATTTTATCCCTCGTAACGAAACGGTACAAATGGGGGATTTGATAGTAACCTCCGGTTTAGAAGAAAACATTCCCCGAGGATTGCTAATCGGGAAGGTGGCGGCAGTGGAAAATGAAGCTTATCAACCGTTTCAACAAGCTATTTTAACTCCCAGCGTTGATTATAATCGTTTCGTCTTTTTAAATGTCCTGTTGTTACCTTAAAATATGCTAAAAACAATTTTAACCGTTTTAGGTAAAATATTTTTGGTTATGTCGATTTTTATCGGTCATATTTGGTTAAAAAATGTTTTGCCATATCCATTTGAGTATATAAATCTTATTTTTGTTTTTCTTTTTATCTATTTATTGACGGATGAAGAAGGAGTAGTTTTGTGGTATGCTTTAATCTTAGGTTTTTTGATGGAACTTTTTATTTCTTCTTCTTTTGGAATCACTTTGATGGCTTTATTTTTTTGTATGCTTTCTACTAAATGGTTAATAACTTATTTTTTAACCAATCGTAGCTTTTATATTATAATTTTTGCATCTACGCTCAGTCTTTTTATATATAGGGTTTATTTTTTAGGCCTTATTTCGGTGGTTAATTTTTTCTTCAAAAAAGATTTTTTATATACTTCGCGTACGGCCGCAGATTATGCTTATGAAATGGCTTTGACCGCCATTGTAATAACCTTGATCTATCTTTTCTTGAGTCGTTTTTTGACCAAGCTTAATCCCAAATATATAAAGCGGATATGAATAAGAATTTTTTCGAATTTTTTACCAAAAGCTACGGGGACTTACAAGGAAAATTCAGTAAAACTTGGACTGAAGAATCTTTTAATTTCGAAAAAAATATCGGTAAACAAAGACCACAAAATGAAACCGGGGATTTTTTGGGGGCATCATTATCTTCAAAAAAATTATTATTATTTTTTATTTTTATCGTTTTGGCGGTCTGTGTCTTGATCGCCAGAGTTGCTTTTTTACAAATTTATAAAGCGGAAGACTATCGTAATTTGGCTGAAAATAATCGTATTCGTTTACGACCGATAGTCGCGGAAAGAGGTATTGTATATGATAGATTTCAAACACAATTGGTACAAAATATTCCCAGTTTTTCCTTATCCATAGTGCCACAAGATTTTCCTAAAAAAGCGGAAGAGGCAGAAAAAATAATTTCTCAACTTTCTGAAATTACCGGAGTTCAAAAAGAAGAAATTCAAAAAATTCTTGATAAATACGGAAATTATAGTTATGAATCTCTGGTTGTTAAAGAAAATTTAGATCACGAAACAGCTTTGAAGCTTTATATTCAAAACGCCAATTTACCGGGGATTTTAATTGAAAAAGGAACAAAACGTCTTTATCTTAATCAAAGCAAAGATGAAAAAGAACAGACATTGAGCTTATCACATTTATTGGGCTATCTTGCAAAACTAAACGAATTTGATCTGGCGACTTTGAAAACCAAAGGTTATTTATCAACTGATAATATCGGTAAAACCGGTCTTGAAAAAACTTATGAAGAAATTTTACGCGGAGTTTATGGAAAAAAGAAGGTTGAGGTGGATGCTTTTGGAAGAGAGCAAAGTATTTTAGCTGAAGAACCTCCAACTCCGGGAAAGAACTTGATTCTTTCGCTTGATGTAGAAGCACAAGTAAAATTAGAGAAAATATTAAGCACTAAACTAAAAACCATGAATTTAAAAAAGGGGGTAGCAGTTGCTATGAATCCGCAAAACGGAGAAATAATTGCTATGGTTTCCCTTCCGGCGTTTGATAATAATCATTTTTCCGGCGGAATTTCTGTTTCTCAATATCGTAAATATTTATATGACAAAACATTACCATTGTACAACCGGGTGATTGCCGGAACATACCCTTCTGGTTCTACAGCTAAATTGGTAGTGGCGGCAGCAGCTTTACAAGAAAAAATCGTTTCTAAAACTACAGCTTTTTTAAGTTCTGGAGGGATAGAGGTTGGAGATTGGTTTTTTAAAGATTGGCGAGCCGGCGGACATGGTAATACCAATATCGTTCGTGCTTTGGCTTGGTCGGTCAATACTTATTTTTATTATATCGGCGGAGGTTATAAAAATTTTTCCGGTTTGGGTGTAGATACAATCATAGAATATATGGAAAAATTTAATTTGGGTAAAAATACAGGAATAGATTTGCCCGGAGAACAACCCGGTTTTTTACCTAGCAAAGATTGGAAATTGGAAACAAAAAAAGAACGTTGGTATGTCGGTGATACTTATAATCTATCAATCGGTCAAGGAGACCTACTGGTTACTCCGCTTCAGGTGGCGGTTTGGACTGCAGCTATAGCCAATGGAGGAAAAATTGTACAACCGCATTTAGGCAAATATATAGTTGACACGGTGCAAAAAAATACTTATGAAATTCCCGTTACTATAACTAATAGTAACTTTATTTCTGAAAATAATATAAACATAGTTAAAGAAGGGATGAGGGAGTGTGTTAAAACAGGTAGTTGCCAACTGTTAAATTCTTTGCCATTTTTAGCTACTGGTAAAACAGGTACTGCTCAATGGAGTAAGAAATCGGATCCACATGCTTGGTTTACCGGTTTTGCGCCTTACAATAACCCTAAAATCGTCATTACAGTGCTTATAGAAGAGGGGAAAGAGGGTTCTACTGCTGCTATGCCGGTAGCCAACGAATTTTTGCGCTGGTGGGGAACGAAATATTTGAAGTAAAAAGTTGAAAGTAGAAAGTTACAAGTTATGATATAATATAAACATGTCTTATTACAGCGATTACTTAAAAAAATTAAACACTAATATGGTTAACATAACTCCAATTGCGAAAAAAATTATTGAAAACAATGCTGCGTCTTTGGCGACGGTTGATAAAACCAGCAAACCAAATGTCGTTGGTGTGGCTTATGTTAAAGTGGTGGCAAAAAACCAAGTATTGATTACGGATAACTTTATGAAACAAACAAAGGCAAACTTAGTCAAAAATAACAACGTTTGTTTAGCGGTTTGGGATAAAAATTGGAAAGGATATAAATTGGTGGGGAAGGCTAAGTATTTTACAAGCGGTAAATGGAAGAAATACGTTGAAAAAATGCCTGAAAACAAGGGTTTATCGGCTAAAGGGGCGATATTTATAATGGTTTCCAAATTAATTAAATTGGGTTAAAAAATTGTCCTTGACAGTAAAAACCCAAAAATGCTATTATTAATTAACAAACATTCCGAAACTCTTTCGGAATATTATTTTTACTAAAATTACCAAAAAACAGTATGGCAGAAAAAGTCCATTATTTAAGTCAAGAAAGTTTAGAGGCTTTAAAAAAGGAGTATGAAGATGTGAAATATAATCGTATTCCAAATGTTGCTAATAAAATTAACGAAGCTAAACAGCAAGGTGATTTGTCTGAAAACGCTGAGTATCACCAGGCCAAAGAAGAAATGGCTTGGGCGCAAGGACGTCTTTTAGAATTGGAAAATATTATTGGTAATGCGCAAATTATCGAAAAAAATAAAAGTGACAAGATTGGTTTAGGTAACACCGTAGTGGTTGAAATTAATAAAATAGAAAAAACTTACCAAATTGTCGGGGCGCAAGAAGTCGATCCGATAAACGGTAAAATATCCAATGAATCACCTCTTGGAAACGCATTTTTAGGGCATAAAGCGGGGGACAAAGTGGAAGTTCAAACTCCGGCTGGTTTACAAAATTACGAAATAAAAAAAGTATTTTAATACCTGAAAAATAGAATAGAATCCCGTTTGCCTTTGTGACAAGCGGGATTCTTTACTTTTATGGCAATTTTAGCTATAATTTCAATATCAAAATATAATTAAAATTTCATTATGACAGACAAAAATTTAAGTGAGGAATCGGTCCGAATAGGCCGTTTAGAGTCTTTACAGCAACAAGGTATAGATTCATATCCTAGCTCTTGCCAAAAAACCCACACCATCGTAGAAGCTCGAGAGCTGCCGGTTGATTCCGAGGTTGTTTTGGTTGGTCGCCTAGTATCTTCTCGAGAAATGGGCAGACTTTGTTTCGCTCATCTCAAAGATTTTAGCGGTAAAATACAACTAGCTGTTTCAGAAAAAGATTTAGGCAAAGATAAATTTAAATTTTTCACCAAAAATTTTGATATTGGAGATTTTTTGGAAATAAAAGGAAAAATTTTTATTACCCACAAAGGAGAAATTTCTGTTTTAGTGGAAGAATTTAAAATTATTGCTAAGTCTCTTTTACCAATGCCTGAAAAATTTCACGGCTTAAGTGATATCGAAACTCGCTATCGTCAACGTTATTTAGATTTACTTGCCAATGAAGAATCCATGAAAATTGCTGTGGCTCGAAGTTTGTTGGTCAAAGAATTACGCAATTACTTTGATTCCTTGGGTTTTTATGAAGTAGAAACTCCTATTTTACAATCTCTTTATGGCGGAGCAAATGCCAAACCTTTTGTTACCCATCATAATGCACTAGGAGCAGATTTATTTTTACGCATTGCTCCAGAACTATACCTCAAACGTCTTGTTGTCGGTGGTTTTGAAAAGGTTTATGAAGTAGCTAAGTGTTTTCGTAATGAAGGTATAGACAATAACCATAATCCAGAATTTACCCAGATAGAATTTTATTGGGCTTACGCCAATTATCAAGATTTAATGAATTTAATGGAAGATTTACTACCTCGACTTATCAAGGCTATGAACCTACCTCTTAAAATGATTATTGATGAACAAGAAGTTGATTTTACTCCGCCTTATCCTCGTATTACTATGCGTGAAATCATCAAACAATATACCAATATTGATATAGAAGATTATCCTGACCAAAAGTCACTTTTTGAAAAAGCCAAAGAATTAAAAATTGAAGGCATAGATAAAAATACCGGTAGAGGTAAATTGATTGATGAAATTTACAAAACGTATGCCAGACCAAAAATTATCAATCCTATCTTTATGATTGACCATCCAGTAGAATTATCTCCTTTGGCTAAAAGAAAAATAGATAATCCTGCTTATACCGAAAGAATGCAACTGGTGTGTGTGGGTGGAAATGAACTCTGCAATGCTTTTTCCGAGCTTAACGATCCGCTTGATCAAGAAACACGTTTCAAAGAACAGGAGAGTCTCCGTAAAGCAGGGGATGATGAAGGTATGCAATATGATGCTGATTTTATTACTGCTTTAAAACAAGGTATGCCTCCGACCGCCGGACTTGGTATGGGGATAGACCGATTGGTAAAACTCTTGATGAATACCGATAATCTCAAAGAAGTAATTTTATTTCCTACTTTAAAACCGGAAGAAAAATAATTTTAAATTTATGTTAGATATTAAATTCATTCGTGAAAATAAAGAATTGATAAAACAAAATTGTCTTGACCGTCGAGCCAAAGTCGATGTTGATTTAGTTTTGAAATTAGACGACCAAAGAAAAGACCTTTTGAAACAAACCGAAGAACTGAGAGGTTTGCGTAATGCAAAGTCCAAAGGTAAGCCAAGCGAAGAAGAAATCAAAAAAATGCGTGAAGTAGGGGATAATATCGCTAAAATTGAAAAAGAATTAGGAGAGGTAGAAGTAAAATACCTTGAAGAAATGATGAAAATTCCGAACTTAACCCATCCAGAATCCCCAATTGGTGAAGAATCTGATTTCAAAATAATTTATAAAAATTTTGAACCAAAAGAATTTGATTTTAAACCTCTTGACCATGAAGAATTGATGTTAAAAAATGACCTTATTGATTTTGAACGTGCTACTAAAACCACCGGTACTAAATTTTATTTTTATAAAAATAATTTAGTCCGTCTAAATCAAGCGCTTTTAAATTATAGTATGGATATAGCCGCTAAATACGGTTATGTCTTGTTGGAAACTCCAGATATCGCCAAAAATGAAGTAATAAGTGGTATTGGTTTTAACCCTAGAAGCGACGAAGAAACACAAATATATTCTCTGAAAAATACTGACTTGAGCTTGGTGGGTACGGCAGAAATAACTATTGGGGGATATCATGCCGGAGAAATATTGGATTTAAGCACTGAACCTAAAAAATATATTGCTCTTTCGCACTGTTTTCGCACTGAGGCCGGGGCTTATGGTAAAACCAGTAAAGGACTTTATCGTGTTCATCAATTTACCAAATTGGAAATGTTTGTATTTTGTAAACCCGAAGATAGTGAAAAATACCATGCGGAAATTTTGAAAATAGAAAAAGAAATTTTGGACGGTTTAGAAGTTCCTTATCGTGTGATAGACATCGCCAGTGCCGATCTTGGTGGCCCGGCTTATCGTAAGTTTGATATAGAGGGCTATATGATTATGAAAGGGGATGATAAAAACCAAGGTGATTACGGAGAAATAACATCCTGTAGCAATTGTACGGACTATCAAGCCAGACGATTGAATATCAAATACAAAAAAGAAGACGGTACAAATAATTATGTGCATACCTTAAATGGAACTGCTGTGGTTTTAAGTCGTTTTCCAATAATTTTAACAGAAAATCATCAACAAAAAGACGGTAGTATTGCTGTACCAAAAGTTTTACAAAAATACTGCGGTTTGAAAAAACTTTAAAAATTATGTCTTCGGGAGGTAAAAAACCCTATCTTGATTTTCAAAAATATAAATACGATGAAAAAAAGCGTTCACTTTTTTCTTTTTTTGAAAAAAAAAGAACACCGAATAAAAAGTTAAAAATTTTTGAAACTCAAACTCCGCAAGATGCTTTGAATTTTCAAGTTGGAAACAATCCTTTTCGTAAAGAATCAAAGAAAAAAATAAATTTTCGTCAAATATTTTATCCTATATTCATTTCTTCTTTTTTTATTGCCTGGTTTTGGCTCATGTTTTATTTACCATATTTTTATATAGATAATATATCTTATTATGGTATCAAAGTTTTAAACGCTGAAGAAATTAAAAATTTTGTTTTTGAAAATTATCTTAAATCCGGAAAATACTGGCACAAAAATAATTATTTTGTGATTAAACCGAAAAAAATAGCCTCCGCCATCAAGGAAAATTTTGACATAAGTGATGTGCAGGTAATAAAAATTTTTCCGGATATTTTAAAGATAGATATAATTGAAAAAAATCAGAGTATCGTATTTTGTACATCGGAGGGTTATTATCTGTTGGATGAAAAGGGGAGTGTGATTAAAATATTTTGGGAAAAAGAAATACCAATATTGGAAAATCAAGAAATAATAGATACAACCGTTACCACCAGTATGAGTTTATTATCTTCGACTTCCAGTATAAAAGAAAAATTTAAACCCAGTTATACTAAAGTTGATATACAATATCAAGATTTACCTCTTTTTTGTATTTCAGAAGATAAAAAAATAGAAAAAGATCAAAGAAATATTTTGACTGATAAACACTTGGAAGCGATTAATTATTGGCAATCAGAGTTAAAAAAACAGGGGATAGCCAAGACAGGATATTTTTTGGGACAAGAGAACCACCTAAGCGGAGCTGAACTATATCTTCAAGATAAAAAATGGTATTTAAAAATAACTTTTGAAGATATAGATAAACAAATTATTAAACTTAAAACAATTTTAGAACAGGAAGGTGGCATTAATCTGCCAAAAGAGTATATCGACCTACGATTTGAAGATAGGGTATATTGGAAATAAGAAATATTGCTTTATTTAAAAGGTTGTGAGATAATATATCTAACTTCGTATAACAGAGGATAACCGAAGTATAATATATGCAAAAATCAAATAAACCACTTATTAAACATATCCCCGTGTTTTTGGAATACTGTGAGGTTGAGAAGGGTCTTTCTCCAGTATCTTCTAAGAACTATCATAATTTTCTCAAAGTTTTTGTTGATTGGCTTGATAAGTCTAAGTTAAGCGATCTTTTACCACATGAGCTAACTCCCGAGCATGTTTGGGAGTTTCGTCTCTATTTATCTCGTAAACAGGACTATAAGGGCGCTTATCTTAAAAAGACTTCCCAGAGCTACTATCTACGTGCTTTACGTAACTTACTTAAATATCTTACAGATAAGGATATTGTTACATTACCATCAGAAAAAATTAAATTACCAAAATTGACCGACAAAGACAAGCAAATTAAATTTTTAAATTTTGACCAAATAGAAAAGCTCCTATCCATGCCCGATACCTCTAATTCAAGCGGTTTGCGGGATAAAGCCATACTTGAGGTCCTCTTCTCTACTGGAATGCGGGTTTCCGAGCTTACTTCGCTTAACCTAAAGCAGTTTAATATAAATGATTTAATAGCTGGAAAAATTCCGGACTATGTTGAGTTAAACATTATCGGCAAAGGCGGTAAGATGCGGACCGTTTATTTCTCTAAACGCACTCTTGAATGGTTGACTAAATATCTCAAGGTTCGAAAAGACATGCTCCCTCCCCTGTTTATTAACTATTTCCATGGTGGTGAAAAAGACAGTGAACGTCGACTATCTCCTCGTTCTATAGAAAGTTTAGTACGCAAGTATACAATGATGGCTGGATTGCCAGTAGAAGCTACTCCGCATACCTTACGACATAGTTTTGCGACAGATTTACTGTCACATGGTGCTGATCTGCGCTCGGTCCAGGAATTACTAGGTCATAGTAATGTCGCTACTACCCAGATTTATACGCACATTACTAATGCTGGTCTCAAAAATGTGTATAAAAATTTTCACAGCGGAGCAAAGAAATAAAAAATCGGTTAAGGCACAACCTTAACCGATTTGTTTTTTTTAAATTACCTTATTTTTTTGGATTTTACCCAAAAGTCTTATTATGCCTTCGTGATAAATTCTCAAAGCTTTACGACGGTTGGATTTATTACCAAAAGGATACTTTTTGACCAGCTCTTTTAACTCTTTTTCCTCCTCTTTGGATAAAAATTCTTTGTTAAGAAGCTCGTCACGACGTTTTTTGTTAGACATGTTTAGCTCCTCCGATTATAAAAACCTTATAAAAGAACAGACTTTAAATATTAACAATTAATAAAAGATTTGTCAATTAGTCTTGCAAATAGTTTACCGGGTTGACAGGGATGCCGTTTTTACGAACTTCAAAGTGCAAATGAGGCCCCGTAGTAAAAGGTCCGGCACCGACAGTACCTGGTTTTCCACCAGAATATCCAATAATATCACCTCGATTAACAAAAGCATCTTCTTTCACTGAAATACTGCTCATATGACCATAAACTGTAGAAAGGTTTCCAGTGTGCATTAATAAAACATAGCTATAACAAGAGGCCGTGGTACAAGTTTTGGCTCTTCCGACATAACCGGCGGTAGCAGCCTTAACAGCTGTTCCTTGAGCTGCTCTGATATCTATGGCATTGTGTTCAAATACTTGACGATAAAGATAGGTAGGGTCATTAAATGTGGCGGTGATATAACGAGAAGGTACCGGCCAGCTTAAATCACCGGAACTACTCATATTTTTGAAACGATTTTGTTCTTCCAATTTTTTACGTACTTCCGCTTCATAAGAGCGAACTTCTCCTTCGATTACCTGATATTGCCTTTTTAAACTTTCAAGCAAAGTACTATATTTAAGTTCCGAGGCTCTAGTTTCGGCTAAAAGATCTTTTTTAGTACCAGATTGTTCTTTTAGATCCAGTTTTTTGTTTTCTAAAGTAAATTTTTGTTCTTCATAGATCTTCTTTTTAGCTTCAACTTGATCTTTTTTGTTGGCCAAATCTTCCATGGCAACACGTAAATTTTTGACCGATCTACCTAAATCTACATAAACGCTTTTTAAATACTGGGCCTGACTATAAAAATCAGCAAAAGTATCGTTGGTTAAAAGAATTTCTAGATAATTCTTTTGATCATTGGCGTGAATATTGCGAATTATTTCAGCCACCAACGTTTTTTGTTTAGTGATTACTTTTTGTTTATCTTCAATACCAAGCTGTAGAGCTTCTATTTCCAGTTTAGTTTCATCAATTTTATATTGAGCCATGGAAATTTCCGCTTCGGTTTGTTTTATTTTATTTTCCAAGATGCTCAATTGATTATTTAAAGAAACAGCCTCGGTTTGTTTTTGAGCTATATTTTTGCGATAAACAGCTATAGTATCTTCTAATTGTTTAATTTTATCTTTGCGAGCGGTAATTTCTTTATTTAAAACCGTAATTTCATCGGCATTACTGGCAATACTAACCGTTTGGGAAAAAACAAAAACCGGCACCAAAATGAATGTTGCCAAAAAAGCAATAAAAAATATTTTTAAGTTTTTATTCATGATAATATTATAACATTTTTTAAATTTATTGCCAAGAAAAAAATACCCAACTTGCATTAAGTTGAGTATTTTTATTTTTATAATTTATTTAAAGCTTCTTCTATTCTTTTTATAACCTCTTCTTTACCCAAGACTTCAGCAATATCAAAAGGTGGTGGGGATTTTTCCATTCCAGATAATGCCACTCGCCATGGCCACAAGACACTACCATTGCTATATCCTTTTTGAGTTGTCCACTCCCCTATCTTTTCTTGCAAATTTTTAGATTCAAAATTTTGAACACTAAAATTGTTCAATAATTCTTTTAACTCTGGCAAAATTGTTTTTACTTCTTCTAAACTTCCTTTTTTCCAAACCAAAAGCTCTTTTTGATAATCTAGATTTTTCAATAAAAATGCTATATTTTCAGCTAACTGAACCAAGGTGTTGGCTCTTTCTTTCCCCAAAGTTAAAGCTTTTAATAACCAATCTTTCTTATTTTGCATTTCAGCTTCAGTCATTAATTTAGCCTCTAAAATAAAAGGTGTAGCTTGTACTAGTAAGTCTTCTCCTTGCAAAGCACGAATATAATGGGAGTTATACCAATCCAATTTTTCCAAGTTAAAAACAGCTCCGGATTTACCGATTTTTTCTAAAGAAAATTCTTTTACCAATTCTTCCAAACTAAATATTTCTCTTTCATCTCCGGGATTCCATCCCAAAAAAGCTACAAAATTAGTTAAGGCTTGAGGTAAATACCCTTTTTTTTGATAATCTTCTACCGAAACATCCCCTTGTCGTTTACTGAGCTTGCTTTTGTCAGAATTAAGTAAAAGCGGTAAATGTGCCATCGTCGGTATTTCCCAACCAAACATTTTATAAAGATTAATATGTTTAGGAACACTACTTATCCATTCATCACCGCGAATAATATGAGTTACTCCCATACTATGATCATCCACCACTACCGCCAAGTGATAGGTTGGATAACCATCACTTTTGAGAATCACCTGATCGTCTACTAACTCATTTTTTATTGTAACTTCTCCTTTGACTTTATCAACAAAAGAGGTCTCGCCGCTAAGTGGCATTTTCATGCGTATAATATATTTTTCTCCCTGAGCCACACGTTTTTTTGCTTCTTCGAGCGGAATTTCTCGACAATGTCGATCATAACCTGTTGGTAATTTATTTAATTGTTGGAGTTGTCGTAATTCTTCCAAACGCTCACTGGTACAAAAACAATAATAAGCATCTCCTTTTTCCAAAAGCTCATCTACATATTTTCTATAAATTGGTAGGCGCTCGGATTGGATATAGGACCCACCGCAGTCGCCAGTCTGATAAACATCTCCATTTTCTTTCATTTGCACACCTTCATCCGGAATAACCCCTGCCCAATAAAGAGATTTTAAAATATTTGCAATTCCGTCTGAGACATATCTTTCTCTATCTGTATCTTCTATGCGTAAAATAAACTTACCACTATTTTTTTTGGCAAATAAATAAGAATAAAGAGCAGTTCGTAAACCTCCCACATGCAAATATCCGGTCGGACTTGGAGCAAATCTGGTTTTTATCATATTTTTTTGAAAATTTTGTTTTTTAAAACAATATAAGTAAATACTATTATAGCGTTTGAAATTCTTCCTAAACGTTTTGGTTGTTTAAATAAACGATACAACCATTCTAAACCAATTTTTCGCAAAAAACAAGGGGCTCGACGCACAATTCCGGATATATAATCAAATGATCCCCCAACCCCCATGGCTATTTTAATATTGGGCATTTGAGCTAAATTTTCATCTATCCAACGCTCTTGTTTGTTCATACCAAAAGCGACGAAGAGGATTTTTGCTCCCGAGTCATTAATTTTCTTAATTATTGAACTATTTTCTTCTTTATTATAATTAGATATTGGATATTGAATACCTGCCTGTCCGTAGTCCCTTTGGGACGAAGGCGGGTTGGATATTATTTCCATCATCAAACCTTTATCGTACCCACTAATCTTTAAATTTTGGATTTGTTTTTGTAAATTCTCTGCCGTTTTTTTCACGATTTCATCACTATCTGATCCAAGTAAATATACGCCAATGTTTTTTTCAGCCGCGATTTTGCAAATTTCTATCATAAAATCCACCCCTGGTATTCGTGGACAACCGGAAAATAAGCCTAGACCAAAACCGTCACAAATATTTAAATCCCCTTTGTTTAAAACTTCTTTGAATTTTTCGTCTTTTTGTGCTGCAACGATAAATTCAGGATTCGGGGTAAATACTTTATGGGAACTGGTAAAATTTAAAAAATCCAAAACCTTATTTCTAGATTCTTTAAGGCTTAAATTATCGATATTTATCTGGCAAAATTTCATATAGACTCTTGACATTTTGATAAAAATGTGTTATAATTCTTCCGGTTAAAGAAAAGTTTTTCTTTAATCTAAACTTTTTTTCGGAGGTGCGTCCATGTCCAGCCATTTTGAAGATTTTATTTCCGAAGACATCATTTTGGAAGAAAATGAAGTCTTGGTTCCGACTATGGAAAAGTCGTTTGTTCATTCTTTCGGGGAGTTGGAAGAATTATTCCCGTCGTTTCCCGACGACGATTAATTCCCTAATTTAGGGGGAGTAATTACTCCTATTCCCTGATCACTCTCTGGACCCTGGTTTAATACCGGGGTCTATTTTTTTTATTCTTCTTTGATTTTAACTGTGGTAAAAACATATAAATCAGTATTTTTATCCATCCAAGCATTTGCCTGTAGTCCGGCTTTTTCTACACACAGAGCTTCCAAAAAAGTCCCTGGATTCCATCCTTCTTTCAAGGGCACCTCCGGAAGGAAAACTCCGCTTTTTTTATTTTGAACTATCATCACACCGTGTTTACCCAATTCAATGTCTTTTATATTTTTAATTTTTTTAAGAGATGAAAGTATAGAAAGCTCCAATTTGATTTCTGTTAATTCACTTAAATTAACTGGAGGAAAACGCAGGTCTTTGGTTGCAGCTTCTATGGCTATCTCCACCACAGATTCATTTAAAGGTTTATCAGTTTGTATTATCCCCATGCACCCCCTCAATTGGTTTTGTTTCCACAGGGTCACAAAAACACCGACTTTGCGTTTCAACATTTGATTATTGGTCATGGTCTGGATTATCCATCTGTCTTTTAAATAATTTTCAATACCAATTCTCGCCCATTCCAAAAGCTGGGTTTTTTCCGAAAATGTATACTGTGGTTCTAATATTTCCAGTTTTTTCATAAGTTATTTTATAAAACTATATCTCAAAATTAAACTATAAAACCACCGGCTTGAATATGCCACAATTTTGCATAAAGACCTTTCGTTTTAATTAGTTCATTATGAGTCCCCTCTTCAACTATTTTTCCTTTTTCCATCACCACCACCCTATCCATTTTTGCAACTGTAGATAGACGGTGAGCAATGATAATAACGGTTTTTTCTTTCATTAAATTTTCCAAAGCTTTTTGAATTAACTGTTCAGATTCGGAATCAAGTGAAGATGTGGCTTCGTCCATTATTAAAATAGGAGCGTTCTTTAGTATAGCCCGAGCAATAGCCACACGCTGTCTTTCTCCACCACTAAGTTTGATACCTCTTTCTCCGACTTCCGTATTATAACCATCTTTCAACTGTGAGATAAAATCATGAGCATAAGCTTTTTTAGCAGCTTCAATCACTTCTTCTTTGGTAGCGTTCTTTTTGCCGTAAGCAATGTTTTCAAAAAGAGACCGATGAAACAATGCCGGATCCTGTGGTACAAAAGATATATTTTCCCATAAACTTTCTTTGGCAACTTCGGCAATGTTTTGTTTATCTATTTTTATTTCACCGGAAGCCAAGTTATACATACGTAACAATAATTTTATAACCGTTGACTTGCCCGAACCGGAAGGCCCTACTAATGCCAATTTTTCATTATCTTTTACTTTTAAGGAAAAATTTTGAAAAATTTCAGCGTTTTCTTTATAGCCAAAATTTATTTTATCAAAAATTATTTCCCCTTTCTTCACTTCGATATTTTTGGCATTTTTTACATCAACAACTTCCGTTTCTTTGATAATAATCGCGGTCATCTCTGTGGCATCCGCCATAGATTCATAGAGTCGTTGGATAGATCTGCCTAAACCCCAAACATTCATCATAATCATTACTACGTAGGCTTGAATCATCACAAAATCACCGATGGTCAAAACACCTTTTTGATAAAGTCTAATAGCTAAATAATTGATACCTATTTCCAAAATAATAAACAAAAAACCTTGGATGGCAAAAAATAAAATACCGTAACGCCAACTTTTTAAATTGAGCAAACGAATAGTTTCGTTTTTATTTTCTAAATTTTTAATCTCTTCCTCGGTCTTATTAAAAAGCTTAACATTGGCATAATTGGCAAAAACATCAGCCGCATATCCGGTGGCTTTGTTACCCTCTTTATTACTTTCTATATCTATTTTCATTTTACCTTTCAAAACCAACAAATTAAGTAAAATAAAAAATAATAACCAGATCAAAACTCCGTAAGCTAGGCCAGGATTACGTCCATACAATACAAAACATATACCACCTGTGCCTATAAATAAATTACTCAATTCAAAAAATAAAATATCATTAAGGGTAAGAAATGCTCCGGAAAACTTATTTATTTTTCGAACTAATGAACCGATAAATTGATCATTAAAAAAAGAAAAAGAATGTTCAAGCATCCGAATAACACAAAACTGTTGAATATCCTTATCTCCATATGTTTCAAAATAACTAACAACAAAAAAATATGCACGTTGAAAGACAAAGGATGTTAGCTTTAAAGCAAAAACAATCAATAAAACTTTTATAGCTATTTCAAAAGCTCCGGTGAATAAAAAATCAACTATTTTTTTATAATAAATCGGAACAATAATATCCAAAATTTGATTAATAACGGTAAAAATAAGCATTAATACCAAAAAATTCCACCTTTTTTTATAAAAGCCAGCAAAAAGCTTTAGGGTTTGTTTTACTAAACCCAAATCTAACTTTTCTTGTTTTTCTTGTTCTTCCATATTCAAAATACGTTAACCGGTATATTTTACCTTATTTATCGAAAAAATTCAAACAAAAAAGGGGCTTGTTAAGCCCCATCTTTATGTAATCCGTATTCACGCTCCAGATTTTCCCTGTCTTTATAATAAGCAAGCAAAGTAAAAACAGAGAATATAAAGACAAAGATTCCGCCAACCAACCAACCATCGGAGCAATTTTTGGCTTCCTGGCCATAAACATAGCCAATAGTGACTGATAATAGCATGGAGCAAAGATAGAAAGTCAAAGCTCTTTTTATCGCTCTCTTGGCGATATCTTTTTTATACTCCAAAAGCGCCTGTTCAGCGGTAAAAATCTTGTCTTTCATGATTTACTCCCCAAAACAATTAATGAACGACTAATTAATATACTGGTTATATATAATTTTGTCAATAACCACACCTATTTGACAAATTTTTATCTCGTGTTACAATATTATCACTCTCCGTCATGGAGTGATAATCACATAAAGAATGCCCAGTGTTTCATGTAGTAAACCAAAAATCTTATAATCTTGTAATTTTATAATCTTTTAATATTATATGTTTCCAAATAATTTTACTAATAAATCACAGGAGATTATTCAACTTTCTGCACAACTTGCCACTCAAAACGGTCAAAGACAGGTAGACCCGCCTCATTTAATGCTTGCCATGTTGCAAGATGAAGAGGGTGTGGTAAGTTCAGTTTTACGCAAATTAAATGTTTCTTTAAACCAAATTCATACTGAAATAGAAAAAATGGTAAATGGATTACCGAAAAATCCAGGTGCTTCTCCCCTGCTTCAAAATGGGCAACTCATGCTTTCTCCAGCCACTGTTTTTGTTATGCAAAATTCTGGAGAAATTGCCAAAAAAATGGGTGATGATTATATCAGTGTAGAGCATCTTTTTCTTTCTCTGCTTTCCGGAAAAAATCCAATCAGTGAAATTTTAAATGTTTTCAAAATAAACTATGACGAAGTACTGAAAGTACTAGCTTCTATTCGCGGACACCAAAAAGTAGATTCTCCGGAACCGGAAAGTAAATACGATGCTTTAAAAAAATACGGAAAAAATTTAACGGAATTGGCACGTAAAGAAAAAATAGATCCGGTCATCGGACGAGACGAAGAAATTCGTCGCGTGATGCAAATACTCACTCGTAAAACCAAAAACAATCCGGTGCTTATCGGTGAACCCGGAACGGGTAAAACCGCCATTGCTGAAGGTTTGGCGCAACGTATTGTAAACAACGATGTTCCCGAATCTCTCAAAAACAAAGAATTGATAACGCTAGATATTTCCTCTCTTGTTGCTGGTTCAAAGTTTAGAGGTGAATTTGAAGATCGTCTCAAAGCAGTGCTCAAAGAAGTTGATGCTGCGGCTGGAAAAATTATTTTATTTATCGACGAATTACATACTATCGTTGGAGCTGGAGCATCTGAAGGATCAATTGATGCGGCTAACATGCTCAAACCTATGCTTGCTCGTGGTGAATTGCGAGCAATCGGTGCTACTACCCTCAAAGAATATCAGAAATATATTGAAAAAGATGCGGCTTTGGAACGACGTTTTCAACCGGTTTTAGTCGCAGAACCAAACGAAGACGATGCTATTTCCATTTTACGCGGAATTAAAGAAAAATACGAAGTTCATCACGGGGTTAGAATTACTGATTCAGCCATTGTTTCTGCAGTTAAACTATCAGAAAGATATATAACTGACAGATTTTTACCGGATAAAGCCATAGATTTGATAGACGAAGCCGCTTCCGCATTGCGTTTGGAAGTAGAATCTATGCCTGAAGAACTTGATAAATTGAAAAGATATATTATGAAATTAGAAATTGAAAAAAGAGCTTTAAATAATGAAAAATCGGAAGATGTTAAACAAAAAATATCTGAATTGGAAAAAGATTTGGCGGAAAATAAAGAAAAAGCCACTGAACTGGAAGCTAAATGGAAAAACGAAAAAGAAATAATAGAAAAAATTCATAACTTGAAAAAAGAAATAGACAAAACTAAACAACAGGCGGAAATTCAGGAAAGACAAGGCGATTTACAAAAAGTTGCTGAATTGCGTTACGGAAAAATTCCGGAATTGGAAAAAGAAATAAAAATAGTAGAAAATAAAATGCGCGAATTGCAAAAAAATCGTGGAATTTTAAAAGAAGAAATTACTGAAAATGATATTGCTACAGTAGTGGCGCGCTGGACAGGAATACCAGTTACTAAAATGTTGCAAAACGATACTGAAAAACTCGCTCATATGGAAGAAGAATTAAATAAACATATTATCGGTCAAAAAGAGGCGGTATCCGCAGTGGCGCGAGCTATAAGACGTTCACGTGCGGGTATTTCTGAACCAAATCGTCCTATTGGATCTTTTATATTTTTAGGACCAACAGGTGTGGGGAAAACCGAGTTAGCCAAAACTTTGGCAGAATTTATGTTTGATACTTCTGAATCTTTAGTTAGAATAGATATGAGTGAATATATGGAAAAACACAGTGTTAGTAAAATTATTGGTTCTCCTCCCGGTTATATAGGCTATGACGAAGGAGGGCAATTAACAGAAATCGTTCGTCGTCGACCATACAGCGTTATTTTATTTGACGAAATCGAAAAGGCTCATCCTGATGTTTTTAATATTATGTTACAAATTTTGGACGATGGTCGTGTTACCGATGCTAAAGGCAGAACGGTTAATTTTAAAAATACCGTAATTATTATGACCAGCAATCTAGGTAGTGAGGCAATATTAAACTTACGTAACAGTGGTGAATTTGGTTTTGCTGATGGTAAAAAAGAAAAAAATAAAAATGAAGAAAAAATCAAAGAAAAAATTATCGAATCTTTGCGTGATCATTTTAAACCAGAATTCCTTAATCGTATAGATGAGACCATTATTTTTCATTCTTTGGGTGAACAAGCAATAGAAAAAATAGTCGATTTACAACTGGAGTCTATAGAAAAAAGGTTGTTAGAAAAGAAAATTCAATTAAATGTTGATATAAAAGTTAAAAAACATTTGGCTCGTTTAGGTTACGATATTTCCTATGGTGCCAGACCGTTAAAAAGAGTTATTCAAAACGAATTATTGGATAAAATATCCTTCTTGATAATTGAAGGAAAAATAAAAGAGAATCAAAAAGTTAAAATATCGCTTAACAAAAACGAAATTGTAATTAAATAATTAAACAAACAACCCTCAAAAAAGAGGGTTGTTTTATATTCTAAAAAATGTTAAAATATAAAAGTAATAAACTCAGATTTTTTCTTTATGAGATATTTTAAAATTATCCTTATTTTTATCTATTTATTTGGTTTTTTTAATCCGAATGTTTTGCTTACCCAAGCAGAATTTAACCCCAATCTCATTATTACCGATGAAGAAATGCAAATGTGTTCAGCGATGGGTATAAGTGAAATACAAAAATTTTTAGAAAGTAAAAATAGTTATTTGGCTCGTTACTTTGAAACTGATGTTGATAGTAAATATAAATCCGCTGCTCAAATTATTTATGACGCCGCTCAACGTTATACGATAAATCCGAAATTTCTTTTAGTTAATTTACAAAAAGAACAAAGCTTGATAACCGATAATAATCCAACTCAAAAAAAATTGGACTGGGCGATGGGTTATGCGGTTTGTGATTCTTGCAGTATGAACGATCCGAAAATTCAAAAGTACAAAGGTTTTGCTAAACAAGTAGACAATGCGGCTGGGATTATTCGTTGGTATTACAACAATACCAGTCACGGGGTGGTTAAAAAAATAAACTCTCCGGTATTTATTAATAATCAACAAATTGTTCCTCAAAGTTGGGCCACGGCTTTTCTTTATACTTATACTCCTCACCTGCAAGGTAATAAAAATTTTTGGCGAATCTGGAATAATTGGTTTGTTGGTTATTATCCAAACGGAACTATTCTGCAAAATGCTTCCACTTTGCAATATTATCTGATAGTTGATGGTAAAAAACGTTTATTTGAAAGTAAAAATGTATTACTATCTCGTGCTGATCCAAACTTAGCGGTAACAGTATCTGATGCTGATTTATTAAATTATTCTAACGGTACTTCAATAAACTTTCCGAATTATTCCATTATCAAAACTGAAAATCGTTATTATCTTTTAGATTATGATATAAAAAGACCTTTTGAAAATGAAGCCGTTGTGCGAAAATTAGGATATAACCCGCAAGAAATAGTCGAGGCCAAAGAAATAGATTTGGGTTCGTATGAAATAGGACCGCTTATTACCGTTTCTACTACTAAACCACAAGGTGTTATCTATAAAATTATTGATGCAAAAAATGCACACTATTTGTTAAAGGACGAAGTTCTCTATCCTTTGCTTTCAAGCGAAGTGGCTAAAGCCAATTTTCCCGGACTTGAAATTGAAAATTTGAAGAAAAAAGATATTGCTTCTTATCCGATTTCCGATAAATTAATCACTTTTGCCGATGGTACTTTATTGCGAATTAAAGACCGAAATATTTTTTATGTAATAGATAAAGGTAAAAAAAGACGTATTAGCGATGAAGAAACTTTTGCCGCCATGGGTTATAATTTTAAAAATGTTATTCCAGTAGAATTATCGACTCTTTTGGCAATGGCCGAAGGAACTTCGCTTTATGTAAACAACAGCTTGGTTTCAACCAAAGATATTTATTTGGGAGATAGCGAAGCCCCAGTTGAGGATCTCTTTAAAACAAGTATCCCGGCTTATATCGTCGCTGAATATCCAAGTGGAAGAATTATTTCTGGCAAAGATATTGACACTTCACGTCCTATAGCTTCTTTAACCAAGCTCCTTACCGCCTTTGAAGCGATTTCTACGGATTTTGATTTAAATAAAATTTCCGTATTTAATAGTAAAAATCAAAATGCCGAAGGAAATCCGCTAAATTTAAAAGATGGCGATAAAATTAAAAATAAAGATTTATTATACGGAATGTTAATTGGTTCGGCCAATAACGCTTCCAGACTTATCGCTCAAAATAGCGGTGTAAATGAAAATGAATTTATCAATAATATTAATCTTCGTTTACAAAATTGGGGCGCTGACAATACGCTAATTACTGACACTTCTGGTCTAAGCGAAAAAAATGTTTCAACACCACGCGATTTGTTAAAAATATTTACCAAAATTTTAACTAAATCTGAAATTAAAAACGCTCTAAATTTAAAAACTTATAAGTTTACCAAAATTAATGGAAAAACTTCACAAAGTTTGAATATAATTAATACCAACAAACTTCTAACTTCTGCCAATAAATATTACACGATTTTGGCCAGCAAAACCGGATTTACCAATGAAGCCGGTGCAACTTTAGTTATGTTGGTAGAGGGTAAAAGTAATGATCCTATATTATCTTTAGCCGAAACTCTTAAATACGGCTCAACTAACTCCAAGGTAAAAGAGCTACAAATAATGCTTCGAAAGAAAGGATTTTTTAAACACCCCGCCAATACTAATTATTATGGCACTGTTACCAAACAAGCTCTGGAAGCTTACCTCAAAACAATAGAAAAAAAACAATACATCGTAGTTACTTTAGGAAACACCGATTCAAAAAATCGCTTTGTTGAACCGGACAAACTTACTCAATGGACCGTAACTGAAAAATTTGCCACTTTAGCCAATCAAAAACCTTAAAAAATATGTCTTTAGTTTTTGCCGGTATTACACCGCACCCTCCTTTACTGATTCCTACGATTGGTAAAGAAGAAATTAAAAAAATTGAAAAAACAAAAAAAGCTTTTTTGCAAATGGAAAAAGTTTTATATACCTCTCATCCAGATGTTATCATTGTTATCTCTCCTCATGGGAGTTATTTTTCCGATGCTTTTACCGTGAACGTTTGTCCTGAGTACGAAACTGATTTTACTGAATTTGGAGATATTTCCACCAAATTAAAATTCAAAGGAGATGGTATGTTAGCTTACAAAATTCGCAGAGCTGTTTTTGAGCAAAATTTACCACTTGCCACTATTGGAGAAAAAAATTTGGATCATGGCAGTGGTGTGCCTTTGTTTTTTCTCGCTTCACATTTGAAAAATATTTCTGTTCTTCAAATTGGTTTTTGTGATTTAAGCCCTAAACAACATGTAGAATTCGGAAACGTTTTACAAGAGGTTATTTTAAATAGTAATAAACGTATTGCCGTTATAGCCTCGGGAGACCTTTCTCACGCTCTAACTTCCGAATCCCCAGCCGGTTTTTCGCCAAATGGAAAAATTTTTGATATTAAAATTCAAGATATGCTTTCTCGGCAAAATGTTTCCGGGATGTTGCAATTTACTCCTGATTTTATAAATTCCGCCGCTGAATGCGGTTTTCGATCTCTCTTGATACTACTGGGTATTTTACAAGGTATCAACTGTTCTTATAAACAATTAAATTACGAAAATCCTTTCGGTGTCGGTTATTTAACCTCCTATTACGAATTTTAAAATATGTTGGCTCAAATTATCCTTTTCAAAAGAATGCCTCCTAATATCGCCTACTTTGATTATCTGGTACCGGAAAATTTAAAAAAACAAATTCAAATCGGACAATTGGTAGAAGTACCATTTCGTAACGGAAATGAGTATGGTCTGGTTTATTCTCTAGACCAAAACAGAAATCGTTTGAACGCGCAAACAAAACTGCGCGTTTTAAATAAAATTTGTTTCTCAGCATCTTTTTTGCCATCAGATATTTTAAATTTTTTTAAAGAAATTTCCGAATTTTATGCCACTGATTTGGGGTTTATTTATAAATTCAGTTTTCCTAAATTTACCAAAAAATTTTTTACCAGTCTAACCGCTAGAAATTTTTCAGAAATAAAAAATTTTAAAGAAATAAAAAAACCGGAAACAATTATTTTTCAAAATAAACAAGATATAACGAATTTTTTAATTAAAAATTTATCTTATTCCGGCCAGCAATTTATTTTGGTTCCGGAAAAATCGGATATTGAAAATATTTCATTATTTTTAAAAAAAGATTTTCCTTTAGAAATTCTCAGCAGCGACACAACCGATAAAAATAGCGGAGTTCTTTGGCAAAAAATACGCAAAAATGACGATGTGGTAGTAGTCGGTACACGCCGAGCTCTTTTTTTACCTTGGACAAATTTAAAAAATATTTTTATTTTTGATGAAGGTAATGAAAATTATAAATCATGGGATATGGCTCCTCGATACCATACTCGCGACGCCGCTTTATTACTTTCAAAATTTACAGGTTGTAAAGTTTTTTTGACATCCCATACTCCATCAGTTTCTTCTTTTTATTTTGCTCAAGAAAAAAAATACGATTCTTTCGGAGAACTATCAATTTTAAAAAATTCAATAAAACTAATAGACTTGAATTTAGAAAAAAGAGCCAAAAATTTTTCACCGATAAGCTTTGAACTTTTACAAGATTTAAAAAATTTAGCGAGAAATGAATCCGCTTTTCTTTTTCTAAACAAAAAAGGGAGCGCCGGATATCTTTTTTGCGGTGATTGTAAAAAACCCCTTCTTTGTCAAAAATGCGGTCGACCTTTATCTTATTTTGGTACAAAAAAAGAGATGCGTTGTAATTTTTGCGAAATCGTTCAACCTCTTTTTGGATCTTGCCCGAACTGTCAAAGTTTCAATTTGAAAATGCGTAATCCCGGAACGGAAAGCGTGGAAAAAGAACTTCGCAAAGAACCGGAATTAAAACACTTTCAAATCATACGCTTCGATTCAGAAAACGAAAAAGATGCCTCTTTTGAACATAAACCAGGCACAATTTATGTAGGTACAGAAATGGCTTGGAACCTTATTCCTTGGTCACAAATAAAATTAATGAGTTTTCTCAATACTGATTCAGCTCTTGTTTCAGCAGAATACAAAAATATCGAACATCTTTGGCAAAAAATACGCGACTCTTTTTATAGAAGTGATTTAAAAACAAAGATAATCTTACAAGGATCTTATTTAGATCATTATCTTTTTTCTTCTTTAAACAATCCTATTGAATTTTATAAAAAACAACTTCAAGAAAGACGTATTTTTAAATATCCTCCTTTTAATTTTTGGCTGAAATTATCGATTTTAAAAACTAATGCTAATTTAGCAATAAAAGAAGCTTTGGAACTCAAAAGTAAACTGGAGAACTTGACAAATAGTCAAAAAAGCGCTAATATAAGCGGTCCGCATCAAGCAATCCCCTTTTTACAAAAAGGACAATATCGCTATATTCTGCTAGTTCGTTTGGAATATAATAACTATCGCCAGGTAGTTAAAGAAATAAACAAACTTATTCCCAAAAATTGGAAGGTGGATCCAAACCCGAATACATTGTTATCACTTTAAAAATATGCCAAAAACTCATGATTATTACCAAATATCATTAAAACTACTTATTAAAAATAAAAACAATGAAATTTTATTATTAAAAGTAGGGGGCAATAATACTAGCGCTTATAATGGTTATTACGATTTTCCCGGTGGACGTATTGATGAAGAAGAGTTTAAAACAGATTTACCAAAAATTCTTCAACGTGAAGTTGAAGAAGAAGTTGGTAATGAACTAAAATATCAATTATTAAACGACAATCCGGTTGGTTACGGCAGACATGAAGATTTTTCACATAGATTAAATAAAGATGTCCGTTACTTTTATTTATTATTCGAAGCTAGTATTATCAGTGGTGATATAAAAATCAGCAATGAACATGTGGATTACGTTTGGATGCCTTATGATGAAATAAAAAGTAATTTAGAAAAATTCTTTGTTTCCGGATTGCTGGAATGTGCTAAAAAATATTTTAAATAATATGTTATTAGAAATATTTTCTGAACCAAATCCTATTTTGCGTAAAGTTGCCAAACAACTTACCAAAGAAGATATTGATTCAAAAAAATTCAAAAAATTTATCAAAGACTTAACAGAAACCATGTACATCCGTGATGGTGTCGGTATCGCCGCTCCACAAGTCGGAGAATCTCTCATGGTTTGTCTTATCGCCAAAGACTTTACTCCAACAAAAGAAAAAGATTTAGTTTTAATAAATCCGGTCTGGGAGAAAAAAAGCATAATCAAAACCCTTGATGAAGAGGGTTGTTTGTCCGTGCCCGGAGTTTATGGTTGGGTAAAACGTTATAAAAAAATTAAAGTTAAAGCACTGGATGAACATGGTAGTACGATTTGTTTTGAAGCAGAAGACTTCCCTGCTCGCGTTATTCAACACGAGGTAGATCATCTTAACGGAATTCTCTTTATAGACAAAACAAAAAAAATAAGACATGCGGAAAAAACCTTATGATAAAAATTGTATTTTTTGGAACGGAAAAATTTGGCAGAGGAGTTTTGGAATCACTAATAAATGATTCCGATTTTGAAGTTATCGCCGTATTTACCCAGCCAGATAAACCCACAGGTAGGAAACAAGAAATACAAATGTCTCCGGTGAAAATATTGGCAAAAGAAAAAAATATTCCTATTTTCCAACCAGAGAGTTTAAAAAACTATGAAATGCCAAATTTGGATGCGGATTTAAATATTGTTTGCCAATACGGACTTATCATCCCGCAAATAGTGTTAGATTCAGCTAAACATAGAAGTATCAATATTCATACTTCCCTACTTCCCAAATACCGCGGTGCCTCCCCTATTCAATCCGCAATTTTAAACGGCGAAAAAGAAACTGGCACAACTATTATGCTTATGGATAGTAAAATGGATCATGGACCTATTTTAGCGCAAGAAAAAATCACCATTGCATATGACGATAATTATTTGACTCTAAGTGAAAAAATGTTACTACCGGCTTGTAAACTTCTGAATAAAACCATAAAAGAATATTTGGATGGAAAAACAAAACCGCAAGAACAAAATCACGAAGAAAAAACTTTATGCAAAATGTTTGATCGTGAAGACGGCAAAATAGATTTTACAAAGTCTGCACAAGATATTTACAATCAATTCCGCGGACTTTATGTTTGGCCAGGAATATTTACTTTTTGGGGAGATAAGCGAGTAAAACTTTTGGATATCAAACCTATTGAAAAAAATATTGAACAAGGAAAATTTATTGCCGAAAACGGAAAGTTGTTTATTGGATGCGGACAAAATTCAATCGAAGTACTTGAATTACAGATTGAGGGAAAGAAACCGATGGATACAAAGGCGTTTGTGAATGGATACCTAAAATAAATTTCAAATGTCAAATTACCAATTTCCAATCAATTTCAAAGTCCAAATGTCCAATTACAAATTTGATATTTGTCGTTGATTTGACATTGGATATTGGAAATTTGATATTCTTTATAATTATGTTCTCCACTTACCCCGCATATCTACTCTTACTTGACTACGCGCTACTCCGCGTCTTCTCTTTTTATTTCCAACCGGGTGATTGGATGAATACTGTTTTGACATTATTCTTTTTGAGCATTACCGCCGCTTTGCTAATTGCCCGTCGCAGAGAAGGTTGGTATTTTATCGCGTTTGAATTGATTTTGGGCGGGGCTGGAGGATTTCTTTCCGCTTTTGGACTGTCACTTCGTACTTTGCTTTTGATATCTTCGGCTTTGATTTTTATCTTCCAAAAATTAAAACACAAACAATTGATTCCTTTGATTAAAGAAAACAAAATCATAAGTATAATTTTTGGTTTACTGGTGTTATCCACTGGAATTTCCACTATTGTCGGTTTTTTCAACGGACATGCCGTAAATTTAGTTTTTTCCGACGCTATCCCCTATTTTTTTCTTTTTTATTACTTTCCACTCAAAGAACTTTTGGACAACACTGAATTTATTGCTTTTGCCAAAAAAATGATTCTGGCCGCGATTATCGGCAATGCTTTATTTATTTTATTGACTTTTATCGGATATTCTTCTGGGTGGCTGGCGATGTTTAGTCCTTATTACCATTGGTATCGCGATATCGGTTTGGGGAAAATCACGGAAATGGGAGGAAATTTTTATCGACTAGTTCTCAATGAACAACTACTACTTGCCCCAATTTTACTTTATTGGCTTTACAAAACAATCAAAGAAAAAATTACTTGGCAAAATATCGCCGTACTATCCGCTTTACTTTTTGTTTTGGGAATTAACTTTACCCGCATTTATCACTTGGCGATAATTTTTGGGGCTTTATTTCTTATCAACAAAACTAATTGGAAAAAAGCTTTTTCTATTTATATTCTATCCGCCATCATTTATCTAACTATTTTTTGTTCAACAAATTTAATAATAACTCACGGTAAAGACACAGGATTAAATTTACTTCTTGGTCGCGCTCAAAGTATCGTTGATCCCAATTCCGAAAATAGTTCTCTTTCCCGCATGATGTTATTGCCAAAAATTTGGGAAAAAATAAAAGTTCATCCGATTGTTGGCAACGGTTTAGGCGACAGTTTGGTTGTTTACTCCCCTGTTTTTAAAAAAGAAATTACTACTCCACATTACGATTGGGGTTACCTAGAAATTATTGGTGAACTGGGAATTATCGGATTTATCATTTGGCTCACTTTGATTTGGATATTATTTAAACAAACAAAAAACAATCAACTTTCATTATCACTTCTAATTTCTCTTTTGATTATCAATATCACTTCTCCGGTATTATTCCATGTGATGGGAATAGTTTTCGTCATTTTTCTTCTACATAAAAAATTGGAGTATTAAATATTCCTTATTATTCCTACATCCTTCTTACTAAATATTTTTATCCTGCTTCGCGGTTTTCGTCCACTTTCTTTTTAGAAAAGAAAATGGACTGAAAGAAAATCGCTCACTGTTAAAAATCCTCACAATTTTGTAAAGGTCGCTACGCTAAAATTCTAAACTCGTCATTGCATTCCTCAAACAGTAGAATTTCTTAACGCTCCACTCCTTAACAAAATTTGTTCGTATTTTTAAATGTTCGCCTTCACCGCCAATTCGCCAGTCCGAGCATTTGAACCAAATAATTAGCAGTTGCGATGAACTGGAATGGTTTTGCCTTATAGCAAAATTTGTTCAATTGTTTGAGACCTTCCGTTGTAGACGGAAGGTCGAGTTTTGAACAAAAGAGACAGCGAAGAAGACAACTGGCAGTATTTGGTTCAACCGCGAGGAAACTTTTTCCTCCAGTTTTTGGTTACAAAAAGTGGATTAAAGAAAAAAATAATACTGATACGAGAGAAGGATGTTGGATATTCAGGGGAGACAAAAAACCGCAGGCGAGATGTCTGTGGTTTTTTAAATATTTAATCTATCTACTTAATACTAATTCAAATGGTGTTTTTTGTAAATAATTTCTTTCGCTTCTTCATATTTTTTCACTTCCTTCGTTTTCCACGGCAACTTATAAAAAAAGCTTGGTAACCAGGAACTAATTCCTTTTCTTCCACGAACAATTTTCTTATACAACACTTCATTAATCCATTCCCCTTTTTTACCGGACAAAGAAAGTCCCAACCAAAAATCCCAATCCTGGAATTTTTTCAAACTTTCATCAAACGGAACAAAATCTTTTCTTCTTATTAAACTGGTAATATCTATAAAATTAAATTCTTTCAATTTTTCCGAATCAAAAGCACAATTCTTAAACTTCTTCCAACCAAATTTAAACCCACTATATACAAAACTAATTTCCGGCTTTTGATCTAATATTTTAACCATTTTTTGGAGCATTTGGGGATCTCCAATAGTGTCTGCATCCCAGAAGATCAAGTACTCTCCATGAGAGGCCAAAAAACCCTCATTTCTAGCCTTAGGAGCCCCCATATTGGCCTGATTGAGCACTTTTACCTCTACTCTATTAATACGGCCTATTTCGGTCAATTTTGGCACTATTTCCTCAAATTTGTCTGTGCTACCATCGTTGACTATTATCACTTCTAGGGGACGGAAAGTCTGCCCCATGATTGATTCAAGGGATTTAATAATAGTGTGTTTGTGGTTATAGATAGGAATGATGATGGAGACCATACAATAAATTTTCAATTTTTAATTTAAAATTTTTAGTTAATTTTTAATGCTTTAATTTTAAATTGTAAATTGAATATTTTAAATTAAATAAAAATTGCAAAATTGTAAAATTAAAAATTATTTTAATTTCGCAATTTGCTTCTCCCACGTAAACTCTCGGAGTATACGTTCTCTCCCCGCTTCTCCCATCTGTTTAGCATACTCAGAATTTCTCAAAATTTCAGTAATTGCAGAAACCACGCCTTGATCTTGATAAATATCAACTAATATACCCGTAACTAAATTTTCAACCGTTTCTTCCACTCCACCGACCCTCCCGGCAATAACCGGCAAACCAGAGGCGCTGGCTTCTAAAAATACCGTTCCCCATCCTTCTTCTAATCCTTCATCTTTATGTGTAAGCAAAACAAAAGCATCCGCCATTTGATAATATTTTGGTAAATCCGCCAAAGGAACAAGCCCCATAAATCTAGTGACATTTTGTAAATAATTTTTTTGAATATTTTTAATCAACTCTTCCTTTTTCGGACCATCACCTATGACCAACCAAACTAAGTTGGGAATTTTTTCTAAAATTTTTGGTAATAATCTGACCATATGAGGAAAACCCTTGCCATCAGCCAAACGTCCAACCGAAATTAAAACTTTTTTGCCTTTGAGCGCTAATTTTGCTTTTAGATTTTCCAATTCTTCCGGATCTTGCGGTGTTAAAAATAAATCTCCCGGACAAGGGTGTAAAATAATAATTTTATTTTCTAGATCTTCCAAGCGAGAAATTAATTTATTTTTTAAAAACTCTCCACTAACTACGATTTTATCCGCATTTTTACAAACCATTTTTATTTTTCTTGCCTTTTTTTTCAACCCAACCTCCAAATCCGTACCATGAAAAAAAATATAGTATGGTATTTTATAAATCTTTTTACATAAAAAAGCTACGTAACCGGAGGGTAATACGTGATGAACGTAAATTTTTTCTATTTTTTCTTTTTTAATAATTTTACGAATTTGTAAAAATAAACGCAACCATCTTGGCCAAAAAAAAGAAAAGTAGGGATTAAAACGATAAGTTTTCCAATCGTTTTTAGCATCATACTCTTTGTCTTCTTTTATTTTTGGAGCATAAACTATCAGCTGGTCTGTTTGTAAATGCGATACAAAATTATAGACATAAGACGCTATACCTCCGATTTTTGGCGGATATTCCAAAGTAATAAGTAGAGTTTTCATACTATATAATTAATTTTTTGATATTAAAATCTTCGCGATTTAATCCACCAAAAACAAAAGCCGTGGAAAGATAAATAAGAATTCCGGCAACAATACAAAAAGAAAAGTGCCAATATTTTTGTAAAATTATTACACTGACAGCCATGATAATGGACGGCCATAGAAACTGATCAAACAAAACTATTATATTTTTAATCGGCAATAAAATAATTTTTCTCACCCGCCAAAAAGAAAAAATTGATAATAAAACATTACTAAACAACGCAGCATAAGCCGCTCCAATCACGCCATATCTTGGTAATAAATATAAATTTAATAACACACTTATTATCAAAGCCGACAAAACTAATAATGTTTGCTCTCCTTGTTTGTTAACTGCATTAAGCAGTGCGGCCATAGTATAGTTGAGATAAGAAAATACCAAACTAAAGATAAGAACTTTGAGAACCGTTACCGACGGAGCGTAAGCGGCAGAATAAAAAGAAATTATAAATTTATCAGCAATAGTATAAATACCAAAAGTTAACGGCATAGCGACAAGTAAAAGATAACGCCACCCTTTCAATAATAGGTAAGCTATTTTTTCTTTATTTTCTTGAACAAACAAAGCTGAAATAGCCGGATACATACTAGCCGTCAAAGCTATCGGGATAAACTGAAAAGCAAAAACTATCTTGTAAGGTACACTCCAATAGCCAAGCTCGGTTTTGGTCAACATTTTACTCATCAAAAGAGAATCACTATAAGCATATAATTTTCCAATAATCGCGGCAGCAAAAAAAGGAATGGCCATCAATAAAAAAGGTTTAACAACATCCTTTTGCCACAAAAGTCGAAAACGTAAAGATAAAATCTTGGTTGCAAAAAAACCGGAATAAAAAACACTCAAAAAACTCGGAATAGTATAAGCTAAAATCAAAAAATATAAAGGCCACCCCAAAATCAAAGCTGTGGTGCCAATAATCATCGTCAGTACTTGTGATAAAAATATTCCAATGGCTTCATAGCGCAAATTTTGTGCCGCGCGCAAAGATGCGTAGAAAAGATTTTGTAAACTATCAAAAATTACCGTAATACCGGCAACATAAATCAATTGTTTGGTTGATTCGCTGTAATTCAATAAATTTGCGGCTAAAATGATCAAACCATAAGAAACAAAACCAAGTAATAGTTTGATACTTAATAAATTGTTTAAAAAAACACCACTTTTTTCCTGACTTCGCGCTAATTCACGGGTCAAAACATTATTTAAACCGAAATCCGCTATTACTAAAAATATTGTAGAAAAAGATAAAGCAAAAAAGTAATCGCCGGTATTCTCCGCCCCAATAATTCTAGCAATGATAATGAAGTAAACAAAAGAAACGACCCGTTGGAGTACAGAAGCCATAGTCATAAAAGTGGTATTTTTTGCAATACTATTACTCATAATCTTTTGGTAGTATATCAGGCTTTTTTGCTTTTTACAAATAAAAAAACACCTCTTGAAAAAACATTTTTAAATACAAAAAAGCCGGACCTTTATAGGTCCGGCAAAAATTTTATCAACTCTGACGACGTCTCTCTCGGTTGAAACAATTTAAATACCCCTCTCCTTCGGGATCAAAATACGTGATAACAAGAAAAACGATCTCTTTAACGATTCCCAAGAAACCAAGTTTATATCTCGATTCTTCAAAAGTAATCGGAATCTTGCTGCACACCATCAATCGCTTAAACCGTTTAAGGTGCCAGTGATCGCTCACGATCACCACTTTTCCTTCGCACGGCGTGACATAGGTTACCCCTTGGTATTGGAAAGGAAAATGTTTCATCCAGATCTTGGTACCTATCAAAGCCATTGACCTCTCGATGTTTTCGTAGGTATCAAGCGATCGATCCTCAACAAGAACGAGGTCTTGGTTGATTCCTTGGGCTATCAACCATTCCTTCATCAGTTTGCCGGCCGGTTGCGTCTGAATCTCGGGCGGATTGAATATCCCGCCGGAAACTACGAAAAAGACATGTTCTCCTTTCCGGTGAATCTGCAACGCTTTCTCCAAGCGCGCAATGGTCCGAGCGGACAGTTTGTCCTGTGTTTCCACTTGTTCGGCAGGCACAAAAATAAAACCGAGAACCTGCTTGTCTTCCATGACTTTATTCCCCTCTAATAATGTTAATGAACGTTAACAGAATATATTAGCATATATTCAAGGAAAAGTCAATATTACAAATAAAAAAACACCCCCAAATTGGGAGTGCTTTTTTGAAGTAATAGTTTAACGTTTGGACCATTTGCGGGCGCTGCGCGCTCTAAGAACCCACGGTTCTCAGCGCTTCGCTGCTCTCCTCCGCGGTGGAACACCCAGTTCCCCCGACCCCCCTCTGCCACACTGGTCTCGCTTAACGCTTCGACCACTGTGGGGCACGGCGAGCTTTTTTCAAACCCGGCTTCTTTCTTTCTTTAACTCGAGGATCTCGAGTTAATAAATTGGCGGCTTTCAAGGTTTTTCTAAAGTCCTCGTTCCATTTTAATAAAGCACGAGCAATGCCGTGTTGCACGGCTACGGCTTGTCCTTTTTTACCACCACCGTTCACTTTTACAGAAATATCCAAATCTTTTTCTTTAGCCAAGGTTTTTAGAGGAGTTACAACAACACCTTGTTCAAAAAAAGAAAAATATTCTTTGTAATCTTTGCCGTTAACCGTAATTTTACCTTCACCCTTGCCTATACGAACACGAGCAGAAGCCGATTTACGGCGACCAACGGCGCGATTTTCATCTTTATTTTTTACATTTTTCAATGTAGCTTTTACTGTTTTTACCATAAAAATTATTTAAAAGATATTCTTAGCAATCTACCATCGCGTAGTTTGTTTTTTGGCAACATTTTAGCGACTGCAAGTAAAACTATTTTTTTAGGATCATCTTTCATAATCTTTTTAGCCGGAATTTCTTTTAAACCACCCGGGTGCATACTGTGATGACGATAAACTTTTTGATCCAATTTTTTACCGGTAAATTTAATTTTATCAACATTGGTTATTACCACTTTATCACCTTTATCCAAACGAGGTTCATAACCGACTTTGTGTTTACCCATCAAGATTTTGGCAATTTGCGTGGCCAAGCGTCCCGGAGCCATGCCGGTAGCATCAAATTCAAATTTCTTTCTATTCATAACGCAATAAATTAAATAAATTCAACAACCGCTTCTTCGGCTCCGTCACCGATACGGTTTTTTAGAATAATCACCCTGGTATATCCACCTTTAACCTCTTTATATTTAGGGCCGTAAACTTCCATTAATTTTTTTACCGCATTTTCAGTATAAAGAATTTTAGCAATTTGACGACGAGCGTTCAAATCATTTCTTTTGGCAGTAGTCACCAATTTTTCTACTGTAGAGCGAGCAGCTCTGGCTTTGGCTTTGGTGGTACGAATTTTTCCGTAAAGAATCAGACTTTCGGCTAAATTAGCCAATAACGCTTTACGTGGAGCGGCTTTTCTATCCAAAGTTATTTTTTTACTTTTATGTCTCATATATTATTTGCTTTTTTTAGTCGTTTTTTTGATTTTTTTCGCGACCTTTTCTCCTTTTTCTTTAGTAGTTTTTTCATTTTTAATTACTGATTCTTCGTCAATACCTTCAATTTCTTTTTCCGCAGAAATAAATTCTTCTTTTGTAGAATCTTTTTCTGTTTTAATACCGGAAGCAACAATTTTAAAGTGTTCCATCAAGATATCAACAGCTTGTTCCAAAGCATATTTTGGTGAAATAGAACCATTGGTTTCGATAATCAGTGCCAATTTCTCATAATTGGTGATATCGCCCACACGAGTATATTCTACACTGTAACCGATATCTTTTATCGGAGTATAGATAGAATCTATCAAAATAGTTCCTAAATCTACCATCTGTTTATCTTTTTCTTCGACAGTTCTAAAACCTCTACCTACCCCAACCGTAATTTCCATTTCAAAGTTTTTGTTAGAAGTTAAATTGGCGATAACCAATTCAGGATTGATTATTTCCACTGCGGAATTTTTATCAAAATCAGCTGCTGTTACCGCACCTGGACCTTTTTTGGTCAAAGACAAAGTCACCGGTTCTTCGGAATAAACTTTGATTACCAATTGTTTAAGATTAAGCATAATTTCCACTATATCTTCTTTTACACCTTCGATGGTAGAAAATTCATGCTGAACCCCTTTAATTTTAAAGGATTCTACAGCCGCTCCGGGAAGCGAAGATAAAAGTACGCGACGAAGAGCATTTCCTAAAGTGGTGCCATAACCGAAATAACAAGGCGAAACGGTAACCACCCCGATATTACCTTGTTCACTTTCGCTAAACTCCACTTTTGACGGTAATAATAAATTCTCCATATGGTTTTAAATATTAAATATTTTTTAACGTGAATAAAACTCAATGATAGATTTGGCATTAAAACCGGCATCATCAACTTGAGGCGCATTTAAAACCTTGGCGGAAACATCTTTGCTGTTTATAGATAACCAAGCTGGAGCTTCGGTTTTGCTTAGTTTTTCACCAATATTTTCAAAACCTTTTTTACCTTTTCCTTTGGTTCCCAAAGAAACAACATCACTAATTTTAACGTTATAAGAAGGAACATCAACTTTTTTATCGTTTACTCTTACCAAACCATGTGAAACAATTTGACGAGCTCCTAAACGTGATTTGCCCAGACCCATACGATAAACCACATTGTCTAAACGTGATTCAAGCATAGATAAAAGAATTTTAGAAGTGTCTCCAGTTTTTTTGGAAGCTTTTTCCACATAATTGGCAAATTGTCTTTCAATCAAACCGTAAATTCTTTTAGCTTTTTGTTTTTCTTTAAGTTGAGCACCATAACCTGAAAGTTTACTACGACGAGAATCAGGACCATGTTGTCCAGGGGCATAAGAACGTTTAGCAAACGGACATTTTGGTCCCAAACATTTTTCCCCTTTGAGCATCAATTTTACTCCAGCGCGACGACATTTGGCGCAATTAGTATTAATTTTTTTAGACATATCAATAATTTTAAATATTTTCTAACATTAAACGCGACGAGGTTTCGGAGGGCGACAACCGTTGTGAGGAATAGGAGTCACATCGTTAATAGAAACCACGTTAATGCCGTTGGTGTGAAAAGCGCGAATAGCGCCTTCACGTCCTTGTCCGATGCCTTTTACAAAAATACTCACTTCTTTAACACCATAATCAACAATTTTGTCAGCTAAATTTTTTACCACTATGGAAGCGGCATATGGAGTAGCTTTTTTCGGACCTTTAAAACCGGCCATACCGGCGGATGCCCAACCCAAAGCATTGCCATTGGGATCGGTAACGGTAATAATCGTATTATTATAAGAAGCCAAAATATGCGCTACAGCGCGTGGAACTTGTTTTACCACTTTTTTCTTTTTGGCTTTTGCTATCTTTTTTACTTGTTCTGTTGCCATATTACAAAAACTTACCTAATAAATTAAGTTTTAATACCTGATGGTTTGCGACCGCTACCCATGGTTTTTCTGGTATTACCACGAACGGTACGAGAATTTGTTTTGGTGCGTTGACCACGAGAGGGCAAGTGCTTCATGTGACGTGTCCCTTTGTAGCATTTGATATCTTTGAGGCGTTTAATATTCGCTCCGACCTCGCGACGTAAATCACCTTCGGTAACGTAACTTTTTTCGACAATCGCTCGAATTTTATCTTCTTGTTCTGGGGTTAAGTCTTTGGTGCGTAAATCACCATCAACTTTAGCTTGTTTTAAAATTTTAACCGCCAAAGTCGGACCAACTCCGTAAACATACTGCAAAGAAAAAAGTATTTTCTTTTCTTTGGGTATATTGGTACCTGCTATACGCATAAATTAAACTTACTTTAATAAATTAAATTAACCCTGACGCTGTTTATGTTTGGGATTTGAACAAATCACACAAACTCTACCTTTGCGTCTGACTACTTTACATTTTTGGCAAATTTTCTTTGCCGATGGACGTACTTTCATAAAACTATTTTTTAATTACACAAAAACATCAACCACTGCCGCGATATCGACGCTCAACTAATATGTCAAGCTACACCGCAGTGGTTGATATTTCTTTTTTAATAATTATTTTTTAAAACCGATAAATAATTCTACCTTTAGTCAAATCATATGGGGTCATTTCGATCTTTACTTGATCGCCAAGTCCCAAACGAATTTTATTCAGGCGCATTTTACCGGACAAATGAGCCAAAACCACCTGACCACTTTCAAGTTTTACTCTGAAAGTTCCAGCTGGTAACAACTCTTGGATTGTCCCTTTGATTTCTATAGCGTCTTTGTTTGCCATTTTGAAAGGATTATTTATGTAAATATATTAAACTATTTTTTAATTTTAGTCAAGTCTTAGCCAAAAACCGTCTTTTACTGGATAAATTTGGCTAATATTAGAGATTTTGGTCATTGGTCATTGGGACTTGGTCATTTCTCACTTTATATACCCACTCTCTATATAACAAAAAATTCCAAGCTACGGCCAAGGCAATATTACAGATTCTAACCAATACATAATTGTACCCGAAATATTGACTCCACAACCACATCCAACTTATTGCAAACAAATAATTGGCTCCGGCTAAGATAAAAAATCTGACCATTTGTTTGCGTGTATCTCCCTTGGTTTGAAAACTAAATTTTTTATTTAGAAAAAATATGTAAAGCAACATAAAGATCTGATTGACAACAACAGCTATCACTGGTAGTAAACCAAAAAATTCTTTCAAAATCCAAAGTGTTAGAATATCTAAAATTGTCCCCGAAACACCGATAAAAAAATATTTTACAAATTGTTCACGGTGCGACCAAGGATAATTTAGATATTTATTCAATATCATACTATTCTAATATGGCTTTAATACGACGTACTCCAGAACTAACCGCTTCTTCTTTGATAATTTTAAATTTTCCAAGTGTACCGGTATTTTCCACATGCGGACCACCGCAAATTTCTTTACTAAATATTTCTGTATCATTTCCAACTGTATAAACTTTTACCGACGTGCCATATTTATCTTCGAATAATCCCATTGCGCCTTGTTTTTTAGCTTCTTCTACTGTCATTTCTTCAAAACTCACAGGATAATTTTTGGCAATCGTGGAATTAACCAATTCTTCCACTTGTTTTTTTTCTTCCTCAGTCATTTTTTCCGGATGAGAAAAATCAAAACGCAAACGATCGGCGGTAATATTACTACCACGTTGAGCTACGTGATCTCCTAATACTTTTCGCAAAGATGCATGAAGTAAATGTGTAGCTGTATGATATTTAGTGGAAATTTCAGAATTATCTGCCAAACCACCTTTGAACTTTTGTTCTGCTCCAGCACGAGATAAATCTTGATGTCTCTTGAAAGCAATATCGAAATCATTTACATCGACCGTCAAACCATTTTCATTTGCCAGCTCCATTGTCATCTCCAGGGGAAAACCATAAGTATCATAAAGTTTGAAAGCTTGTTTACCAGAAATTTGATTGACCAATTTACCGGTCTTCTCAAATGCCAAACGGAAACCATCAACCAATTTTTCGAATTCTTTTATCCCCTGTTCTATAGTATTTCGAAATTTACTTTCTTCGCGTGCCATTTCTGTCAAAATAAAATCTTTATTTTTTATCAACTCCGGATAAATATCACCCAAAATTTCAATGACTTTTTCTGAAATTGTTGAACAAAAATTTTCTTTTAACCCAATCATTTTTCCGTAACGCACCGCCCGACGAATAAGACGACGAATGATATAACCTTGATCCACATTGCTTGGAGCAATACCTTTGTCATCCCCCATGATCATTGTAGAAGTACGCAAATGATCGGCAATCACGCGCATAGCCTTGGTAACATCTTTATTTTCTATATATTCACGTCCAGAAATTTCCTGAATCTTTTGAATCAATGTCCACATCGTATCTATTTGATAAGTATCCACAAAACCATTGAGCACGGCAATCGTGCGTTCTAACCCCATACCAGTATCAACATTTTTTTGTTCGAGTGGTTCAAACTCACCTTTTTCATTTTTAAAATATTCCATAAAAACATTATTCCAAATTTCCAGCCAATTTTCTTCATCGGTTTTTGGATTACTATCCTCTGGCGGAAATTCAGCAATACCCCGCCAATAAAAAATTTCTGTATCCGGACCACAAGGACCTGTTTGACCGGCTGGTCCCCACCAATTATTTTTTTTCGGTAAATAAGCGATTCTATTTTCTGGCATCCCGGCTTTTTTCCAAATATCAGCAGAAAATTCATCACGCGGTGCATCGGCGTCACCTTCAAAAACCGTCACTGCCAATTTTTTGATATCCAAACCCAGCCATTTTTTATCCGTGAGAAATTCAAAACTCCATTTTATAGAATCTTCTTTAAAATAATCACCCAGCGACCAATTTCCAAGCATTTCAAAAAAAGTAAAATGACTGGTGTCACCGACTTCATCAATGTCTCCGGTACGAATACATTTTTGCACATCAGCCAAACGAGTACCTGCTGGATGTTTAGCTCCAAGCAAATAAGGCACGAGTGGATGCATCCCAGCTGTGGTAAACAAAACAGTTGGATCATTTTCCGGGATTACCGAAGCCGAACCAATAATCGCATGGTTCTTGCTTTTGAAAAAATCTAAATATTTTTGACGAAGTTCGAAAGATGTTAACATATTTTGTTTTGTTTTTTTATTTTGTCATTCCCGCGAAGGCGGGAATCCAGTGGGTTATTTTATGTTTTCCTGGATCCCCGCCTTCGCGGGGATGACATTTTATTTCTTTTTTAAGTCAATAAAAATATCTTTGAGCGATACCAACGCCCAAATGGTATTCAAAACAACAAAAGGATAACCTTTGATCATCAAACCGTAAATTACCAATATTAAAGCGCCCAAGAAATTGACGAAATCATAAATCAAATCCGTATTTTTCCATTTTTTAGTTTGATTCATAATAAAAGCCAATAGAACCAATCCCGCACCGATTATACCGATAGTTGTTGTCATATTTTATTTTACAACTCCCCCACCAAGACAAACACCTTTGCTATATAAAACCGCAAACTGACCGGGTGTTACTGCTTTTTGAGGGTTACTAAACTTTACAATAAGATTACCGCGACCTGCGGTCTCGCAATGACACTGCTGTAAGGGTTGCCTGTGTCGTAGCCTTACTTCACATTTTAACGGCAATTTCGGCTTTTGTCCACTTATCCAATTCACATTTTCTATTTCAATTTCTTTTTTCAAAAGTTCCTCGTCATTTTCATATCCAACAAACAAAATATTTTTCTTTGCGTCTTTTTTTACCACAAAATAAGGTTTATTATTCAAACCCAATCTTTGTCCGATAGTATAAAAAGGGATGCCTTCGTGTTCGCCCAAAACTTCTTTACTATTATTTAAAATTATTTTTCCTTTTTTAGTTTTTATTTTTTTCTGCAAAAATTCTTTCATTGGCACTTCTCCGATAAAACAAATACCCATGCTTTCTTCTTTTTTGGCAGTTGGTAAATCAAATTTATCCGCCAATTTACGAACTTCATCTTTGATATATCCGCCAACAGGAAACATGACGTGTTTTAATTGATTTTGATTTAATTGATGCAAGAAATAAGTTTGATCCTTGTTGTCATCTTTCGCTTGTAATAATTTAATTTCGAAATCTTTTAACTTTCTACTTTCTACTTTCAACTTTCTACTTAACTTCGCGTAATGACCCGTCGCCATATAGCCAAAACCGAGTTCTTTTGTTTTTTTCAACCAAAACCCAAACTTCACAAATTTATTACACAAAACATCCGGATTTGGAGTTCTACCTTTTTTATATTCAGCGTACATATAATCCAAAACCGCTTTTTTGTATTCCCGAACAAAATTCAAACGTAGAAGTGGAATATGAAGTTTAGCAGCGACTCGCAGAGCATCTTGATAATCCCCTCGCCAACAGCTCCCACTCCCCCTAGCCCCCTCTCGGGCAGAGGAGGAAACCTCATCATAATTCACCATAAACGCGCCGGTAACATCATATCCGGCCTTAACCAAAAGAGCGGCGGCGACAGACGAATCTACACCACCGGACATACAAACTAACACCTTTACAGGCTTTTTCTTTGATTTCATATAGAGCAATTATAACAAAGAATTTCGTTCTTTTCAATGGTCTCTAGATTACAAAATTCCCTCCTCTTCTTCAAGAGGAGGGTTAGGGAGGAGTCTCTCCCACTCCCTCCTAACCTCCCTCTCAGGCAGAGGGAGGGATATAAAAAATCACTCCCGAAGGAGTGATTTTTTGTTTTATGCTCTTTGTTTTTTCAAACAATCGATGCACAAGATAGGTTTTCCACCATCTCTTGGCATGAAAGGCAATTTGGTGATTTTGGCACCACAACCTGCACATACAACATCTACATCAAACATTTGTTTTGGACCGCGATCACGATTGTTGAATCCACGTCCGCCTCTGTCATCACGGTTGCGGTTGCGGAATTCACGATTGCAGTCAGAACAATACACTGGGCGATCACCGCTTGGTTGGAAAGGAAGCTCAGAAATATGAGCGCCACATTTCGCACAAGTAGCATCTACCGAGTACATTTGTCTGTCCATCATATTAATTTTTGTGACTATTTCCCAAAATGTTATTTGGATTTTTAATTAAACGACCTGTTTTGGGAACGACTACTTGTTTGTCACAAAAACGTACGTAACCCAAACTTATTTGGCATTATTATAGCACAAAAAACCCAGTTTGTCAAGTCTATCTATTCATCAAAAGTCACTACATCATTTGGCTTTAATGGCTTTGATCCTCCCGTATTACTGACAACATTACTAGGTTTATTATTTTTTGGAGGATTTATTTTGTTTTCTTGTGGTTTAAAAGTCGGTTTGACAGGTTGTTTGGCAGATCTTTTCAAATCGCTGAAATTTATGCTTTGTGGTACAACTTCCTCTATCTCTTTTTCTATCGGTTCTGGTGGAAGTTTTTGCGCTAATTTTTCCGGCGGTTTTATTTCAGTTCTATTTTGCAGCGAAGATAAAGAAAGTGTTTGATTTTTTTGTTCTATAATTTTTGGTTCGGTTCTTATTATCGGTTTTGGCGGAATATTTTCTTTACGAGGAATTCTCACCGTTGGGGGTGGAACAAAAACAGGGTCCGGACGTAGAGAAGCAAAGTCCATTTTATTTTTCTTTCTATCCCCGCCTCTATCATTGCCCCTGTCTCCACCTCGATCACCACCACGAAAATCTCTCTTTTTTTCTTTATTTATCGGTGCTGGTGCTTTTACCAATGGAGCCGCTTTGTTAAATTCTATTTCATCTTCATCCAGCTCTCGATCTTCTCCGGTAGAATCTTCCATACCACTCCAACGCATAATTTTATCTTCGATTTGATCACGCGGAGCAGCATATCTCTCGCGAGAAACCCGCACCACTTTTTCTAAACTTTCGGTTGGTCTGCCAATCGGTGGTAAAGTTACCGCGCTAAAAGGACGCGAAGCCACCCCGTCAATCATTAATTTCAAATAAACATTGTATTTGGGTAAGTTTATCAAATCCTCTTCGGTAAAAATCGGCGCAAATTCTTTACCCAAAATTTCAGCATCGGTAGAACCGACACGGTAAGTGACGATACTGCCGACGTTACCGATTACCGCCGCGCGCACATGCTCATCAAGCTGATCCATGTATTGGTGAGCCATCGTCAAATCCAAACGATATTTACGAGCTTCAGATAAAATATTGGAAAAACTTTCCGTAGCAAAATTTTGAAATTCATCCACATACAAAAAGAAATCTTTACGATCACTTTCTTTCAGATCTACACGCTCCATGGCGGAAAGTTGAATTTTGGTGATGAGCATACCGCCTAGCAACCGAGAATTATCCTCTCCGATTCTACCTTTGGAAAGATTCATGATAAAAATCTTTTTACTATCCATGATATCCCGAATATCAATTTTACTTTTTACTTGCGCCACGATATTACGAATAATAGAAGCGGACAAAAATTGACCGATTTTATTTTGGATAGGCGCGACCGCTTCTTGTTTGTATCTATCATTGTAACCGGCAAACTCACTTTGCCAAAAAGCTTTGACCACCGGATCTTTCAAATTCGCCACGATACGATTGCGATATTCGTCATCAGCCAACATACGATTAATACCAAGTAGAGTCGTGCCTGGATATTCCAAAAGAGCCAAAATAGTATTGTTGAGAATGTATTCCATACGAGAACTCCACATATCCACCCAAATCTTTTTGAAAACTCCCATCAAACCACTGGCCACCAAATGTTTATGCTCCGGACGAACTGTTTCAAATATATTAAAACCAACCGGAAAATCAATGTCTGCGGGATTAAAATATACCACATCATTGATACGACGTGGCGGAATATAATTGATGATTTTTTCCGCAAAATCTCCATGAGGATCAACCAAACCGACTCCGTGCCCGGCATAAATATCATTTAAAACCATATTTTCCATCACGGTCGTCTTGCCCATACCGGTTTTACCGATAACATACATATGACGACGACGGTCATCAGTCTTAATTCCAAACTTACGCATCTGATTGCGGAAATTGGTCATGGCAAAATAATTAACATCCGGAGAGGCGTAAAACTCCTCCGGTTCTTTTTTTTGCTCTTCATCTAAATTGTCCCAATAATTATCACTCATCTTAAAACTTTAATCTGGTGGGTATTATACCACAAACTCAAAAAATTTGCTAAGAAGTCATCCCCTTTTGTAATTTTACGAGGTAATCAATTTATAAAGATGATCACGAACCAAAGCAAAGGCCGCCAGGGTTTGGCCATCCCAAATTTTTCCTTCAATAACCATTTGCTCCAATTCATCCACCCGACGATAAATTACTTCCATTTCTCCGCTATCGTCTTCCTTTTGCGGTTCATCTATTTGTTTGAGATCGGTCCCGAGGAATAGATGGGTTTCATCTTTACCCACTCCTTTGAAACCGCAAAAATTACCTATTTTAATCAAATCCCCGCCTTTATAGCCGGTTTCTTCGAATAATTCACGCTTAGCACCTTCTGATGGTGCTTCGTTTTCCAATAATTGCCCGCAAGGAAATTCTATACTTTCCCTATCTTGTAAATAACGATATTGATTGATCAATACTACCCGACCGTCATCAAGCACAGGTACGACCATCGCGCTATTGTTTGTTTGCACATAAAAATAATCACCGACACTGCCGTCTTCTTTTTCAAACTTATCGTGTTTGTAAGTCCACCAGGGATTTTGATGGATAATCTCCTCATCTGTTTTTTTTGCTTTACGCATAATTTAAAATAATTTTATCAATTCCTCCGGTTTTATATCACCAGGATTTTTAATTATAGAATGTACTGATCCTCCCCCATCTCCAACGTATCTCGGCAAGATATGCCAATGAGTGTGTGGTACTACTTGTCCGGCAACAGGCTTATCATTCATCGCGATGTTGAGTCCGTCGGGCTTGAGGACTTCTTCCACACGTTTGGCAACTTTGTGAACCGCGGACATCAAAAAATTCCATTCCTCGGCACTAAATTCATCGATATTTTCCAAATGTTTTTTCGGGATAACGACTGTGTGACCTTTGGCGTGCGGGAAAATATCTAAAAAAGCCAAAACATAATCGTCTTCATAGATTTTGAAACTCGGAATTTCTCCGGCAATGATTTTGCAAAAAATACAGTTGGACATAATTAAAATTTTTAATTTTTAATTTTTTACCCCGTGAAATCCCAACTTTGTTGGGTTCGCCTACGGCGAAATTTCACAGGGGTGAATTTTTAATTAATTTTTAATTTTACAATTTTTAATTAATTTTTAATTATCAATTTTCAAATTCGGTTCGTAATTTCATAATTTTTCGTATTTCGTATCCTATTTAATTTCTTCCGCCAATTTCTCCGCTAAATTGATAATATCTTCATTTGTTCCAGCTTTGAATGAACTGCGGTTGATAGAGATAAATCTATTTGGACCTAAAACTAGATAAAGAGAATTTATCTGTCCATCTTCTTGCATAGCCATAAAATGCTCCATTTTAATCTTATCATTGGTAGTTATTGTTCTATCCATTATTTCATGACCTCTTTTTTGTCGCGCTACATCCAAATTTTCTAAATTCAAAAGAATATTATCACCTTTCTTTGTCTTTTCGTCATAATTGAAATAATATCGGCAGTTATAAAAACTTGCCATACTCGGACCTTCTGTTTTCACCACCTCTTTTCCCATCGCATTGCCGACAAGCTCAGCACTAAACTCTGCACAAACATCGTCGCTAATGTCACCTTTTTTTGTTTGCTCTTGCTTTTGTTCTTGATTTTGCGATTCTCCACCTTTGTTTTCCGTAGCTTTATTACAACCGGATAAAATTACTACAGAAATGACTAAAAAGAAAATTAGATATTTTTTCATATTTTTTACTTCATAACTTTATTTATTTTTGCAATTTTTGTAATCTTTGCAATTTTTTCAATCTACAAAATACCAACTCGCTACCCCAACTATCACCAAAATTAATACAACTCCTATTATAAGTATCATATTATTTAAATTTTTCCTCCATTCTTTTTTGGAAATTATTTAATAATATAAGATATAAGTTTACTTGCTCAATTGTATAAGCTTGATATTCTTGATGTTCCAAACTAGAAATATGTACAAAATTACGTACTTTTCGAAGTTCATGAAGTGAATATTTCATATTTCCATCTATTAACCCATGTCGAAAACTCAATTCTATCAAACTAACAAAATCTTCTCTAATATCCAACCCCAATCCTTTTTGTTCGTTTATTTGATACAACAAATCAAATAAAGCACTTTCAAAAATGGAAGCTAGGGTTATTAGGATATTTTTACAATGTAAAGACTCTATGGTCAAATACATTTTATAATCATTGTATAAATTTATCAAAAACTCTAGATATTGTAATTGATAAGAAATGTTTTCTCTTGCTGGCTTATAATCAACAAAAAACCACTCTTCGCGATATTTTTCCGCACTTTTTGGATGTTTATCAACAGAAAGTAATTCTTTTTTATCAGAATTATCTTCTTTTTTCTTTTCCTTATTTTTTGTTGTCTTAACAAGTAAGTCCATACTATTTTTCATTGTTTTTCTTAATGGAAATTTTAATAGTTTCTTCTTTTGGAGCCAAAGCTATTATTTTCTTTTTTAAACCCTTGTCAAAAATATCTTTTTCTAATAACTCTTCCAATTTTCCACTATTTACTACAGAGATCATTTTCCAATACTTTGTTTCTTTTAATAATTTTTCCAATTTAATATAATTTTCTAAACCGGAAGTTTTATTAGGAAAAATATAAACGCTTTTTTTGTTTATCAATACTCTGGCTTTATCTCCCTGGACAGTTTCTATATTATTTTTTTCCGCGTATTTCAAGAGGGCTTCTTCAACTTTCTTTATTTCATTTTGGATATCTTCAACTTCTGTTTTTGCCTTCTTGTTAATTTTTGATTTTTTTTCGGATAATTCAATATACTTATCAGCCAATTTTACCCCGCTTTCTTTCAAATACTCGTTTTTGGGAAGTTTTTTTATTTTGAATAGATGCTTCTTTTTGGGACAATATTCCCAAAAACTACACCAATCACACATCGTTTCTTTAGCCGGAAAATTATCGTCTTTTTCCGCTTGATTTATTTCTTTTATCAATTCCAAAATATCTTTTTTCAATTTCTTCAATTCTTCATTTGAACGTTGCGAAATAATATCTTCGCCAAAAGCGACATAATGCCAAATCAACTTCACTGTTTTTGCTTCTTTAAACTTTTCTTTTACCGCCATGGCATAAAGCGCCAATTGACGATCTTTATCGGCGTATTCTTGCTCCATCATTTTACCGGTTTTATAATCATGTACCGCGTAAACACCCTTTTTTTCTCTAGACAACCTATCTATATAACCCATTACTTCATAGGCGCCCCATTTTAAACTTATTTTATTTTCAATCCCTATAGTCTGATCTTGGTCAAAGGGGTGATATTTTTCATAATAATTTTGGATACATTTCTTACCCAAATTATAATAATGTTTTTTATCAAACTTTTTATTATTTATCTTGATTTCATCATCCCAATTTTCTTTCCATGTTTTATGATAAAAAGCTAACAAATCTTTCAATGTATTTAGTTTGGTTTTTAACAAATCATCATAAAGAAGTTCCAATGCACTATGAACACACGAACCCATAAAAGCTTCGACTGTATTCTCACGCTTAACTTTGATATCAGAAAGATATTTGAGTTTATATTGCAAAGGACATCTTTCATAAACTTGTAATTTGGAATGAGAGAATTGTTTCATAAAAATTTATTTATTCCAACCCAAATGATTATCGTTAATTTTAATTATTTTACCATTTTCTGTCACTATTTTTTTTATTGGATCAATTTTGATAACATTTAATGTTTTTTTCATATGACAATTTGGGCAAAGAACCCAAAGATTGGTTATTTCTTCTGTACCTCCATTAGATTTCTCTATAATGTGATCGGCTTCAGCATATTTTCTTTTTTTACCTTCTGAATTTTGAAATTCAAAAGTAAAGCCGCAAACTTGGCAAATATAATTTTCTAAAATTTTTACTCTAGTTTTCTGCCTTGCATTATCAATCCTAACTTTAAATTCACCTGTTTTTTGTTTATACCCAATATTATCTTTAGGTTTAAATTCTCTGGCTTCTTGTAAAATTTCATCTTTTGATTTTTCTTTTATCTCGTCAACAACTTCTTCTTCTAATAAAAACTCTTCGCTTGATTCCTTCTTTGCATTAACAACCTTTGATTGTTCTTTTATTTTCTCTTTAACTTTAACAAATTGATTTCCTTCTCTCCTGGCTACATCAAAAATAAAATCGAAAGTCCCCCAACTTATTGAATGGTCTTTATAGTCAAAACTTTCTACAATCAACTCATGTACTTGATTAAATTCTTTATTATTTTTTAAGATACTTTTAGTTAATTCGGCTAATTCAGCCATGGCTTGATATTTTTCTCCTTGCGATAAACCTTTTAAATCTAATTCATAACCAATCATTTGAGCAAATTTTTTATATTCTTTCGATTTTATATAAAAATATTTATTTGGATTATATGCAGCTAATAAAAAACTCAAAAATCTCGCATCAATATAGTATTGTTTTTTTTGAAGAGGAAAATTATTTTTTATTTGTTCAATAAAATCATCTATTCTTTCTTTTGCAGGGAAACCTTCGGTTAATAAATTTTTTAATAATTTACAAACTTTTCTTGGGTCTTTTTTAGCAAATTCAATCAATACTGAATCTGGTAAATATTGACTAGATCCTACTAAATTTCTAGCTTTTGAAAATGATTTTTTCAGCATTAATGCTAGATCTTTTTTATTTAAATCAAATTCTTTTTGAAAAACGGAAACTGCTAAATATTTATATGCTTCATCTTTTTTATAAAATTCCGGATCTTTCAAAATTCTTTTCGAATAATATTTTACGTATTCATTAATATTATTTTCAATAATAAATTGATTTTTCATAATTTTATATTATTCAAAAATTTTTAAATTAAATTTTTATTATTTTTTTGTAATTTCGCCCGCCTGCTATCGCCTACAGCTCATGTTGTTGACGGGCGGGATAAAATTTATAAATTCGGATTATATTTTATACACAACATCTTTTCTTTCTATTATAACACTCCATCCATGTTTTTTGGCGTGTTGATAAAGTTTATTATTGGGATTGAAACAAATCGGATTATCCACCATTTTCAAAAAAGCAATGTCGCTTTCACTATCCCCAACTCCAACAGATCCTTTCAGAGTAATATTGTTTCTCTCCAACGCGCGGTTAAGTAAATTGGCTTTGTTACCGGTCATCTCTAATGATAAAACTTTACCGGTAAATTTCTTGTTTTTACCAACTTCATAATATTGACCATAAACTTTATCAAAGCCCATCTTATAACCGAAATTTTGAACAAGCTCTTTGGGTGATTGAGAAATAGCCAGGAGAAAAAAACCTTTCTTCTTGAGATCATGAACCAAATCGCGAGTGTAACGATAAACCCGGTCTTTTTTCGCATTTATCACCCTTCTGACAATTTTGGTAAAAATATTATAATCAACACCTTTGATGTTTTTCAAGAAAGCCGTTACTACCGAATCAATATATTTCTCGTAAGTATCTTTGCGATTGGACCAGTTTTTGTAAGGTTTCATGTAAATATTTCTGGTCTTGGGCGAAAATATACCTTCATCTATCAAGGCTTCGGTTATCTCAATCAAAAGACTGGAGCGAAATATCGTTCCGTCAATGTCAAAAATGGCAACGCGACGAGGTTTGGGCATATTATTTAAAATTATTTATTTTTTAAACACTTCACCCTAGGTTGGAGTGTTTTTTTTGGCTAAAAACTGATGAAAAATCCCAATGTCCAATTCCCAATACCCAATCAATACCCAATTCCTAATTCCCAATACCGCGAGAGCTTCTGATGATACTGGCAAAGATTAGGTTTAATTCTTGGGCTTCTCTCCAAAGCATTCTAGCTATATCTTTTTGTTCCGGCACGGTATGGGCTATGATTCGGAGCCAATATTTAGTTTCTTTTGTTTCCTTTATAGCAATACAAATTTTATTGATAAAATCCTTTTTAGAACTAGCTTCATCAGCTTCACAATAATTAGCATCAATACTAGTACCTGATCTGACAATTTGAGATATCAAAGGAGTGGTTATTGTATTATGTTTAATGTTCTTACAAAAGTCTATTAAATTCTCTGAAAACAAAGCTGTTCTTTCTTCCAAATCATACTTACTTTTGGGCATTTGGTTATTGGGATTTGATTGGTCATTGGTCATTGGGGTTTGGTCATTAAAAATATTTGAATTACTAAAACAACTTTTAACCATTCAAAACATATTTTACATCTCTTCCCCATTTCTTCACCTGTTTTACCTTTCCCTCTTTTTCCAATTCCTCCAAATAACGAAAAGATGTGGTGCTGGAGATATCCAATTCTTTGGCGACGTCTTTGTTGGAAATTTTGCTTAGTTTGTCAAACATTTTTATCACCTTATCTTTATTTCTATTTTTTATCTCAATTTGTTTTTCGTTAAAATTTGAAAGCGTGGAAAATTCTTTTTTATCATTTTCCAATTCTTTGGATAAAGCGACGATTTCGCGTTTGAGCGCGTAGATTCTAAATCCGGCGATGATTATGATGGTAAAGAATAGGATGTTGAGGGTTTGAGACATATAAATTTATTTAATATTTTTAATATTATTTCCCCAAATTTTATTTGGAAAATAAACTTCTCTGATAGCTTTTCCACAAGGGGTTTTATAAAAAAAATCATTTCTACATTCATTTCCTGGCTCACCCCATTTTTTATCACAAACTTTGATAATTTCTTTTGTTAATTCATTATAACAAGCATTGGCATTTCTGATTTTAATATTTTGATAAGATTCAAAAAAATAAATAAAAAATGCAAATAAAATAAAAAAACCAACTAAAATACTTAAAATAATTGTAAATTTTTTCATATTTTAATTTTAAAATTTTTTTTAAAAAATTATATTCCACAACATTTTTTATATTTTTTACCACTACCACATATACATTTTTCATTTCTGCCAATTTTATTTTTATATATATTTTTTTTAGATTCCACTTTAGAAATTAAAAGATTTGTTCCACTTAATATAAAATCAGTGTTTTTTGTTATCATTGTTTTATGCGGATAATTTTTTTTAAAAGTTTTTAAAATTTCATGAGCTATTTGCCTTACAGCAGCTAATTCTGCACCTTCAGGGCTTTCTATTTTTTTTCCATTTGAAAAAACTTCAAAACCTAATGAATTTTTACGAACTAATTTTTTATATTTTTCATCAATATTTTTAAAATCTACATGTGCCCCACCACCTTTATTAGCAACATTTAAAATAATATCTTTTCTAGAAAATTTATTATTGTATTTATCTATAAAAATTATCCTTTCCCAATATTCGTCGAAATTTGTATAACCAAAACTTTTTTCTGGCACACTGTCAAGATAAGGAATATAAATATTATTAGTATTATTTATTCCTGTAGAAATTCCCACCAAACCACAAAAACTACCAAATCTTTGAATATCCTTTTCTTTTAAAGAAAAGGATGAAGATGAATCAAAAAATTTTTCATTAATAAAACCAATTTGCTCTATTAATGAATGGGAATTTTTTGTATTGTGTAATAAAACACGAATAGTAGTAGCGATTGATTTAGAAACTACAAACTCATTTTTATCATAAACCCTAGTTAAAGCATCTAACAACTCTAATTGATCTTCAAATTCTTTTTTTAACTCATTATTATCTATCATATTTTCTCTTTAAACCCCTCTTCAAACTTTTCTTTCAACTTCGGATTTTTATTCCCCTCATTATAAAAAGGTAAACCAATTAATCTAAAATCTTTATTTTCCATTTTCAAATCAACTTTGTAATTCTTCTCAATATCTAACAAAAACTTTTGCTTCCAGCCTTCTTGTGACTGTTCAAAAGTATTATCTTTGTCTAAAAATTGATCACCTTTTGGTTCAATAAATACTTGATAAACAACTTCTTGCTTAGTTTTCTTTTCTTTTAAAAATAATACAAAATCCGGAGAAAACGCTAATCCTTCGTCAAAACTATAAATTTTAAAATGTTGTTCATTGCGGAGCAAACCAATTTCACTATATTTCTTCTCTAATTCATTAGCAACTACATCAAAAAATTTAATAAATGATTCTTCTTCGCTTGTTCCCCAAATTTCATTTTGTGCAAACCATTTTTTGTCTTTCAAAATTAAATCTCGCATTTCTTGTGCGCGATTACTATCATTGTCAAGTTGTAATTTTTTATCAACAAAAACATCAGAAAGTTTATGGGCTTTAAATAATTTTTCACCAATAAATTCACTTTTGTGTTTATCCATTTCTTGTAAAATTCTACCAAGCACAAAAATGGAAACTTTTAATTTTTGGTCTTGACTCAAATTATCCAATTGTTCTGGTGTACCTTCTATTTTTACTCTTATATCTCCCAAATAATCTTTTTTATTTACAAATTCTTTTACAGATTGTAAATTACCAAAAATTCTAGAAAGTCGATCAAAACTAAAAGCCGGGATTCTATCCATAGCACTTCTTATCACATTTTGCCCAAAATCAATCAATTTAAATTCTCTTATTTCTTTTGTAACCTGTTTTGATTTTGTTTGTTCGCCTGTAAAAATATCCTTTTCTGAAACATCGCCACTGGATAATTTGTAGATATTCCACTCTGCGTTAAAATCAAAATGAATTTGTGCATCCGCCAAACTATTTATATGTTCACCAATATTTTCTTTTCGGCTATTTAAAAATATCATGCCTTTTTTCCAAAGATCTTTTTCTTTAAACTCATCTTTTATTTTTATCTCTCGCTCTATTTTGTTTGAAGCTATAATTCCCTCTTTTACCAAAACATTAGTCAATTCTTGAATATAACGAGGATTATTAGCACTATAATAAAAAAGCTGTTCCAATATTCGCAGTTCATTTTGCGCATCTGTATCAAATTTACGACGATACAAATCATTCAAACCATTTACGACAAAAGGATAATACCTCGCCCCTCTACCAATTAATTGGGCTTCGGCTACTGTTGTTTTACCCGGTCTGTTCTCGCGCGCATCACGGCTATCATAAAGACGAACAATATCAAACAAATTGAGGACATCCCAACCCTCATTCAATTTTTCCGTGGCAAAAATTGCGCGAATTTCATTATTGTTATCTTCCAAAGAATTTAATAATATTTGTTTTTTCTCTATATCTTTATCATCATCCACAGTCAAACATTTTTCAGTCGCAAAATCATTTTTAATTTCATCAACCAAATCAGATAAATTGATTTTTTGTTCATCAAAAAAACCAAAAGCTTGTTGCAATATTTTATCATCCAACTTTTTTAATTCTTTTAAATCACTAACTTTCAATTCCGAAATTAATTTATGAAATTTTTCTTTAAATTCCCCAGAAACAACAACTTGAGGATTTTCTCCTTTTGTTTCTTTTTCATCTTTTGGCGGAGTTACTCTATTGGCTTTGAATAAAACAACCGGCTTGAGTGCTATTTTATTTTTTTCTGCTATTTTACGACGATATTGTGAAATAATCACAGCAGTCAAAGCTCTTTGTAAAACTGGAGCATCAATAGAAATAGTTCGAACATCTTTGGAAAAACCATCGAGACGATATTCTTTAAGATCATAACGGAAAATAGCTTTGTCTTTATATTTTTCCAACATTTCCGGATATTCTTGTTCTAATCTAGCAGTAGCTGTAAATTCCAATAAAACATTTTCTTTTTCTTTGTTGGCATTCAATATTCCCATTACAGTTTTTTCCCAACTATTTCTATCTTCTAATTCTTCTTTTGTGTATTTTGTCTTTCTTGTTTCCGCGGAAAAATTATGCGCTTCATCAGCAATCAACACAACTTTTTTATCTTCAAAGTCTTCAAAAGTTACTGAATTTTCAACCGAACTATTAAAACGGCGATGCAATTTTCCGATAGTCGCAAAACAAATATTTATATCGTCATTATTTACACCCTCAAAATTTTCCACTTCTTTGACTTTTATTTCCTTACTATCCAAAATAATTTTATTCGCAAATAAATACTTTTTTGATTCTGAATTTAAAAAATTATCTTTTGTTTTTTGGATAATATTACCGAGGCGAGTAAAAAATATAAAATTACGATAACCTTTTTGATATAAATACAAAATGTTGGCCGCCATGATCATGGTTTTTCCGGAACCAGTGGCCATATTAAACAAAAGATGAATCGGTTTTTGTTTATTATGATATTCTTCACAATAATAATAAAACCGCCCCAAAGCTTCTTTTTGGTATTCGCGTGCTAAAAAATTTGGGTTGAGACTTCTTAAAATTTCAGCTTTTTCAATAACTTTATTTTTAAAAACTTCCAGTCCGGCGAAATTTTTGTATATATCAAATTCTGTATAGAGCATAATTAGACTTTTAATTCTAAAGTTTTGATTACCCATTCTATTAATTTTTTAGAATTCTCAAAATCATTTTCAGTACTATTAAATGCTTTTGTATTTAACAATTCTTCGAACTCTCTGGCTATGCCTACCTTAGAAATACTTTCTTCGTTAAAATTTGTCTTCACAAAATCTTCAACTTCTTTATCTATTTTAAATTTTTCTTTAATTTTATAATCTTCTTTACACCCCTCTGATAAAACTATAAGACCGTCATTTTTAAGACGTTGGATATAATTATTAACAGCTTTTTCATAATATTTTTTGGGAAGTAAATCTTGGATTGTTGCAGCATTAGAATTAAATTCCTTTATTTCTTTACATTCTTTATCGTTAATATATTTTTTTAATTTATTTAGTACTGAAATACTGTCGCTATCAATTAAAACAATTAATGGCCGTTCCTCATCCTTTACGATTCTGGCCATCGCAGGTAAATTTGCTGCTCCCCCAGAATCCATAATAGACAGCATGTTTACATCAACATCTAAATTTTCTTTTTTTATAAAATATTGTAACAAAGCTAATATATAAATTTTATCTTCCGGACCTTCTACTATTAATGTTTTATCTGCAAAATAAAAACTATCTGAAAGTACCATCCCTAAAGAAGTTCGCATGTGTCGCCAATTTGCGGTGAATCCTTTTGTATTAATGGTCGTGCCTTCTTTTTGTTTTTTTTCAACAACCCGGACTCTTTTTTCTTTAAGTCGGTTAATCATGAACGGCGAATGTGTAGAATAAATTATTTGGTTTGATTTACCTAATTTTTCTAAATATTGAAGTAAATCTTTTTGGCCTTTTGGATGTAAAAACAATCCCGGCTCATCTATAAGAAAAATTGAATTTTTTAATTCTCCGTCGTGATAAGCACGATATTTAAGAAAAAAAGAAAAAAACCATTTAAAACCACGACTTCTTGCTTTAAAATCGATATAGGTATTTTTATCTTCAATATCAATAAGTAAATTTTCACCTTTTGAATCCCGAATTATTTTTATATTTATATCATCTTGCAACCCTTGATACCAAGCTTCTTTAACAGCTTTAGTAATTTTTTCTGGTGCTTTATCTAAAAGCTGTCTCATGCCTATATCATCAGTAAAAATTTGCTTTTCCTTACCTTCTAAATCACAAACTTTTAAAAGACCCTGTATTATGGGATTTCGTTCCGTGTCTTCAATATCGACTTTTGAAATTATAGATTCTAACCTGTCATTAAACTCATCAAAATAAATTATTTTTGTACCAAATTCTTGAGAAATAAATTTATAAACTTCTGTTAAAACATCTTCATCATTGGTATTTATTCTATAATAAGATTTATCATCTTCTTCACCAACAAAACGCTCATAATCTATGTTTTCTGGTATGTCTTTTAATTTTATTTCTTTTTCTGGTTTGCCCTCGGAAGAAACTCCATCTTCATTTTTAATTATAACGGGCGGATATTTGCTTTGAATTAATTCTTGAATTTGTTTACGTTCGGCTAAACTAAGGGTAAGAGAAAATTTTATTGATGGACAATATTTTATTGCATTACCATCAATTCTTTTGTCTTTTTTAATATCAAAAACATATGTTGGATTAAGAAATGATATGGCCGCTAAAATATTAGATTTTCCGTGTTCGTTTGCCCCAACCAAAGTAGTTATATCTCCTTCGATAACTAGATTAATATTTACTATAGAACGAAAATTCTTTATTCCGACTTTATTTAATTTCATATCTTTTTTGATAAAATTCATTATTTAACCTTTTATCTCCTTCACTTATTTTATTCTCCTTATCCCCTATCTCACTCAAATTTACATAAAGCTGATTTTTATCCAAACATTCAATCAAAAATTTCTTCTTGTTTTCTAAACTCAAATCCGCAAATTCTTTTATGTTTGCATCAATACTTTCTGGACTTATTTTATGATTCAAAAAGGCAGTTTCTTTCATTTCTTCCCAAATTTTAGATAATTCTTTTTCAGTTTTTGCTTCTCTAACTTCTTTTACCCATTTTTGATTTAATTCCGCAAGTTCCAAATAAACAAACTCTCCTCCACCTTTCCAATTAACTACTTTTGAAATTCCCCCTTGTTCTCCTGTAACCACTCGCTTCAAACGAGATTCTGGTAAATCGTGAATGTATTCCATTTGTTCAACCCCGATATATTGACGATTTAATTTATGAGCTACAGCCAATGTTGTACCCGTACCTGCATGATAATCTAAAACCAAATCTCCTTTATTACTAGAAGATTCAATGATACGTTGTAATAATTTTTCAGGTTTTTGTCCATCAAAATCCATAATTTCTGGCGAATTAACAACGGTTTGAAAACTGGCGATATCATCCCATAAATCTGAAATAGGAACACCTTTGGCTGTGTCTAAATATAATTTTTTATCTTTTGTGATAATTTTATATTTTCTGCCTTCTTCATCAACGCTGGAAAATCTTTTTAGCTGTCCTTCATTATAAGGCAAATAAATTTTATTAAAATTAAAATTTGATGATTTTGTATAAAAAAGTATAGTCTCATGTCCTCGAATAAAATTATTTGCTAAGCTTTTATAACCAGCTAAACCGCCTAATTTCCAAATAATCTCACGCTGAAAATTATTTCGGCCAAAAATTTCATCCATCAAAATTTTGCCATAATGAGCTTCATTGTAATCCAATTGTATATAAATACTTCCGTCATCATTTAATAAATCTTTTGCAATTTCTAATCTATTTCTCATAAAAACCATCCATGCTGAATGATTAAAACTGTCATTATATCCAAAACTATTTGAACCTGTATTATATGGCGGATCAATGTAAATCAATTTTACTTTTCCGGCAAATTCTTTTTTAAGCGAAGCAAGGGCAAGTAAATTGTTGCCTTTAATAATTAAATTATCTTTTATATTCCCTTTTTCATCCCGTTTAAAACCCTCAAGTTTGTGTTCGCCTTTTGCATCAAATCTTTTGAAATTAGTAAAAACCTTTGGATCTAATAATTTTGTTATTTGATCCGGTGCAAGTGTTTCATTGTAAAATATCTCATCTCTTTTTTGATCTTCTTTGGTCATTCCACCTTCCAAAATACAATCTTTATACGGCCAAACCAAAACAACATCTTTATTTTCGCTCAAATACTCATCACCAACAGTCAAACCAATTTTATTTTTGAAAGCAGTGTAAGAATCCGGCAAAAATTGTTTATTGGAAATAAAACGAATAAACTTTTCTTTATCAAAAATCAAAGCTTCATCTACTTTATAAAAAAAGTTTTGCTTAATAGTCTTATCAGATAACAAAAGTTTGATTAATTCCAAATCATTGCCTCGAGCCAATTCTTGAGCTTTGTTTTTTAACAAGGTATTTTCTTGAGATTTTAACCGCTCATCTTTTTTGAGCAAAGCCACTAATTTTTCAAAAATATTTTCCATATTATAGAAAAGTTTATATTGTTTTTAATGCCTTTATTTTACTCCTTTTCCCTAAAAAATTCAATAAACCAAATTTTTGCTAAAATAAAGCAAAAATAAAACACTTCAACCTAGGGTGAAGTGTTTAAAATACAGAATATTATTTTTACGGACAATTTAATGCTTTTCTCCACCCCGCCATCACCGCTTCCTCTTCCGTGCAAAACCATCTCTCTCCCCTAGCCTCATCTATTTTTGTAAGATCGTAACTATCACACCCTATAAGATGGTAAATTTTTTCTTCTTTTGAACTGATATTTCCTTTTATTTTACAATCCGTCGGGCTGTTGTTGTTTGTTGTAGTATTTATGGCAGGGGTAGATATTTCGGGGATATTATTTTCTTCACAAGCTGACCAAAAACCTAGATCCTTGGCTTGCGCTTCTTGCTGGGCTTGCAAAAATACATTTTGAAATTTGATATCCGGCGGATAAGAATATGAGGAGGCGTAACCTTGTTTGACCAATTCCAGATTTACAAAAATATCGCCGATGTAAACGTATCGCAACAAGCGCCCGTATTTATCAGTGTCTGTGATATCTTTTTCCAAACGCACTTTTTTGCCTTCCACCAATTCTTTGTTTTTGGCGGAAGCTTCTTTGCCAAAACATTGCACGGGTTTGCGCGGATCTACAGTTTCCGGAGTGTCTATACCGATATAGCGCACTTTTTGCCCGCCTTCTATCTCGATAGTGTCGCCGTCAATAACTCGTGTCACCAAAAAAGTTTTTTCTGAATTTGTAGGGGTATTGGTAGTAACAAAAATTTCTGTTTTTATATCATCAAAATCATCGTTTATTTTTATATTTGTGGTAGAAGAAACAACCGCAGTGACGGTTTGATTTTCGGTTTTGATTTCTACTTTACTATTTTGCGCAATCTCAGAAGTACAACCGGATAGAAATAGTAGAAATATGATGGAAATATAAAGTTTTTTCATGATGAAATTTTACTACTTTTCCCTAAAAAATTCAACAACCAAAATAAAAATTATAAAGATTGCAGAAATTGAAAAAATTTCAGAAATTAGACACTGGATCCCCTCCCGCCATTCGCCAACTGGCGAAGGCGGATTCGCGGGGGTGACAAAACCGGCTTATTTTAGCTTTTACAATAATCTAACTTAAATTGACTTTTGTTCGTATTTATAATATTCTAGAAAAAAGTAAAATTAAAAAAAATATATGTACAATGAAAATAATTGGAATAAACCCGACCCAAAACAAATTAAAGAAGAAATAGAAATGGGCGTGGAAGAATATAATAAAAAAATAGAGGAGATGGATAAAACACTGGAAGTGACTGAAGATTTACTTATTAAAGAGAGATTTAACGGTCATGATTTTGAATTAATTAATACAGATAAAATATTGGACGATGTTTCTGCTGACGAAGTTTATACATGGTATTCTGAAGCGATGCAAAGACGTGACCGAGAACCACTTTCCAAAGAATCTTTCATCGGTCATTTTTTTCAAGATGGAAATATCGAAGCCTCTCTTTGTTTTGGAAATAAAGAAAAAGGATATTTGTTGGGTTTTAATAAATATGGAACTTTCGTGCCTAGCCATTTTGCGCCAAAAACTTTACGCGGTGGTTATGATCTTTTTTCTGCTTTGGGAAGTAGTGAAAATATCCCTGCTATATTATCTATAACTGAAGACTTATCAGAAACACTCAGCAAAATGCCTTCTTGGCATAAATTGGAGATTGAAAAAGAAATCATATCTTTTTTTCGTAATAAAGAGATAAAAAAAGAAATAATGTACAATTCTCATCCAGCAGTAAAAAAAGTTATGATGGGTTTACTATTGGAATACACCAATAACTTCTAAATAAAAACAAAATCGTAAACATACAAAAAATTCCGCTTATTTGGCGGAATTTGTGTTGTGGATAAATATTGACTAAAGACTGATTTTGTGGTATATTAATATTGAAGTATGCAATAATAGCTTTCAGTGCGCCACGGTGCTCCCTCAGGGAACCTGAGGCTTCAGCTGTGGAATTCCGCGTTGGGAGACGCTGCTTCAACAAAATGCCTAATCTATAAGATTGGGTTTTTTGTTATATTTATTATCCCAATAATCTTTAAACATTTCTTTACCTTCACTAATAATATTATTTTTCAATATAGTAAATACTTCATCGCCCAAATTTTTTTTATTTAAATAAGAGGCAATTCCACCTACAATCCAATCGGCGATTTGAATGTTTGGGTATTCTTTAGAATCAACCATTTCAATTTTAATTTGTCCGCCTTTTGATAAATTTGGCAAAAGATGAGGTATAATTTTTTCCGTAAATTCTTTTTTACTAACACCTTTCAGTCTACGCTGATCACAAAAAACATGTAATAAATTATCATCAGTTGGTAAATATAATTCAAGGGTCTCACCGACTATAGCAGTATAGAGCAATCCACTTTCTAAAGTATCTTTAGTTTTATATTCATCAGGAATATTTTCTTTTTTCATAAAACTATAACGCACTCTTACATCCAAAGAACTAATGAATTTTAAGGTTCTCAATCGAAGCTCATCGGATATACCGGAATCAGAATATTTAATTTCCGCTTGTTTACACATTTTTTTAGGAAATCTGGTACGACACCAAGATCTAAAACGTTTAGCCGTTCTTTTTGTGTCACCTATCGTAAAAGAACCAATCACAAAATAATCGTCTTTATGATTTTTATGAAATTGTCCGCTTTCATCGAGAAAAATATACATGTTAACTATTTTTTGTTTATAATGTTCTATATTTTACTCCCTTTCACCCAAAACTTCAAGAACTATAATTTTTGCTAAAACAAAGCAAATAAAAACACTTCAACTAGAGGGCGAAGTGTTTAGTTATTTAGATTTTATCAAAACGATTTTTTCCTCTCTACTCAACTGTTTGATTTTATACTCCATCCGTGCGGCGGAAGATCTGGTTTTGAACTTTTTTGACCAGACGAGTTTGACCGGACGGCGGGCGCGGGTGTATTTGGCGCCCAAATCCGAAGAATTATGTTCATCAATACGACGTTTCAAGTCAGTGGTGATGCCGGTGTAAAGAGTTTTGTCAGAACACTTTACAATATAGACGAAAAAAGACATAATTTTTTGATTGCAAGATTACAAGATTGAAAGATTTAAAGATTAGATAGAATATTGGATATTAACCACCCCTCCCCCCCTCCTTGAAAAGGAGGGGATATTCAATATTTATTTTATGTTAATTACAATTTCCCTCGCATTCAAACATTTTCATAACATCATCATTGTTTTTGTTTTCACAATTTTGAACACATTCTTTGCATTGCGTAAATTGCGCATTTTGTATTTGCTGACAAGTACCGTTTTGAACGCCACATTTTGCGTATTTTCTACACTTATCTCCAATTTGATAAATTTCTGTGCACATTTCCGCTGGATTGGGTCCGCATTGAATATCCAATCCATGGCAATTTTCTATTCCACAAACTGTATTTCCGGCATCGCCCTCACATTTTTCTTCCCAAGGACGCAAACATTTTTGTTTTTCTTCACACCAAGAATATCCGGCTGAACCGATACAACCATGTGCGTCTCTGTCTGCGCCGACAATATTTCCCGGAGATTGATCGATGTCGGGTTTGGTTTCATTTCCATATTTACAACCAGCTCCCAGAAAAACCAAGACGGCCAAAATCGTGATTGTGATTAGTTTTTTATTCTTCATAATATTATTATTTAAATTAATTTATTTTATCTTTGTTTTTTCAATCCCCTCTATCAATTTATCTACCCCTGCATCGCGATTGGGTTCGCCATAAGAGTACGTCCCACGGGAATCGGAACGAACTTGCATCTTGAGCATTTTCCAAGTATTTTCATCAAACTGACCATCTTTGGTAAGTGCTTTGGCAATAAATTTTTCCAACCCAGTTGTATCGGCATACAAAGCCATGTGGTTGCCGATAATTTTTTTCAAAGTTTCTATCTGGCCAGGTGTTAATTTCAAATCTATTTCCTGTGTGATTTTATCCAATAAATTGGCGCTAAAAGTTTCATGATCAAAAAATCTAGGCACAAACGCACGTTTTACTTCTGCATCTTCATTTTGCAACATCTCTTCTACCTTGTTTTGAAACTCAGGTGTGCGAACCAAATCCATTTCTTTGGGCTTTGATCTTTTTCCCGGCATCATACTGTCTAATATTTCAGTTCTTATTTTTTGCGCTTTGTCCAAAGCTCCGGGACTTAACATTGTTTTGGAACTCTCAAATAATTCCATGTGTTTTTTGGTCGGCAGGTCAACAAACGAGCTCTCTGGTTTACCAATATCATGCAGTAAGGCGCTCAGACGTAATATCTTTTTTTCTTCATCAGTCAAATTTTTTTCTTCTTGCCCTATCAGTTTATCCATCTCCCATAACACCAAAGACACGTGAACATCTGGACCACCTTCCTGATGATAAGGTCCATGGTTCATATTTTTCATTTTTTCATACGCCTGTGCAAAAGTTGGGCTGTTTTTTAAACCAAATTCTTCTATAGTTTTTTCGCAATTGTTTTGTGCTTGTTCTTTGACTTCATGCAAATATTCAAAACGACAAGCATCGCATTGATTGGGATAATTTCCGTGGGGGCAAAATCCCGCATCTTGTAAACTAATTTCTGGCATAAAACAATAATTATTTATTTATCGTCTTTATTTTACCCTTTTTCTGTAAAAAATTCAACAAAAAAACGGAGCCGAAGCTCCGCTTATAAAAAGGTTTTACTAAAATAAAATATCCATTATCATGTCCACCAAAAAACAGATGAACATTATTGTGAATACTATTTTAAGAAAATAATATCCCAATGCTATTACCAGTAAAAAAGCAATAATTCCAAAGAAAATAAACATGGCATCCTCCTTTTTGTTTGTATATAAAGAACTACTAAACAGAGTATTGTAGCACATTTTAACGATTTTGTCAAGAGGTAGATTTGGCTAATATTAGCTAAATGATATATTAAAAACTGCCCTTTTGGGACAGTTTTTAATTATTTAATCTCTTTCAACCCGCCTTCGTCCACCTTTAGTAGGAAATTGTATTCTTGTATTTTATCTAATCTTTTGAATTTTTTAAATTTCTTCAATTTTTTAAATTTTTACTTTCAACTCACACACCTGGGTGTGTTATTTTTCCCAACTAAATCCGTTTCTCCCAAAATGTCCGTAAGCGGAAGTTGCGGAATAAATTGGTTGTTTCAATTGCAAAAATTCTATGATTCCTGATGGAGTGAGATCAAAGTTTTCTCGTAAATATTTTACCGCTTCGCTTTGGCGAGTTTTGTCACCACGGATAATATCTACACTGACATCAACCGGTTGCGCTACCCCGATAGCATAAGCTAGACGAACTTCTACCTCGCCAGCAAAACCTAGAGAAACTAGCTTTTTTGCCAGATAACGGGCCATATAAGCGGCGCTACGGTCTACTTTGCTCGGATCTTTGCCTGAGAATGCTCCCCCGCCGATACGACCAATTCCACCATAAGTATCTACAGCGATTTTACGACCGGTCAAACCGCAATCACCTTCAGGTCCGCCGATTTCAAAACGTCCGGTTGGGTTGATGAAGATTTTGGTAAATTCTGTATTTTGTTTATCTTTGAAATGCGGATTGATGATAGGACCTATTTTGAGCCAAGGAGCACAAATAGGTTGGATGACTTTTTCCCAAACATATTTTTCCAAATCAGGAGAAGTGATTTCCGGTGTGTGCTGAACAGAAACTATGACCGTATCGGCCATGAGTGGTTTATCATTTTCATATAGTATAGTTACTTGCGCTTTACCGTCTGGTTTGAGCGGACAAGTAGCGTCTTCTATCATCAAGGCGTTGAGTTTTTGACATAAACGATGCGAGAGTAAACTAGGCAGAGGCATCATCTCCGGAGTTTCATCCGTAGCATAACCATACATCATCCCTTGATCGCCGGCTCCGCCCGTATCTACTCCTTGCGCGATATGGGAAGATTGTTTGCCGATAAGATTTTGAATTTGAAATTTTTCTACTTCCTCTTTTGTATAACCGATTTTTTCTAAAGTGTTTTTGGCAATAGCAATAAAATCGGGATTAGCAGAGCTAGTTATCTCACCGGCCAAGATAAGATGTTTGTCTTTGATGAGACATTCTATGGCTACTCTGGCTTCACTGTCTTCACGCAAACATGCGTCAAGTATTGCATCGCTAATTTGATCACAAATTTTGTCCGGATGTCCGGCACAAACTGATTCACAAGTTTTGAACATAAGATTTAAAGATTTAAAAATTTAAAGATTTAAAGATTAGTAAGGTGTCATTGCGAGGAGTCGCAGACGACGTGGCAATCTCACTGCTTTCTGAACTTTGTGGGATTGCTTCGTCATTACATTCCTCGCAATGACAGTCAATAAAAAACTTTCCCTTTTGAGGAAAGATATTTTTTTATTTAAGAAATAAAAAATCGACTTGATATCTTTCCCCTACGCCCCGCTAAGCGGAGTTTAAGGCTAGAATTGGCACCTTTTTGAAAGAGTCATCTTTCAACGGTTGTCGGCAGTGTTCGGGCTAGATCCCTAGATTCTTCGCCAAGGCGAAAAAACAAACTGCACTCTGGATAAAACTAATTATTAAATTGTCTGAAAATATTATAACACAAATTTAAAAAGATTGCAAAGATTAGTTACGTACGAACGTACGAAATTAAAGCGAAATTACGAAATTTCACGGGGTTTACCCCTGTGAAATGGCGCTTTGCGCCAATTTTTGTTAAAACAAAAATTATTTCACGGGGTGAATAAGAAAACCGCCCGGATATGGGCGGTAGTAAAAAATAAACGATTCTGGAGTTTTAGGCACGAACAATACAGGTAAAGTACTGCAGTGCCATTTCCAGCTCTCGAACTATCGGATTTAGAGATATCCTGTTTTTCATAATAGAAAGAATTTCTTGATAGTACCAGAGCTGTCTCTCGATCGGTGCATTGAACTTTTCCCAAATTTTTTTCCCAGTCTCTTCGAACTCATTGGTTGTTGATCTGAGGTTGTGAATTTTATCTGCACAACAAACAAGAAGGACATCGACACTAGCATTGCGCAAGGAAGACAACTGTTTGGCTTTTCTTTCACCCCATGTCGCCTTTTTATCCGTTTCTTCGTTAGGGTTTTTATCTTCACTAACCCCCTGAACAATGATTGCAACACGCTCACCAAAATCGCGTATGATATCTTCATAAAGATATCCAGGAACATCTTCCAATACATCATGGAGTAATCCGGCAATGATTATTTCCTGCTCATTGGTGTATTGACTCAAAACGCAAGCGACCGCAAAACAATGAGAAACATAAGGTGTTTCCCCATCTTTGCGAAGCTGGTTTTTGTGCAATCTAGCAGCTAGACAGATTGCCCTTTCAATTTTTTTTGACAACATAACCCACCTCCAAAAAATCGTTTATAAATTGTAAAAAACTAGTTAGAACATAACATATTTTGAAGAGAAAGTCAAGGATATGAAATTGAAAAAATTAAAAAAAGCGGAGGGTGAGCTCCGCTTATAATTTTAATATCAAACCTTTCGGAAATCGCTTTCGCGATTTTCCATGTTGCGACCGCAATAGCGACCGCCTTCAGCGCACTTGCCACTGTGAAAACAAGGCGGGATCATCTTGCTGAGAATATCAGAATCCTGATATTGAAGTTCAATAATTCTTTTTAGTAAAATGTTGAGGTTATAAATCTCCTCCTGCGCCTGCCAACAAAAACGCTTGGCAATCTCATGAAAAAAAGCATTCAAATTTGCTTTTTTCTCGTATGTAACTACTGCACCATACGGAGCGATAGCAGCAAGCAGACTTGCCGGAATAGAATCCCTCATTTCCAGCCATGTCTTAAAAAAATTCCTGGCTATCTCATGAAGTCCCAGTATCTGACAAATCGGTGGAAGATAAAATTCCCCGGTAAAAGCGGGCTCACTCCTTTTGACGGTTCTGTGACGCTGATCCTGACCCATGGTAGCCAAGGAAATCTGAACTCGCGACAAAACATCATTGGTGTTGTTATCCATAAACTCCGGAGTAAAATGGAGCTTATCAACCGGATGCATTATTTTTTCATCGGGCAATTTCGCCAAATGAGAGATGTCTAATCTCACATTAGTAACTTTGGGAGAAAAAGCAATCATATTATCTGGAGGTATTTCTACCAAAGCACAAGCCCAATCGTCTTTGCAACGACGATCTTCATCAAACATGAAGGATGTTTGGGGAAATCTTTCCAACACATGATCTCTCATCATATCGGTCATTTTTCTCATACCAGGCGACCAAGCCGATTCCCACATAGAAACCAAAGTGATGATGTCAATAGTATGAACCAGGCCAGTTGGAAAAATCGTGGAAATGAACATTCGGAGCTGTTCCTGAGCAATTTTGGGCGCTCTTTCTGCAACACCTTTTTCACTCAAATGAGGTCTCTCTTTGCGAAGAAGCTTTGCAGTAACCTCAACTGCTTTCTCCATATAAATTGAATAAATTTCTGTCCCGGTTTTGATAAATCCGATGACATTTTCAGTCTGAAATGGGGTAAGTTCTGGCCACAAAGAAATAATGTGAGCGCGAATAGCTCCAAAATCAGGAGAAGTGAACATTTTGGAACAATACCTCCCTGAACGCTGATCCGAATTATAAAACGGATGAGCCAAATGAAGACCCAGTGTCACATCACTCACGGGAATACCTTCCAAAAAGAATGTGAAATTGGTGTGTTCTGATGTTGTGTGATGAGAAGGCAAAAACAGTTTTTCTTTAACAAATTTTTTCGCCTCTTCTTCATCACTGATGAACTCTGGCATTTCGTTTTGATAACAAGTTTTACCAGCGAACTCTGTCATACCCAACGGAGCAACAGAAGAAACTCCTACTAAATTTACTTTCATGATATCCTCCAAATAGAAAGGTTGTTTATTTTCAAGGAACTAATCAAAAGAAAGATAGCACATTTATTTGAAAAATTCAATACTTGTTTATCTCATTGACAACCAAAATATTTAATGCTAATTTTAAAATAGTTCTTAAACTTCTTTACCGGAGGAAACCATGAGTTATGCTGAAAAACCCACTCCAGAACAACTCAAGGAAGGCGCTTATGTCTACACCTTTGTCTGTAAGGTTTGTAGCTCAACATTCGATTTCAGAGCTGACAACATGCAGATAGCGCTCTTTCGTGGTTACCGTAAACACGATAAAGAAAACCCCGATTGCAAAAGTGACAGATACCGTCTCTCTGGCGCCGGAGCCGTACAAGAAAGTTAAAAACCAAAGCCGACCCGTTTCGCGGATCGGTTTTTTTATTTTTCAAAATTAATTTTAATATTTTAACATCTTTACTTTACTCTCTATCCCGGAATCTCCTACATTCTTTTCCAATACAAAACAGGTATTTGCACCGGTAATGTTTTTGGCTTGTTTTATAATCTGATCTTTGTCTTTTCCATCTTCCCAATCTTTCAACACGGCCTGAAGTTCTGTTTGTGAAAAATCACCCTTTATTGGGAAACCACCACCTACTATCTTTTTGGCGGAAATGCCTTCTAACACCGTGAGATTATACGGATCAGCGATAATGCAAAAATTTTTTTCTTCTTTAACCTGATGATAAATATCTTGATAATCTAAATATTCTTGAGAACTTACGGCGCGACTGACCGGGCCAAGTGTATAAATTGTTGCGCCAAAAAACGACAAACAAATAATACCAATCAAAATAAATTTTCTTTTTAATAAATATTTTTGAAAATATAAAATTGCCAAACAAAAGAAAACTATCAAACCGGTAGCCAAAACAACATCCAGTCTGCGCGTCAAAATATTTTCTCCGTTTAACAAATAACGAGAAATAAAATACCCGCCAAATAAAGAAAAGAAAAATACCCCCAGCCATTTTTGATTTTCATTTCGCAAGAAAAATTTTATCATGCCATAAATCGCCAAAGTGCAAAATAAAACCGCTGTCAAAATCAACCAATAAGGCCAGATGGTAAAAATATTTTCCACAAAAGAAGATTGCGGCGTTTGATAAAACAAAATATTTCCGGTGGAAATGGTATGCGGTCGCGGACCAAAAGCAAAATAAACACCGGTCAAATTACCGACAAATTGCTTAATCGCGGAAAATAAATCACTTTTGAAAGACATTTGCGAATAACCTGAAACAATCTCCAAAACCGGTAAAAACAAAACAGCAAAAATAGAAATAAAAAACCAAGCGACGTTATTTAGCAAGTTGTTTTTTATCAAATATATATTTAATAATTTCAAACCAAGCGCTAAAAAGAAAATAACAGCATAAAGCAAATACCCCGATGAAAGCAACAATCCGACAATTAATAACGCCCATAATTGATTTTTATTTTCTGAAAAATCCGCTTTTAAAAGCAATATTAAACTGAACAACCAAAAAATAAAATGTAAGCTTGACGGCAAGCTAAATGATCCGCTAATTAATAACGCACTCGGAACAAAAGACAACCAAACTAAAAATAAAGCCAGGCGTTTGGATAAATTTAATATCCTGCCCAGGGCATAAAATAAAACCGGTACAAATAAAGACCAAATAATAGGTCCAACAAATTTACCTAGATTTAATAAATCAATTCCGGTAAATAAATTTAAAATTACATTTAAACCCCAAAATCCACTGTAAGAATATAAGCCAAAATTCATTTTTTCTATCCAACCGGGATTTTCCATAAAATTTCGTATAGTCACTCCCCCATTTTGTAAAATCTGATTTTGCGTCCCTAAATGTCGCCAATAATCCGCGCCATAAATCAATTCATGAGTAAATGCCAGATTAAAATGACATAACAGAGAAAAAACAAAAAACAAAGCCAATAAGGTTTTAGCATGGTTGTTGGTAAAAATAAGTAACCCCAAAACCAAATAAATCAATAAATACAGATACGGATAATAATCGGGTAAAATCGCCCAAGGTGTCCAAATTTCCGCGCCGGTTTCATGCTGAAATAAAATATAAAAAGCACCGGCCATCAAAATCAAAACTGCCGCCAAAAAAGAAGTAGAGCTGGGCAAAACAATTTCTCGAACTTCTTCCGCTTCCAATAAACTTTCTTCTTTTTTTTGTTTCAAAACAGATAAGCCCAAAAACATATTCAGCAAAACAATGGTAAAAGGTAAAACTAACACCCCTAAATAAAAAGTTGAAAAACCCGATAATATCAAAAAACCGACGGAAGTGACAAATAACCAAAAAACAATCAGTATTCCAAAAAATCTGCGTAAAAAAGAATTTTTAGGAAAATTAAACAAGCGCACCAAAAGTAAATAAGCTAAATTGGAATAGTAAAAAAGAAAGAATAACAAAAAAATCAGCCCGAAGAACCAGCCTGGCTGATATGTAATAATAAGCCCTGAAAACAGAGCAAAAATAGCTATAACAAGCAAATTTTTTACTACTTTTAACATATTATTTGAATTATAACAAAGTTGACAAAAAAAGCAAAGTATTGTAGTGTCTTTATGGAAATAAACTAATGGAGGAAGAAAATGTATCAAACCAACTGCCTTGCGATACTTCCACCATTGGTGGAGTATGATCCGTATCTGCTGTACAAAAGGTTATGGGATTTTTTTCTGGTGGTAGTATTTACCATCTTCGAGTTCTTTGAAAAAATTTTCAAGATCTTCTATCAACGATATAATTCCGTAATGGAAAAAATCGTTGGAAAAATCTTTCCGCTTTGGATCACACCAAACGGAATTTCCGTGTTTCGGGCTTTTATGTTCGTACCGGTACTGATTTTACTACTGCTTGATTTTCAAGTCTCCGCCTTTGTTCTATTTGTCTTTGCTGCCTATTTAGACTCTGTTGACGGACTGTTAGCAAGAAGTAGAAAAATTTTAACTGAATTTGGAGCTGCCATTGATGCGCTAATGGACAAGATTTTCTTTGTTTGCTTGATTGTTCCTTTGGTTTTCCTAATGGATTACACAAACACGGGAATATTTTATCCAGTAGCCGCTTTCAGTAGTTTAACCCTGATTGTACCAGTGGAAATTTGGCTCGCTATTGTTCGTTGGCAAGATTATCTAAAATTTTCCGCTAACAACGATAGTAAGTGCTTAATAAAAGCCGGGACATCGGGTAAAATCAAGTTTTTATTAGAAATGTGCGGTTTAGGAGCTTTTATCTTAGCTTATCCAAACCCGGAAAGTGGCTTTTCTTTGCTTGGTTCTTTTTTTATAATAGTAAGCGGACCGTTTGCATACCGATCTCTTATCGCCAAACTTAACGCTCGTTCATAACCGCTCCTTTGGGGGCGGTTTTTTTAATCACAGCTCATCAACAGTTTATCCGCTTCTAGGGGTTGCAGATTATTTACTTTTTAGATAAGATAGGATAACTTAAAAAGCATATGAATAACCCTGGTAATTTCGAAACTGTAGAAAAAATACCGCCCCATAGTTTGGAGGCGGAGATGTCGTTACTTGGCGCTTTGCTTATAGACAAAGACGCCATGATGAAAATTGCCGATATTGTGGCTCCGGAAGATTTTTATAAAAATTCTCATGGTAGAATTTATGAAGCCATGCAAGAACTTTATACCAAAAATGAATCTATAGATCTATTGACAATAGATAATCGTTTGCGAGAAAAAAATCAACTTGAAGATATTGGCGGTAAACCTTATTTAGCCACGCTAAGTAATATGGTGCCAACAGCTTCCAATGTGGCTCATTACGGACAGATAGTTCATCGTAAAGCTATCCGACGTCGTTTGATCCATTCTTCCGCCGATATTGCCAAACTGGGTTATGAAGAACGCGATGATTTGGAACAAGTACTTGATGAAGCCCAGCGCAGTTTGTTTGGTGTGGCTGGAAATTATTTTAAACAAAATTTTACTCATATTCGTGGCGTGCTTGATACCGCTTTTGATCGTATTGATGAATTACACAAAAATAAAGGGCAACTTCGCGGTTATGCCACCGGTTTTCGAGATTTAGACAATATTTTAGCCGGTTTACAAAAATCAGATTTGATAATCATCGCCGCTCGTCCGTCTGTTGGTAAAACTTCTTTTGCTATGGATATTGTCCGACACATTGGCGGAAAATTAAAAGTTCCGGTTGGAATGTTTTCATTGGAAATGAGTAAAGAACAGTTAGTTGATCGTATGCTTTGCGCCGAAGCCAATATTGATTTGTGGCGTTTACGTAGCGGTAAACTTTCCGACAAGCCCGAAGATGATGATTTTCCTCGTATCGGTCATGCTATCGGCACTTTATCGGAAGCTCCAATTTTTATTGATGATTCTCCTAATAATAATATTTTACAATTACGCACTAAAGCTCGTCGTTTACAAGCCGAACACAATCTAGGAATGATTGTTATCGATTATTTACAATTGATGGAATCTCGCGGAAGTTCTGAAAGTAGAGTACAAGAAATTTCCGAAATAACTCGCGGTCTGAAAAGTATCGCTCGTGAGCTAAACATCCCGGTTGTCGCTCTCTCTCAACTTTCACGTGTGGTGGAACAAAGTAAGCCGGCTTTGCCAAAACTTTCCCACTTACGTGAATCCGGATCCATCGAACAAGATGCCGATATCGTTATGTTTATCTATCGTAAAGCAGCTGATAGAAATTATCGCTTGGATGAAATATCTCCTGACGAACGTTATATTGCAGAAATCCATATTGCCAAACATAGAAACGGTCCGACCGGTATGGTAAAATTGTTGTTTAACGAAAATTGTACTTCTTTCCGCAATTTGGAAACTCGCGTAGTTAGTGAAAATAAAACCGAAAATAGACCGTCCGCCGGTTTGAGACCAAAAAGTGATTTTACAAACAAGCCTATTTCCGCCGAACCACCAACACCACAATTTTAACCAATTTTATAATTGAAAATTTAAAAATTAAAAATTTTTTATATGTCCATGTTTACCAAACTTAAACAATTCAAAGATATCCGCGATCAAGGAAAAAAATTACAAGAAATACTCGGGAATGAATCTTGCACTGCCAGTAATTTTGGAAATACTGTCAATATCACCATGAACGGTAATATGCAAATTACCGAAGTCAAAATCGCCCCGGAAATGCTTTCCTTGGATAAAAAAGAAAAATTAGAAAGTGCCATAAAAGACGTTCATGCCGATGTACTCAAAAAAGTTCAAAAAATCATGGCTAGTAAAATGCAAGAAAGTGGTTTCTCTTTACCAGGCTTAGGCGGTGGTAACCAATAATTTTATGTACTCTTCTTCAATAAATAAACTTATTGAAGCGCTCAAAAAATTACCCTCGGTCGGACAACGTACGGCCGAGCGTTTTGTTTTTTATTGGTTAAAATCCGGTAAAAAAGAAGTTAATGAATTGCGCGATGCTTTGGACAAATTATTACAAAATACCAAAAGCTGTGAAATTTGTTGGAATTTTGACGACAACTCCCCTTGTCATATTTGTAGCGATCCAAAAAGAAACAAAGAAGTTGTTTGTGTGGTGGCCGATCCGCAAGATTTGGTGGCTATCGAAAATACCCACGAATACAACGGTCTCTACCATGTTTTACGCGAAACTATCAGCCCTGATGATGATGAAACGGAAATCGCCAGAATCAAAATTGAAGAATTGAAAAAAAGAGTATCAAACAAAGAAATAAAAGAAATTATTTTGGCTCTCTCTCCTGATTTACCCGGCGAAACTACAATGATGTATCTCAAAAAAGAATTGGCTAAAATAAATCCGGAATTAAAAATCACTCGCTTGGCGCGGGGGCTCCCGCTCGGATCGGATCTGCAATATGCGGATGAAATCACACTGATAAGCGCATTGAAAAACAGGACTTGATTGGATTTCGGACTATGGACTACAAACTACGAAAAATAAAAAGACTTCAATCTACAAACTACAGATTACAAAAAATTCTCTCCGCCCTGGGCGGAGAGAATTTTTAATATTTAATATTTAATATCCAATATTTATTTTATACCTCAATCACCGTCTGTTCACCAATAATCACCCTACGACACTCATCGGTTCTTTTCTTTATTATTTCCGCTTTCTCTCCAACAATACTTTCGGTAAATTTAAGCGGACAATCAATAGTACAATTTTTTAAAATAATAGAATTATTTATTTCTGCGTTTTTTATCACACACCCGGAACCAAGTGTGGCATAAGGCCCTATCACGCAGTTTTCTAAAATACAATTTTCACCTATAGTAACCGGACCACTTATTTTTACGTCACTTCTCACAACTGTTCCAGCACCAATATGAACTCTATCCGTAAATTTTGCTCCTTCTTCCACTTTTCCTTGAATAACAAAGTCTTCTGTTTTCAACTCATCAAGTAATAATTTATTAGCCAAAATAAGATCGTGGGCTTGACCAGTATCTTTCCACCAACCGGTTATTTCTTTATAGCCGACTTTATAATTATTTTTCAAAAAATGAGAGTGAATACTGCTGATTTCATATTCACCACGAGCACTTCTTTCGATATTATCAAAAGCTTTAAAAAATACTTCCGGACCGTAAATATAGATTCCGGTAACCGCAAAATTATTGGGTGGATTTTCCGGTTTTTCCCAAACATCAATCAATTTTTTATTTTCATCAAAAACTGGTACGCCAAAAGATTTGGCGTTAGGAACTTCCGATAACGCCAACATACAATCATATTTATTTTCTATAAATTCCGCTACCATCGGCTTGATATCTCCAAGTACTACATTATCAGATAAAAAGAATATAAAAGGATCGTTACCAATAAACTTTTGTGCTTGTTTGACCACATGGGCCACACCTTGCGGACCACCCTCTTGTTCAAAATAAGTAATTTTTATTCCCCAATGACCGCCATCACCAATATATTTTGGGAGTTCGGTTTCACCAGGATTAAGATTGATAAAAATCTCTTCAACCCCGGCTCCAACTACTTTCTCAATAGCATGAAAAATCATTGGCTTATTGGCCAAAGGGATAAGATGTTTGTTAATAGTGGAAGTTACCGGACGCAATCTAGTCGCTTTTCCCCCGCCGGTCAAAATAGCTTTTCTGATTTTTTTGATAGACATAATTACCAAAAAATTAGTCTCTTTATTACCTGCCAATAAATATTCATCAAAGGATTGCCTAAATATTTCAAAACAGGATTATTGACGCTTTTATCCTCAAATTCAACTTTGCCCGCTAAATCTTTTATTAATTCTTTATCTTTAATTTGACGAATACTTTGTATGTAATTTCTTTTTTTAAGCCATAACTGCCAATTTTTCAAAGATAGCCAATACTTATAGGCGTTTAATTTTTCTTTTATCCAGCCATTTTTCAAAGAAAATAGTAATAATCCGATATCTAGTATAATTCCCATCGGTAACATCAACAAAAGTGTCGGCCACTTGAAAAACATCAACATCACACCGTAACGATTGCGTTCAATGTAATAAAATTTTTCTTTATTGCGAGAAAAAGAATATTTATGATAAAAAATCGAATCCGGAACAACTACAATTTTAAAACCGGCAATTTTCAAACGAAAAGAATATTCGACATCTTCGTGATATAAAAAGAAATCTTTATCCCAAACTCCAAATTGTTTTAATAAATTCACTCTCATCAACATCGCCGCTCCGCTAGCATAATTTATTTCTTTTATCTTGGGTAGAGTGAAATCGTTTATTTTTTTACGAAAATCATTACAAAAACCTATCCCCAAATATTGAAACACATTGCCAGAAGTATTTATCATCTCCGTTTCTGGGTGCAACATGATAAGCGATTGGGCAGCACCTATTTTTTTATCACCTTCCATAGCCTCCACCAACGATTCCAAAAAATTGGTAGTCACAAAACCGTCATTATTATGAAAATAAACATAATCAAAACCATTGTCTATTGCCCATTTTATCCCGACATTATTTCCACCGGCAAATCCCAAATTTTCCGTTTGTGGCAAAATCGTCACATGAGGCAAATCCGTATTAGATAACGGCATAACTGTTTCGTTTAAAAACCTGACGGAATTACCATATTTGGGGTGCGGGTTATCAACAATAACCAATTCCAATTTTTCCTTGGGATAGGATACTTTTTTCAAAGCCGAAACCACATCGTCAATATATGGCTCACTGTGAAAAGATAGATAAACAATAGCAACTTTAGGAAAATTATTCAGCATAATATTTATATTTACCACGCCATTTCCAGAGATATTTAAACCAACTGGCCAAATGGATCCGGGCGGTTTTATTTTTTATTAAAGCTCTAAAAATACCTGGTACTTTTGCCGATTGTCTTTCGTGTCTATGCAAAATAGTAATATCATGAACATAATAAACCGGCCATCCTTTTTCCCACATCCTACGACACCAATCACAATCTTCCAAATACATAAAATAACGCGGATCAAACCAACCGATATCTTTGACTACTTCCGCTCGTACAATCATTGCCGCCCCAAGCACCCAATCTACAGGACGGGTTTCGTTGTGATCAAAATCTTTCATTAATAAATAATCGGCATATTTTTTAACCCAAGCGTATTTTTTATCAAAATTTATTTGTTTGAACGGTTTTATTAATAAAGCTCGCAAATCAAATCGATAACAAGTATCTTGTAAAGATCCGTCCAAATTTAATAATTTCGGACCTATGCAACCGATTTTTGGATGTTCGTCCATAAATTTTATCAATCTTTCGATTGTTTTGCTATTTTCCGGAATTATTGTGTCGCGATTGATAGCAAAATAATAGCGAGCCGGGGTATCTATAAAACCTACTTGATTACCAGCGCCAAAACCGATATTCCCGCCACAGTCTATATATTTTACTTGGAGAAATTTCTCCGCCAAAGCTTCTTTGATATTGTCTTTATTTTGCGAATTATCCGTAACCGTGATTTGAACGGAATATGGACAGTCGGTTATATCTTTAATCAAAGAATCGACGGCATTTACTATGTCGTCTTTCATTAAATAATTTACAAATACTATTGTTATATCTTTCATACAAAATTATTTCCACCATTTTCTTAAATCCCCCATAGAAATTTTTATTATTTTTTTAATTTCTTGTCTTTTATTTTTTAAATCTTTTTTCATCAACCAAATATCTTTCCATCCTTTCAAAACCTTTGGGTCAAAGACAATAAAATAAACCAGCTTTTTTAATTCATACCATGCAATAAAAATAAAATCAAGCCAAAAATTTTTACTATTTTCATTTTTATACAAAGTCATCAGATGATTGCGATAACTGTAATATTTCACCCAGGGACTGTGCTTTTTCTTATTTTGCATTGCCGCCAAGTCACTTTTTTCTTTCGGACCAGCTCCGGCTCTGTCATGATACGCGACAGTATTTAGCATTATAAAGGAAGAGTTTCCTGATAATCGTAAACGCCAAGCTAAATCAACATCTTCTTTATATGAATGATAACTTTCATCAAGCATCTGACCATCGGAAAACAAAACATTTTTTATAGCCTCACGACGGTACATCGGAAAGGCTCCAGATACGCCGAAAACTTCCAGAATATTATTTACTCCAAACTTACTTTTTATCTCTTCCCAATTTTCTCCAGTATATTGTTCTATCACCCGACGATTGCGAAAAACTTTTAAACCCAAGGCATCCACTGAAAAAGAAAAGGTATTATTTAACCCCTCCCCTATTTTGGCAAAATCCCAACGCATCAAACGCGGAGAAACTGCGGCCACGGCAGAATTTTTATCCAAAAAATCTACCATTTTTTCTAAAACTGTATTTTCTAAATACATGTCTTGATTCAAAAGCAAAAAATATTCGCTCTCATTTTCTTTAAATAATATATTGTGTCCCTTGGCAAAACCATGATTTTCTTTTTCTTTAAAAAACTTTACCGGTACTGGAAAATTTATAATTTCTTTTTCAATAATTTCCACAGTATTGTCGGTGGAATTATTGTCCAAAATTTGCAATTCCCAATCTTGATAAATTTGTTTGCGTAGCGAATCAAAAAGATAAGGCAAATATTTTGCCCCGTTCCAGACAACTAAATTTACAGAAAGTTTTGACATATTATAAACTAGGTCTAATTTTATCTGAATTATTTTTTCCCATTTTTTCTTTTAACCACACCATAAAAATAGCCACTGGCCGGAAAATAACAATCCAAATCCATATATACCATGGCTCCCACTTTTGAAAATATTGTACCATGCTAGTGGTAAAAATCTTTTGCTTCCATAAATTATCTTGTTGTTTAAAACTTTGTCCAACCAAATCAACACAAGAAACTTCTGGGGTATAAAATACTTTTAACCCCAATTTTTGTACCTCTTTACATAAATCTACATCTTCAAACCAAATAAAATACCGCGGATCAAAACCCCAGCCTAGTTTATCCAAAGTACTTTTGCATAACAACATAAAAGCACCGCGCACTGTTTCCACTTCCTGTTCTATTTCCGGATTAAAATCTTTCATTAAATATTTATCTAAAATTTTTGGAAACAGGTGTGGAATTTTAAGTAACAAAGCCAATTGATCCACCAAACCAGGATAGCGCCTGGGTTTAGCACCTTCATTAAAAAGTCCTTCTTGAGTAGTCAATTTACAACTCAATAAACCAATTTTTGAACGTTGTTCCATCATTTTACAAAGTTTCAACAAAGAATTTGGTTCTACTTCATTATCAGGATTTAAAAATAAAATATAATCACCGGTGGCTATTTTATAACCTTGATTATTGGCCGCCCCAAAACCTAAATTTTCTTTATTTTGAATCAGTTTAACTTGCGGATACTTTTTGATAATTTCTATTGTACTGTCCGTTGAACCATTATCCACAATAATCTGCTCTAATTCCAAACCAATAGCGCCTTTTTGTACGCTTTCTATCTGTTTTCCAATGGATGACTCATTTTTCCAAGTAACAGTAATGACCGATAATTTCATATAATTAAGCAAGTAAGCTAATAAGCAAGTAAGTTTTAATAATAATTAAGCCAATTTTTTCTTAAAAAAGTCCACGAAAGGAATAGCCGTTGGGTCAATCCCCTCCACCATCGCAGAATAAAAACTCAAATAAGAACTGATAACTAATATTTCCATGGTTTGATCCAAAGCGGATTTTTCTTTTGCTTTGATAGAAACAAAATTTATTTTATTCATTTTCAAAATTTCTTTGGTCAAGACAAAACGTTTTTTGAAATTATCACTATATAAATCCGATTCCAAAAATACAAACAATAAATTATCTTTATTGCTTTTGGGATTTATCATTCCTTCCATCAGATGATGATTGAGTTCCGGGATGAGAAAATATCCGGCAAAACGTTTGGCATTTTCATTCATCTGATTGGCGGCAATATGAGCGGAACCTGCCAGATGCTCAGCTGCGACAAACCACACGGATTTGCCTTTTGTTTTTTCGGCAATATCTTTCAAAACACTTTTTATTTTAACACCAAATTTATTATTTAACTCCCCTGCTAAATCCGGAATTTTTTTCAATTCGTCGGTTTTAACTTTCAACAAACCCAATTTAGAAAATAAATAAATCTGTCCAACTATTGAATAACCTAGTCCCATTCGAGGTGATCCGCACGGATTATTATTTGTCGTAAAAATCAAAGACGGATATTTTTCTTTTTTACTCAAAATCGCCAATTTACCGCCCGAGGCAATTATAGCGATTTTGCATTTTTTCTTTTTAGCCTCGCTGGCACAAGATAAAACTTCTTCCGTATTTCCAGAATAACTACTAAGTATCACCAAAGTATTTTTATCCGCAAATCCAGGCAGATGATAGCCATTAACAATATTAAGTGAAACTTTCAAATCGTTTTTATATAAACTTTTTATCAGATGCGCGCCTAGTGCCGAACCACCCATCCCGCATACAACCACATTTTCAAACTTTTTATAATTTTTCGGGATTTTGATAGTTTTAACCGCTTTTTCTACCTCTTTTATTTGCTGATCCAGCAATTCAATACTGTGAAGCATGCTTTTACTATCCAATTGCTTGATTTTGGCTAAATTATCTAGAATTTTCATAAAATTTTTGATTAAAAAGATTACTTTGATTTTATCACCAAAAATGTTTTTTGTAAATTCATTCACGGATTAAAAAAGCCCCGCAATAAAGCGGGGCCGGGAAATTCAGAACTTTAGGTTTAGGAACAGAGATGAGCCGTGAGGTCGGCCAGTTCAAGGATTTTGACCTTCTCCGGCTTGTCCGGCGAAAGGTACGCATCGTAGTTGATGATGCGGTTCTTGTCTTTCTGGAACAAGGTCTTGATCCACCAGATCTCGTCGTCGATCTGGATGGAACCGTTTTCCTTGGTCTCGATCTTGATCCCTTTGTTGGCGGCGTTGGTCAGCGAGAAACGCTTACCGTCGGAACAGATTATTCCGGCGATCTTCTCGGTCGGAACGGCCGTTTCGCCCTTGGCGTTGACATACTCGAGCGTCGCCGGACACGGGAAGGCCCTGTCGGGTTCGGCCACGATGAGCGGCTGCCCGTACTGGCCCATGATGACCTCGTAGAACTGTTTCTTGCCGTCGGGGCCGAGATTACACAGATTGTACTTCTCGTCATCGGTCAACAGATCCCACTGCTTGTACTTGGTCATGTTTTTACCTCTTCCAAAAAAAGTTTATGAAACTAACAAAGAACACGGACTTAGATTAGCACATTTTGACTATTTTGTCAAGATTAAAACAAAAAACAGCCCTGTTTGGGCTGTTTTTTGCTAATTTATTTCAAATACTCTTTGAGCGCCTCTTGCCAACTTCTCTGTAGTGGCATTTTCGTATTTTTGAGTTCCGAATAAACCGGTCTTTTTGCGGGTCTCTGGAATTTATCCCCGCTAACCGGCGCAATGTCTATTTTGATATTTTTCAATTCAAATGTCTCTTTTCCCAATTCATACCAACTACAAACCCCGCTATTGGTTCCATGATAAATTCCAAAAGTTTTTTGTTCTTCCAATAACACCCTGGTAAATCTTGCCAAATCCGGCGCATAAGTCGGAGAACTGATTTCCTCATCCACCAAATCAAGGTGTGTTTTTCCACCTTCGGTTGCTAACCAAATCATAGTATCTACAAAGCTTTTCTTGGCACCTTCTGCAATCGCCGGTTTACCGAATAATTTAGATAAACGGATTAAATAATATTTATCCCCTTTTTCTTGCAACAGTTTTTCTCCCCTGACTTTTGTTTCTCCATATTTATCCACGGGATTGGTTTCACTTTTTTCATCATAACCTTCTTTTTTATCACCATAAAAAACATAGTCTGACGAATAGTGAACAAAAACAATATTTTGCTCTTTGCAAATTTCCGCTAAACTTCCTATTGCTTCACCATTAATTTTCCAGGCCAATTCAAAAACAGCCGGGTCTTCTTCTATCTTGTCCACGGCATTTACGGCCGTAGCATTTATCAAAATATCAGGCTTTACTTCTTTTATTTTATCTTTCAGTAGTTCAAAATCACCGACATCTACGTCTTCTTTATCCCAAAGCACGGTTTCATAACCGTTGTTTTTAAATTCATCGATCAAAGCTTGGCCAAGCATTCCTTTGTAGCCCAAAATTAAAACTTTCATATTATTTCAATTTTTCATCTCTTATTTTTAAATATTCTTCGTAATTTTCTATATAATCGCTTCTATCGGGATTGTAATTGGTTGAAGAAATAGCTAACAATATAGCATCGGAAGAAAAATCCTTAAAATGGTGCCAGACATAACCTGGAACATAGAGTGCATCGGTCGGTCCACTCATCGAGATTTCTTCCAAACCGTTTCCTTTGTCTACCACCGCCGTGCAAGTACCGGAAAGTAAAATAAACAATTCTTCTTCTACTTTATGACAATGAGCACCGGTCGGAGCTTCCACCTTGGTGATATAATAAATTCTTTTTACTTCAAAGTCTATGTAATCTTTGAGCTCCACCGGACTCATAACAAATTTACCCGGAACTTCTATTTTTTTGATGGAAAATTGTTGAAATTTTTGCATATAGATAAATTAAGTTGAAGATTTCATTTTATCTTGAGATCTTTCTAAACTATTTTGAAATTTATTCATCTCACCTTTCTTTTTTTGCCAAAGATTTTCCACCCACGGTTGATTACTCAAATACCAATCTATAGTTTCTTTCAGGCCTTGTTCAAATTTTTCTCTGTTATATTCCGGATTCCAACCCAAAGATAATATTTTACTTGCATCAATAGCATAACGTCTATCGTGCCCTGGCCTGTCAGTAATATATTCTATCCTATCCTCGCCTAAATTCATTAATTTTAAAATCAATTTGGTAATTTCTAAATTATTTCTTTCATTGTCAACTCCAATATTATAGACTTCACCAGGAATGCCTTTGTGTAAAAGCAAATCTAAAGCCCTTGCATGATCAACTACATGAATCCAATCACGAACATTTAAACCATCACCATAAACCGGAACTTTTTCTCCTTTGAGAAGCTTAAATATAAAGAAAGGAATCAATTTTTCCGGAAACTGATAAGAGCCATAATTGTTGGAACAATGAGTAACTACCACCGGAACTTTATGTGTGGCAAAATAAGCGCGACACATCAAATCACCGCCGGCTTTAGCCGCTGCATAAGGCATATTTGGTTCTATCGGGGTATCTTCCGTAAAAAGTCTTTCTTCATCTAGTTCCAGTGAACCATATACTTCATCTGTAGAAACATTGACGAATTTTTTTAAATTATTGTTGCGTACCGCATCCAAAATCATCTGCACACCCAAAGTATTGGTCAAAACAAAATCTTTACAACCACCGTGAATAGATCTATCCACATGCGTTTCCGCCGCAAAATTTATCACGTGAGTTATACTATGTTCTTTAACAACTTTATCCAAATATTCCAAATCCACGATATCGCCTTGGACAAAGATATAATTTGGATTATTTTCCACGTCTTTCAGATTTTCTAAATTACCAGCATAGGTCAATTTATCATAATTGACGATTTTATAATCCGGATATTTATTTATCATATAGCGGATAAAATTGGACCCGATAAAACCGGCTCCGCCACAAACAAGTAGATTCATAAATTTTATCTAAATTATTTAATATAACCGTCTAAAAAAGACGGATTTATTAATTATTTGAATATTTTAAGATTTTTGTCAAATTTTACACATTTTCAATGTTTCACACACCATGTACAACATTGAAATTAATCGTTTCTACTAATATTTAAAACCACACCCACACCGACAAGAGCCGCTAACATCGCCGAACCACCGTGTGAAACAAAAGGGAGAGGTACACCCGTCAAAGGCATTATACCAACCATTGCCCCGATATTTATTACTGACTGACAAAAAAACCAAGCTGTTACTCCCACCACCACATAACGATTGAAATCATCGCTTTGCTCTCTGGCTATTTTCAAACCCCGCATTGCTATTACTAAAATTAAAAAAATCAAACCTCCGGCTACCACAAATCCCATTTCTTCGGCAATAACCGCATAAACAGAATCAGCGTTCACTTCTGGTAAATATTGATATTTTTGTCTAGAGTGTCCATAGCCCAAACCCCAAAAACCTCCTGATCCTACAGCTAAAAACGCTTGGTTAACATGGTAACCAACACCTTGCGGATCAAGTTCCGGATGCATAAACATATTCAACCTATCCATGCGATAAGGCTTGACTATCACCATGGCACTAAAAACTACTATTCCCAAAAGACCTAGAACCAGAAGATAACTCCAAGGAATTTTAGCAGAAAATAAAATAAAAAAAGCGATAATTCCCAAAATAAACATTGTACCCAAATCCGGTTGTAACAAAACCAAACCAAGCGGAATCGCAATAAAAACCAGTACCGGCAATAAACCGTATTGCCAATCTCGCAAATCACGCCGAGGATCGGAAAGCATGGAAGCCAGTAAAAAAATCAAACCCAATTTCATAAACTCCGCGGGTTGAAAACTAAAACCAAAAATTTGTACCCAACTCTTGGCATGATTAACTACCAAAGATAGTCCGGGAACAAAAGATAAAAGCAATAAAACAATACAAGCAAAATAAAGAACCCAAGCTAAACGTCTAAATAGTTCAGAATTTACTTTTAAGGCCAACAAAAAAAGCAGTATACCCGGCAAAATTCCGAACAGCAACTGTCTTTTGAGATAAAAATAAGAATCATTAAATTTTACATAACCAAGCGGTGCACTGGCTGAAGCCAACATGGCCAAACCAAAACAAACCAATATAGCCACATAGATAAAGTAATTCCAATCGATTTTTTTTACTTTATATTCTCTACCAATCATATCAACTGTTAAGAGAAATTATCAAATACAAAGCAATAAACATAAATATTTGCCAGATACCGCCAAAAATAACTATGATGCGAGAAATAATTTTATCTTTGGTAAACAAAAACAAAGATAAAAAATAATTAAATAATAAAACTCCCAGCGCCCCAAAAAAGAAATGCCATAAATCTCTGACTTCTCCCAAACGATCAACACCAAAAATAATATTGTAATGTAAAAAAAATCTTTCCGCTTCCCAATTGACTTCGCCAAAAATATACCAAGAAGACAAAGCAAAAAAAACCAGACTAATGGTTAAACCGATAAAAACAAAAATGTCTTTAAAATGAGATTTTAATAAAAGTAACATATTTTATATTAAACTATCAACAATTCCCCCTTAGCGCTAAAAATTACTTTGGTTCCTCGCTTGAGATAACCGCTTAAAAATAATTCAGCGAGTTTATTTTCCACATTTTCTTGTACCGCCCGACGCATCGGTCTGGCACCAAACTCTGGATCAAAACCAACTTGAGTCAAAAATTCTAAACCTTCTTCATCATATTCAAATTCAATCCCTTTATTTTGTAATTCCAAAGCTGTTTTTTTCAACATCAAAGCGGCAATTTTCTTTAAAGCTTCTTTATTTAAATCTTCAAATAAAACGATCCCGTCAAAACGATTCAAAAATTCAGGACGAAAATATTGTTTGAGTTCCCCGTGCAATAATCTTTCTTTGATTGCCGGCATAGATAACCCGGCTTTACGACTTTCGTTGATATAAGAAGTACCCGCATTGCTGGTGGCAATAATAATTGTATTGGTAAAATCCACTGTTTGCCCAATACTATCAGTTAGACGACCATCATCCATCACTTGTAAAAATAAATTTAAAATATCCTTATCCGCTTTTTCTATTTCATCAAGTAATAAAAGCGAAAAAGGTTGTCGACGAATATTTTCAGTCAATAATCCGGTACCTTTTTGTCCAGGCATGCCTATCAAACGAGTTATACTGCCACTATCTTGATATTCACTCATATCCAAACGCACCATCTTCTTTTCTCCGCCAAAATAAATATCGGCGATAGTTTTAGCCAATTCAGTTTTCCCCACCCCGGTGCTACCCAAAAATAAAAAAGTGGAAATAGGACGATTTTGTGAACGCATTTCCGCACGCGCACGTCGTAAAGCTGAAGCCACTGCTTGGACCGCCTCATCTTGACCGATAACTCTTTTGTGCATCTCCCCTTCCAATTTTAACAATCGACTACCTTCTTGAGCAGTGATAGAAGTTATTGGCACTCCGGTTTTATCAGAAATAATTTTAGCTACCTCTTCGTCCGTAACTAAAGAATTTACACCTTTGTGATTTCTGGTAAAAGCTGCAGCTTCTACTACAACCTCCAAAGCACTACCGGGCAAACAAATATCATGTAAAAATCTATGACTTTGTTTAACCGCTTTTTCTATCGCATCATAAGAAAAAAACACAGAATGTTTATGTTCAATATAACCAATTTTCGCTTCTACTACGGCAATCGCTTGGTTTTCAGTCATTTCCGGAACATCTACTTTGGTAAATACACTATTTAATGTTGTACCGGCGAAGCTCTGGGCATATTCTTGTAAACTCGTAGTTGCTACGGTTAAAAACCTATTTTTGGATAAATTTTCCGCCAAAGCTCCGGCCACATCCAAACTACTAGTCCCTCCGGCGCTTACTCCAAACAATTCATGGATATTATGAATACATAAAATAATATTTCCCGCTTTGGCAACTTCGTAAAAAATATTATTGACCCTCTCCACCGCTCCGGCAGGCGTAGTACCGGATAAAAGAGAAGATATTTTCAGTCGTACCAAACGTTTATCTTGCAAACGTTTTGGCACATCGTCTCCCGCCATTTTTTGTGCCAAACCTTCAAGCAAACTCATTTTTCCAACTCCATTTTCCCCAACCAATACTATATTTCCACCGCCACCTTCAACTACTCTAAATATTTCTTCTATTTCTTTATCTCGTGCCACACAAGGGTCGTAATGGTTAAAACGCGCCATCATCGTCATATCCTCGCTAAAATTATTCAAATAAGGTGTAGCCACAGCGGTCATCGCTCTATCTAAACCGGATTTTGGTTTCAATGCATGAGTTTTGGCATATTTAACATATTGACGATAAAGTTGCTCTCTGATTCTGGCCCACATAATCACATTTTTTATCTTGGGCGATTCCAAACCAAGTTCAAATAAAAATTCTTGTAATTGCGGAGTAAAAAAAATCGTCGCCGAAAGTAATTCTACCACACTAACATAATCTTGGTGGAAAGCGTATGCTTCTTCATAAGCCAAAAAGAATATTTGAAATAAATCTTTTCCCGGCAAAGGAAAATTGAAACTGGTATTTTGATTTTTAAATAAAAGGTTTTCTCTGATTTTCTTTTGTAAAAAATCTACCGGATAACCAAGACGAATAAACACATTGGCTATTCTATTGGTAGATAATAAAATATAAAATAGGTGCAAAGGCGAAACCGTATTGTGTCCGAGCTTTTGCGCTTCTTTGCAAGCTTTAACAATAGACAAAACAGCTTCTTGAGTAAAAGATTGAGAAATATTTAGACGTTGGCGATGTGAAACTTTTTTTATTTCTTCCCATGATAACTCTCGTGGCTGTCTATTTTTATCGTCGCTTTCATAACTATGTTTTTCAACGATTTGAAAGTGCTGTTTTTCACGAATAATCCGAGACCAAAGATAAAGTAACGTCAAAGCTCCGAGTAAAAATAATAATTTTTGATAATACGTTAGACCTTTCAAAAAGAGATCGATGTAGTTCTGTCCTTGCCAAAGATAAGAAAAAAGACCGGCTGCATAAACAGAAAAACCGGCCCAAAGCCAAAAATTTAATAAAAGTAAAATTAGAAATAGTCTACGTCCTTTATTCCACCAAAGCCTGGTTTGTAAAAGCGATAAACGATAATAACTCAAAGGAAATTTCCAATATAATAATTTTTCTCGCGGTTGATAAACAACGGTCAAACCTTTACAGTTGCTACAACGGTGATTATTTTGTTTTTCACCGATTTCTTTACATTCATCGCAAAGCAACAAAGGTAATGGGTTGATTTTTTTGAATTCCATAAAAAATTATTTTAATGACAAAAAACCGTATAAAACCAAAGCAGGTAAAGATAGCCAAATTAAAAATAAAATCAGACAAGCAATCACCCAGATAAACAAAGCTATAAAACGCACAACAATCTGAAAAAGGCGCATAACAAAACTTATCACCCTGCCCTCAATATCATACTGTCCATACATAGGAACAAAAATATTGTTCAACCATAAACCGGGAGCAAAATGACCATTTCCTACCGCCACTAAACTTAAACACCACTTGATACTTTTGAAAGCACCCAAAGTATACCACCACAAAGGAAAATATAAAAAATCTAAAAAAGTTTCTAAAATTAATCTTGGTAAAGCTACAAAAAACATAAAAATAAAATTGGCTCTATTGGTTTAAAGATTGAATATTTGACTATCTTTATTTTACCATAAATTAAAAAATTCGCCAAAATTCATTCGGCGAATCTATCGTTGAGTTAAAAAATCTATTTTGTACTAACAGCAACCAAAGAGGGGGCGGTTTTGATATACTGCACGCGAGAAACGCTAGTCATTGAAGAATCAGCAACTTTGGCACTAAGATTTGTAAGTGAATTAGCCATGGTTATCTCTACTTCTATTTTTTGTTGTTCTTTACTTAATTCCTCGGTAATTCTTTCTAATTTTTTTAATTCATAACCAGTACTTGAGGTAGTTGCTACTTGTAAAACAAACATGATAATAAGTGAAATATTGGCAAAAACCAAGGCAAAACGAAATTTTGACCCAAATAACCATTCCGGCATTTTCAATAAAAACAAAGCGGAATTTGTAACTTCTACAAAAAAGTTATTTATTTTGATATAAATTTTTTTAAATAAATCTATCATATTTTTTCAACTATACGTAATTTGGCGCTTCGCGCGCGAGGATTGCTCTCGATTTCTTTTTCATCGGCCACTATGGGTCTTTTGGTAATTATTTTTGCCTTAGCAAATGGTAAACTCTGAAAAAATTGTTTAACTATTCTGTCTTCAAGCGAATGAAAACTGATCACCGCCAATCTACCACCCTGACCCAATATTTCAAATGCCTCCGGCAAAACATTTTTTAAAATTTCCAATTCATTGTTTACCGCAATCCGTAAGGCTTGAAACGTTTTTGTCGCCGGATGAATTCCCCCGATCCAAGGAATCTCTTTTTCCGTATGTAATTTTTGTCGATAAACTTTCAAAATTATATTTGATAATTCTTTACTGGTTTTTATCTGTCCGTTTTTTCTTTCTGCAATTATAGCCGCGGTTATCTCTTTGTTTAATTCTTCTTCGCCGTAATTTTTTAAAATCCAAGATAAATCTTCTTGATTATAATTATTGACTATATGCAAAGCATCCAAACACATTTCTTTGCCAAAAACCTGACACTTATTGTCGTAACGCATATTTAAAGGTTCGTCTTTATCAAAACTGAAACCTCGACTACGTTCGGCAAATTGCGGTGTACTCCAGCCTAAATCAAACAAAATTACGTTGACACCCAAAAAACCGCTGTCTGTGACTACTTGCTTCAAAGAAGCAAAATTTTCTCTAATAAAAATAACTTGATCTTCAAAGCGATATAAAAATCTTTTAGCTCGAAGTAATGATTCCGGATCAGCATCAAGCCCAAGTAATTTTCCTCGTGGACCAATATATTCTAAAATTGCCTCACTATGACCACCGTCTCCCATAGTACAGTCAATAACTTTAGCGCCCTTTTTTAAATTTAAACCTTCAAGCACTTCTTTTAAAAGAACGGGAATGTGTCTCATATTAAACTCCTAGATCGCTGATGTTTTCTGCAATCTCATTACTATCTTTTTCTGTTTTTGTTTTATAAACATTCCAAGACCCTGCATCCCAAATTTCCACTCGGTTATACAACCCGGCAACAATCAAATTCTTTTTTAATCCAGCAAACTGCCTTAAATATTCGGGAACCACTACGCGCCCTTGCTTGTCTACTTCAACTTCCATAGCTCCGGACAACATATGTCGAGCGAACGCGCGGCTATTGGCTTGGGAAAATGGCAAAGTCGCCAATTTTTCTGCCAGTTTGTTCCATTCGTTTTTGGTATACAAAAACAAACAGTTATCCAAACCTTTGGTTATAACCGCCCCCTCCTCAAGTTCGCGTCGAAATTTGACCGGAATGGCCAAGCGAAATTTATCATCTAAATTGTGAGAATATTCACCTATAAACATAAAAAAATGTTATTGAAAAAGACAAGCATGTTTTTCCAATTTTCCACTTTTCCCCACTTGTATCCATTCTACACCACTTTAAAAATAACGTCAAATGATTAGAAATAAAAAATCAGCCTTTATTTTGGCTAATTTTAGATAAAAAAATTAATATAAATAGATGCTTGTGGATAACTAATTTCCCCACTTAAATATATTTAATATTAAAAAATAAAAAAGGACCGCTTGGTAGCGATCCTTAGCCCTTTAAAGGGCATCTGAAATTTTATGTTTCAGATATTCGTACACTTCCTTGTGTCCCATGATTTTGGCAAAATCAGCAGCAGTTTCCCCTTCATCATTCTTTTCTCCCGGGTTAACAGCTATTTTTTCTACCAAATAACGAACGATATCCATATGGCCGCTTTCCGCTGCCACCATCAAAATGGTTTTACCCGACTTATTGTGAGCGGAAAAGTCCGTGCAATGTCTACAGAGTGTTTCCACTACCGAAAGACTTCCTCTTTCGATAAAATGATTCAAAGCTTTGTAACCCAAGATTTCCGCACCCTGGCTTTTCAGAAAATGAATGATTTTTTCTCGATCGGCTTCCTCAACCGGCAAAAGATATGCCCTATCAAGCACCGAGGTACCGGTTTTATCAACTTTGTTCAGCACATTTTTGCGTTTATGCACATGGAGTTTGTTGTAAGCTTTACACAACAATTCATAATTTCCAACAGCTACAACAACCGCAAAAAAACTAACTTCGTCGTCATTTTCCTCGTGCTGTAAAATTACCATGTTCCTAATCCAAGGAATCATGAATTTCACTAATGAACTTCTTTGGTTTAAATTTTTTAAAAACGAATCAATGAAATACTTTGATAAAGACATGATTATCTCCTTCTAAAACATTAATAAAAAGAACTTTTGCTTAAATTTAAACAAAAGTTCCCTATTTTGTCAACCTCAATCGGACTTCAGACTACAGACTACGGACTACATTAGACTAAAGACTGAAGACCTTAAACCGAAGTCAAATTATATCTCATACTCCGTATGCGGAGCGGCCAAAACTGGCTCTATTCCAAATTCTTCATTTATTTTTTTAGCAAAGCCATTTATAACTTCAGTTTCTCCATGATTTAAAAATATTTTTTTCGGCCAATTTTTGGCACTTCCAAGCCACTTAATAAGTTTTTTTTGATCACCGTGAGCTGATAAAATATCTATAGAATCAATACGACATTTTACCGGTAGCCTTTCTCCTAAAACATGCACCGGTGATTCACCCATCAATATCCTTCTACCCAACGTTCCGGGTGCTTGAAAACCTGTAAAAAGCAACGTACTCCTCTCGTCGGTCAAATAACGCAAAGCGTGGTGTAAAATACGACCACCATTCATCATTCCCGCCCCGGCAATAATAATCTTACTGCCTGGGACCGCATTTATTTTTTTGGAATCTTCTCGTGTTTCACAAAGCGTCAAACTGGGAAATTCAAAAATATTTTGGTCAGCCGCCAAATATTCAAAAGCTTTTTCATCATAATATGTGGTATAGCGTTGGAAAACTCTAGTAGCCCGGATAGACAAAGGACTATCTAAAAATATCGGTATTTTTTTAAATTTACCCTGGACATCTATCAATTCATTTAATGTATATAAAAGCTCTTGAGTACGCTCAATGGAAAAAGCCGGAATTAATAAGGTTCCGCCACGCATTAAAGCTTCTTTTATTTTTAATTCAATGATTACTTTACGATCTAAACCAGCAGGATGAAGACGATTACCATACGTTGACTCGCATAGCAACACATCTACATCTTCCGGTAAATCAGTGGTATCTTTCAAAATAGGCACGTCTATATTTCCAATATCTCCAGAAAAAATTAATTTCTTTCCTTCAGCAATTATTTCGATAAAAGCAGAACCAAATATATGGCCCGCCTCATAAAAAGTTACTTTTAATTTATTACGATTGAAAAGACCTCGCCCCAGCTCAAAAGGATCTTCGTAATTAAATGTTTTTATCCTAGCCATCACAGATCTGACATCTTCCAAACGATACAAAAGTGGTGCACCGAACTTTCTGTAATTATATTCCATAATTTCATAAGCATCTTCTAAAACTAATTCTACCAAATCAGCTGTTGGAGGAGTGGCATAAACCAAACCGGAAAAACCATCTCTGATAAGTTTTGGTAATCTGCCAATATGATCAAGGTGGGTATGAGTTAAAATTACCGCGCTAATTTCTTTGGGATTAAAAGAAAAATCTTCAAAATTTTTACCATCGGCAAAATCACTACCTTGAAATAAACCGCAATCTATCAATATTTTTTGTTCACCAGTTTCAAGCATGGTGCAAGAACCAGTGACCTCCCCCGCCGCTCCATGAAAAGAAATCTTCATAAGTCAAATTTTAATTTTTAATGAATTTATAATTTTCAATTATCAACCATTTTTGTGGACTTTACGGACCTTACGAACTTTATTTACCCCTGTTAAATAATTTCGCTTTTTGCGAAATTCCGGCTTTGCCGGATTTAACGGGGTGAGCTTTATGAACTTATTGTATCATACTTTACTCTATACAAAAAGCAAAAAACCTGATAAAATGTTGATAACAATTATCTACTTTTTATGAAGAGAAAAGATCTCATAAAAGATGTAAAAATAGTCGATCCGCCGATTTATGAACTCAACAAAAAGTCATCTGGCCTAAAGAGGTCTTGTTTTTTCGGCTGTAGTTTTATTTTTTTAATAATTTTCGGTTTACTTATCGGATTAAAATTTTATCTTGGTTCAGGCCCCAAAACCGTTACCGTTATCCCTCTAAATTTTCCATTGGAAGATATACCTGTTCATAATAAAGAAAAAATAGTCAGGATGACCTTTATTTCCGGTGAATACAAAAATCGTCGGATGGAAATAGCGGCTATTTTTCCTAAATTAGTTTTATTACCTCTTTGGTTAAATTCCGAACACAACCAAGAACAAACCGAGGAAAAAATAAGTTTCAAAAATCTTTTTCAGACTCTAACAACTCCTGTTTCAGATAAAAATGATAATTTTAAAATAGAATGGGAAGATATAGAAAATAATCTCAATAGTTTTCTTAATTACTATCAAAAAGAATTAGAAAGAAAAAATTTTATTATCAATTCTTACGCCGAGGGCAATGACTATAAGAAAATAGAATTTGTTCGTAATGACGGTTATACCGGAACTATTTACGCGGAAAATAAAAGTAACCAAAAAAATAAAGTGACTTACGCTTTTTTAGTTTTAAACATGCCGCCACTTGAAAATAAATAATTTTCAAAATACAATCTTAATCATGTTTTCTAAAAAAATATTTAATTTAAATACTGAATTTAAAACCATTGCCGGTTCAGCTTTGGTTATTTCCGGCGCTACTTTACTTTCACGTATTATAGGTCTTCTGCGTGATCGAGTTTTAGCACATCAATTTGGAGCTGGTGAAATTTTGGATGCTTATTATGCCGCTTTCAAGATACCTGATCTAATTTATAATCTTTTGGTTATTGGAGCCCTTTCCGCGGGTTTTATCCCGATATTTACCAAACTTTTTTATCAAGAAGAAAAAAATGAACAAAGAGCTTGGGATTTAACCAACAACGTCATAAATATCATTTCTGTTTTGTTGATAGTTCTCGGCTTGTTTGGAATAATTTTAGCACCGTTTTTAGCTCCGCTTATCGCTCCTGGTTTTTCTTTTCAAGGCCAGGAAATGGTTGTTTCTTTGATGCGTTTGATGTTTATATCTCCATTTCTTTTTGGCTTGTCCATGGTCTTTGGAGGAGTATTACAATCATTACGTCGTTTTTTTCTTTTTTCTATTGCTCCTCTTTTTTATAATTTGGGAATTATTTTTGGAGCTCTATATTTAACTAAATATTTTGGTTATTTGGCTCTGGCGATGGGTGTGATTTTGGGCGCCTTTTTACATATGATTATCCAGTATTATGGAGCTTATCAAGCTGGTTTTCGTTTCAAAAAAATATTTGACCTCAAAGATAAAGAAATGCGTCTTATTGGCAAACTCATGATCCCCCGAACTGCCGGTTTAGCTATTGTTCAACTCGATCTAATAGTTATCGCAATTTTAGCCTCTTGGCTACCTTCAGGAAGTTTGTCAGCATTTACTTTTGCCAGTAATTTACAGGCTGTGCCTATTGGGTTAATCGGTATACCTTTTGCTTTAGCTGTTTTTCCAGTTCTTTCTAACCTTTCCGCCAAAAATGACCTGGAAAGTTTTTATCAACAATACATGGCCGTGCTTAGACAAATAATTTTTTTGGTTTCTCCTTTAGTAATAATTTTTATAGCATTAAACACACAAATTGTTCGCTTGATTTTGGGAAGCGGATCTTTTAGTTGGCAAAACACTTTAGTCACTTCCAAAACCTTGGCTTATTTTGCTTTTGGTCTTTTAGCCCAAAGTTTAATACCTCTATTGGCCAGAACTTTTTATTCACTTTCCAACACCAAGACTCCTTTTTTTACCGCCTTGGCAGCCGAAATCATCACTATAACCAGTGCTATTTTATTGATGCGTCCTTTTGGTGTTTACGGTTTAGCTTTAGCCACAGTTATCGGCTCAACTATAAACGTAATTTTACTTTTCTTTTTATTACAATTAAACTTCAAAAATCGTAATTTTAAAAAACTTTTTATCTTTTTATTTAAAGTAATAACCGGTCTGATTTTGAGTTATTTGGTTTTAAATCATTTTTCCGGTTTATTTGAAAATATTTTTGACCAAACCAGATTTTACGGAGTTTTTCTCCAATTTATTCTTAGTGCTTTTCTCTGCTTGCTAACTTATGGTTTTTTATGCTATATTTTTCAACTACCAGAAGTTTTTTCTCTAACAGCCTCTTTGAAAAAACAATGGCTTAAAATACGCAATCTACCAGGAGAAGAAATTATTAATCCAAAGGAATAGTTATGCAAAAAAATATTCGGAATTTCTGTATTATCGCCCATATCGATCACGGTAAAAGCACCTTGGCTGATCGTTTTTTGGAATTTACCCATACTGTCCAAAAAAGAGAAATGAAGGCTCAACTACTTGATTCTATGGATTTGGAGCGTGAACGCGGTATCACTATTAAACTCACTCCAGTTCGCATGAAATATCATTTTGAAAATCAAGATTATATTTTAAATCTCATAGATACCCCCGGACACGTGGATTTCACTTATGAAGTTTCTCGCTCTCTGGCCGCTGTTGAGGGCGCCATACTATTGGTAGATGCTACTCAAGGAGTCCAAGCGCAAACTATTGGTAATCTTTATCTGGCATTAGAACAAAATCTCACCATTATTCCTGTTATCAATAAGATAGACATGCCAATAGCCAATGTAGAAAAAACCAAAGCGGAAATTATACATTTAATAGGCTGTGCAGAAAGCGATATTATTTTGGCTTCAGGAAAAACCGGCGTGGGCGTTGAAGAAATATTGCAAAAAATTATTCAACAAATTAAACCACCAAAAAATACCGTTGACTTACCTCCTCGAGCAATGATTTTTGATTCTACTTACAACGAATACAAAGGCGTTGTAGCATCGGTTCGTATGGTTGACGGAGAAATAAAAAAAAGTGATAAAATTTATTTAATGGGTACTCAAACTCCGGCTGATACACTTGACGTCGGTTATTATATACCTAAATTTGTAAGTAATGAAAAAATAGGCAATGGTGAAATAGGTTATATTGTTACCGGCTTAAAAGAAGTTCGCGATTGTCGTGTTGGAGACACCATTACTTTACGTGAATCAATAGAGAAAAATAAAAGTTTATTACCACTTCCAGGATACAAAGAAGTCAAGCCCATGGTTTTTGCCGGAATTTTTCCAAAAGAAGGCGACGAATATCAATCACTACGAGATGCTATAGAAAAATTAAAATTAAGCGATTCGGCTTTATTTTTTGAACCGGAACACTCCCAGGCTCTGGGATTTGGTTTTCGTTGTGGTTTTTTGGGGATGTTGCATTTAGATATTTTTCAAGAAAGATTGAAACGTGAATACGAAATAGAAATCATCATTACCGTTCCAAGTGTGGCTTATAGAATTACCAAAAATAACGGAACAGAATTGACTATTCACAGTCCACAAGAAATGCCCGATCCTAGTCATTTAAAATCAGTTTTTGAACCTTGGATGAAATTGGACATTATCACTCCAAAAGATTATGTAGGAAATGTTATGGGGCTAATATCAGAACGCAAAGGAAGATATATCAATACTCAATACTTGAGTACCGGTTCAGATCAAAGAGCCATGCTTCATTATGAAATTCCCCTTGCTTCCCTTATTACGGATTTTTATGATAAGCTCAAAACTGTAACTTCGGGCTATGCTTCTATGAATTATGAATTTACGGATTATGAAGAAACAAACATATTAAAACTGGATATTTTGATAGCTGAAGACCCGGTGGAATCTTTATCCACCCTTGTATGGAAAGAAGATGCTTACAAAGTCGGTAAGAAAATTGTAGAATCTCTAAAAGAATCTCTACCAAGACAACATTTTGAGGTAAAAATACAAGCTGCAGTTGGAGGAAAAATTATCGCTTCGGAAAGATTGTCCGCTTTACGTAAAGATGTTATCGAAACTATGAGTGGTGGTGATTATACTCGCAAATTGAAACTTCTACAGAAACAAAAGAAAGGTAAGAAACGTATGATCGCTCACGGTAAGGTGGATATACCGACGGAAACATACCTGGAAGTGTTAAAAAGATAATCTTTTCAGCAATTTTTAATTTTTAATTTTGCAATTTTTAATTAAATTTCAATTATCAAATCGAAATTTAAAACAACGTTTACATACTAAATACTTAATACTAAATACTTTATACTTAATTTATATGAAACACAAAACCGTCAAGTCAATTTGGATAATGATTTCCATTTTGGGAATTTTGGCCATGCTACTTTTTACCATCGCACCGATATTTTATTAAAAAAAACAGAGGTTAGGCTAAAAATTATGAAAAAGTGGATAGTTTTACCACAGGCACCAGTAGATTTTATTTCTTCTCATCCCGAACTTCCAAGCATCGTCAATAATTTGCTTTGGAATAGAAATTTACGCGACCAAAAAAAAATAGATGAATTTCTTAATCCCGATTATGGAATGGATATCCATGATCCTTTTTTATTTTCGCAAATGGAAAAAGCGGTGAAAATAATTTTGAAAAATATCGTCACTAATAAAAATATTGTTGTGCACGGTGATTATGATGCTGACGGAGTTTGCGCAGCCACAATTCTCATCAATACTCTCAAAAAACTTGGTGGTAAAAATATAACTGTTTTTATTCCCCATCGTGAAATTGACGGTTATGGCCTAAACGAAAATACGGTTGAATATTTCAAAGAACAAAAAATAGATTTGATAATCACTTGTGATTGCGGAGTTAGTAATTTCAAAGAAATAGAACTGGTCAAAAAAAATAACATACAAGTAATAATCACGGATCATCATGTTGTTCCAGAAAATATTCCTCCGGCTGATGCTATCATCCATCATCTGATGCCAAATGAACCCTATCCTGACAAAGGCCTTTGTGGTGCGGCTGTGGCTTTTAAATTGGCACAAGGACTTCTCAAAGAGCACAAAAAAACCAATGAATTTTTACCCGACGGACAAACTCACGAGTCATATGAAAAATGGATGTTAGATTTAGTGGCCATTGCAAGTATCGGTGATATGGTTCCGCTTATCGGCGAAAGTCGCACTCTCACTCGCTATGGGTTGACCGTCTTAAACAAAACAAAAAATTTCGGTTTGAAAAAACTTTTTAAATACGCCGGACTTTTGGATGATAAGGATAAACTCAAAAATGTAGCCGGACTAAGTTCGGAAAATATTTCTTATCAGATAGTCCCCCGCCTCAACGCCGCCGGACGCATGGATCATGCCAATAGCGCATTTGCGTTATTATCCGCTTTGAATGAAGAAGATGCTGATACTCTAGCCGCTCAACTCAACAAAAATAATATTGATCGTCAAAAACTCACGGAAAAAATAGTCAACGAAGCTCTCAAACAAGTAAAAGAAGAAAAACAAGAAGATAAACATATGTTAATCATCGCCAAAGAAAATTGGCCAACTGGTATTTTGGGATTAGTTTCCGGTAAAGTGCGTGAACAATTTTATAAACCGACCTTAGTAATGGGTATCACGGATGAAGAAATTGTCGGTTCCGGACGTAGTATCCCCGAATTTAATCTGATAGAGGCGTTGAAAGATAACGCTGATTTATTTGAAAAATTTGGCGGACACCCGCAAGCTTGCGGTTTTACTTTGAAAGATAAAAATGCTTTGGCTGAATTTAAGGAAAGATTTTTTAAATACGCGGAAGCTAAATTAAAAAATGTAGAGCTCGTTCCACAAATCACTATTGATGCGGAAGTTGATTTGGACGAAGTAAATTGGAGTCTTTATGATTTGTTGCAAAAATTTGAACCCTTTGGCGTTGGCAACGAAGAACCAAAATATCTAGCACGCAATTTAACTGTTTCATCCGTCGTGCCGGTTGGCAATGATGGCAAACATCTTCGCCTGATGGTCAAACACAATTCTCATCTTATTAAAAAAACTATCGGCTTTGGACTAGGTGATATCAACAAACATCCGCTCAATTGGAAAGAAGTCCTAAAACCCGGAGATAAAATAGATATGGTGTTCCGCATTAGCGTGAATCAATGGAATGGAAACAGAGAGCTACAGCTAACCATTGAGGATATTAAAAAAAGTGAGATTTAAGATTTTAGATTTTAGAATATAAATCACAAACTCAAAATTATAAGCTCCAAATAAATCTCAAATTACAGATCCAAACTCATAAAACGTTTTGAATTTTGAAATTGCTTATTGTAATTTATTTGGAATTTGAAATTTTGAATTTGTAATTTTAAAATATTCGTCTGAGAGAACGAATTTTTGTTTTTGGATAAAAAAAGAACCTTTTGTTTAAGCAGTAGTTCAAAACTGCTGTGAACCTTACCTTGTCTTTTTCTACATCACTTTGCCCGTCGTTGTTTTGTAGTAAAAAGCCGTCGCTCCAATACCAGAGACAAGACTTATTAGCGCTATAACAACGATACGCTTTACATCTGCCTCAAAACAAAGATACTGTACTCCTCCTACAACGATGTTGAAAATGACAATAGCAATATAAACCGACAACCTTTCCATGGCTTCCTCCTTATAAAGTTAAAGGTATCCAACAGGATATTATAGCACATTTTAGCACTTTTGTCAACCCCGGCGCTGAGCGCCGGTAAAGCCACGCTTAGCGTGGCCCGCGAAGATAAGTCCGGGGTTATAGTCACGCTCAGCGTGACAAGGTTCCATTTTTGTAGCTAACATTAGCCAAACCACAAATCAAAAAACCGCCCAAAAGGCGGTTTTTTACTTACTAGCTTACCAGCTTACTTGCTTTTCTTTAGTTCTTTCTCCAATTTCCCCCATCTTTTCTTCAGTTCTTTAATCAACATCATTTTCATCTCCATAGCCATTTCTTTTTTGGCTGCCAATTCTTCAGTAGCTCTCTCTACCAAAGCTTCGTACATTTCTTTGGTTGGGCCTTCTAATGTCTTGATGTTTTCTTTGAGTTCATTATACATCGGTTCGGCATAAGCCATGAGCTTAGCGCGCATTTCTCTACCTTTTGGGGTAACGTTGAGCCACATGAGTCCGGCACCAAGCAATCCACCGAAAAATAAACCTTTTTTGAAATTTCCCATATAATTTAAATTAAATTTTTAATTTTTAATTTTACAATTTTTAATTAATATTCAATTATTAAATATTAATTTTAAATTTCGTAATTTCGTATCGTTTCGTATTTCGTATCCTATTAAGTTCCACACTCAACCGCTGTGTCAGTTCCGGTTCCGGCGCCAAAACTAGGAGAAGCAGAAAGAGTACTTAAAGTTTCTTCGCATTCTTTTGGCGGGTTATTAAATGCAGCACAAATAGCAAGCTTAACAGCTTCTGGGGATCGAGAAACTTGAGTTTGAGAACCATTGATAACTATTGTGGGCGAACCCTGAACACCATATAAATCATTTAAATCTTGATCAACTGGATACAAAGGATATCGACCGGACAACCAACTAGCCTTGTCATTATAAGCAACGGTAGTACCAAATTTTTTATCCGTAGCACTAATACAGCTATTTAATTTACTTTCATTAACCTTGGCTGTTTTCAAGCAACTTTTGGAATCTCCGCTAACGCTAAAGCATTTTAAATAAGCAACTAACTTATCATTTTGCTCTTCTTGTAAACAATATTGCAAATTGTTCTCATCTATTTCTATTTTATCATGCATTATATAAGAAACAAAGCGCATCTTTAGATCAATTTTATCCTTAAATAATTCCATGACCGGTAAAACTGCTTTTTGCATCTGCAAACCATAAGGACAATAAGACATTACAAAAAGATCTACTGTGGGTTTATCTGCTTTTGCGGCAACCGTAGGAGCTAGATCTTCTCCGGTAACAACTGTTTGAACGGTTGTTTTTTTAACAGGATTTTTAACATAAACGATTTTTCCCTGCACAATCATAACCCCAAAAACCAGACTTATCAAAACACCCAAAATTCCTAAACCCGCTAAAACACCGGTCAAAATTGCAGTTTTAGGACTAAGCATTTCAAAAAAATTTTTGCTGTTTTCCATAATAAATTAGATTGATTATTCTCCGCCAAGTAAGCGGTAAAGTTCACCATACGCGACAGCCGTATGGATATTTGATTTATTTAATTTTAAATTATTTATTTTTTTTGTCAAATCAAAATTATTTTCTAATATAAACTCAACAAAGCTATCTAGAGGAACAAATTTTTTTTCATCTTTTAGGTAAGAAAAACCTCCACTACGACGAAAAATCTGTTCACTTCCCGCCACTACAAAATCTGCCAAATTTATCAAACGTTTTACATAATAACTATTGTATAGCCAAATAATTATAGTAAAAAAATCAACATATGGCAAGTTCTCATACAAAGTAATAACAAACTTCTTTTGTGGGTTATTTTTTTTAAATTTTAAAATCTTTTTACCCATCCCCAAAAAAGGTATATGCAGATGTATGATGTCGTGTTGATTGAATTTTTCCAAAATCTCATCTTCCGAATAATTTCTTTCAAAATTAACTCTTTTTTTTGTTTCTTCAGCTACCTTTTTTTCAAATCTTCTACTAACAGGACTGTATTGCAAAGTTATTAATTCACTTTCAAAACCCAATGCATTCAAACTATCAGCTAAATCAAAAGCTTCTTTTCTGATAACTTCAAAATATTCAAAGGCCGCCGGAACAATATGTAAAATCCTCATAATTTTTTCAAAATATAAAAAACATTAGCTGATGGTATTTTTTGTAACAATACTGATTCACAGTTGATTAAAAAATTAATCAACTTACCTAAAAAAGACCATCCCATTCCCCTACTTTCTTTGAGTTCACTCATACAAGTTTCATTATTATAAAAAGATAAATTTTTCTTACGAGCCTGCCAAGCGGTGAGATAAAAAGCTAAAATGCCTATTTTTTGTCCGAGCAAATGATCGCAATAATACTTTTTTTCTATTTTAAATCCGGCTTCCATAATCGTCTTTTTTAATTCTTTGCGTGAAAAAAAACTAATATGTCCGGCAAATTTTTTGGTTAAATCTTTTTTCCACCCCCACTTATCAAACCAAAACCACAGAGATAACCAATCTTTTTCACATGGAACTTGTAAAAATAGAACTCCTTCTTTTTTTAAAATTCTGTTTAGGTCCAGCAAGGTTCTAAGCGGATCAGAAACATGTTCCAATACATCAAAAATAAAAATATTGGAAAAAAATTCATTTTCATAAGGCAATCTCTCATCAACTTTATTTACAGCATAATTTACATTATCGGCATTATGTTGAGCCAAAGAAATAGCTGAGACACTAACATCACACCCATAAGCATGTAGATCCGGACGACGATTACGCAAAGCACGAATAAAACGACCGGCCCCACAACCAAAATCCAAAATATTTTTTCCTATCGGAGTTTTTTTCAAAACCTGCAAAGCTTTTTTGAGACGAAAATAAGTCGGAGAAACTAAAGAAAGTGTCGCTTCTTCTTTTCCCCATAAATTTTTTTCATAATCAAATTGCATATTTTTAATCTTTATAAAAACCGATCAATTTATTAATATGCGTTTCCACACTATAATTTACTACAGCTTTTTGACGAGCTCTTTTGGCGATATTTTTTCTTTGTTCTTCACTATATTGTAAAACACTGTTAATAGCATCAGCCCATTGTTCTTTGGTGTTTTCTGTCAACAAGATACCGTCAATGCCATGCGCTATTCTACCGCGGACTCCCGGAATATTGTTTCCAATGACCGGGATACCACACGATAAAGCTTCCAATGCAGAAAGAGAAAAAGTTTCATAATGTGAAGGCACAGCCAACGCAGAAGCTAAATTGTAAATTTGTGCCAAAATTTCTTTATTTTTTTCTATACCATAAAAAATAACTCTATCATTCAAATTCATTTCTTTTACCATCTTTTTATATCTTTTTTCAGCATAACCCCCACCTATCACCAACAAAATAGATTCCTTTTGTATTTCCGGCATAGCTTTTATGAGTATTTCCAAATTTTTAACCGGCAAAAGATTGCCAACAAACAAAATTATCTTTTTTCCCTTATACTTATCCAAACCAACTTGTGAATAATTTTTTTCTTGTGGTTTAAAAATTTCCGTTTCTACAGCATTGGGTAAATAAAAAGATTTTAATTTTATAATTTCATTAAAAAATTTAAAATGTTTAAACCGTTCTTCATCAATATAAATAATTTTATCCGCTATTTCAAAAAGTTTTTTTCCATATAAAAAATCCAAAACATTTTGAATAATTTTCTTAAAGCCCTTAACTTGGGCGTCCATATGATAAGTAATTATCAGCTTAAAACCATACTCTTTTTTGGCTTCAATAACTGATTTTTCCGCTCCATAAAAAGGAAAATGAAAATGTACAATATCAAAATCTTGTAATTTATTTTTTAAACAACACATCCATCCAGCATCGCCTATTTTGATAGCCGCCCTTAAACGCTTGACGGTAAAAGGAAAAAGTTCATCACGATATTCTGTTTTTGGATAATGTAGAGTAAATACGGTGATATCCAATTCTCCTCGATCACGCAAATTATCGGTTTCCAAAAAACAAACTTCTCCCATCCCGCCAACATGCGGATAAAAAGTAGAAACTATGTGCGCTACCTTCATAAACTTTTTTCTTTATCTTTTAACGCTTTTTCTCTGGTTAAACGGGTAATTTCTCGGCTGTTTTTTTCTAAACGAACGGTTAAAACAAAATGCAAATAAAACAAGACCATCAATGCCGAATAAATAGCCAAATCAGCACCTCTGCCAATCCCTAAAATTTTAGCAAAATATGATGTAGTGTCTGGTTTAATCGTCAAAATAAGACCGAAAACCCAAAATAAAGACCATCCGATAGTTTCACCCAGAGACAATTCTTTTTTCTTCCATCTTAAAGCGGTTTTTAAAAACAAAAAGATAAAGATAAAAAATAAAATTATTTGCGCAAAAATCATAAATTTATTTTATAAAAAAATTAACAAACAAATCCTTGACTATTTCTATACCTCCATACCAACTTTGCCCATAGTCCGCATAAAAAACTTTTACCGGAACTTCAACAAAACGAAGTTTGTTTTTTTTGATTTGAGCCACAATTTCAGTATTATGGGCCATTTTATCTTGGGTAATTTCAATTTTTTCCAAAGCTTGACGAGTAAAAATACGAAACCCGTTATGAACATCCGTTAATTTTATACCAGTAAAAAATCTATTAACAAATTTGGCAACAGGTAAAATGAAATATTTTTTAGTAAAAGGTAAATTTGAACGATTGTCTAAAAATCTAGAACCCAAAACCGCATCTAATTTTTCTTTTTTTAATTTTTCTATTGCAAACGCAATATCTTTTGGATCAAACTGTCCATCTGCATCAAAATCAACTACTATTTCCGCATTTTTTAACAAAACATAATCGTGGCCTGTTTGTAACGCCGCTCCTTGCCCACGATTAATCGCGTGCTGCAAGACATGCACGCCGGTTTTTTGAGCTGATTCAAAAGTATTATCAAAAGAACCGTCATCTACTACCACTACGTTTTCATAACCTTGTGCCAAAAGACCCTGCACGGTTGCGGTAATATTTTTTTCTTCATTAAAAGCCGGGATAACGATCCAAACCATAATTATTTATTATTATTGTAGAGCAAAGCTTCTTTATTGGCAGCTACATATTCGATAGTTTTTTCTAAACCATCTTCAAGACGTACCAACGGCATCCAGCCTAAAGTTTTTTTAACATATTGTAAATCTGGAGCACCTTTTCGAGTCAAAAATAATAATGGATTGTCATATACTATTTTTGATTTGGAACCGGTCATTTTTATAATCATCTGCGCTATGTCCGTAAAAGAATAAACTTCGTCACTTCCTAAATTAATAACATTTACTCCTGGATCGGCTGACATCAAATCACACAACCCGCTGATAATATCGGAAACATAACAAAGTGAAGTTAAAAGTGTTTTATCTCCATAAATCACCACATCTTTATTATCCAAAGCATTAATAACAAAATCAGGAATAAGTAAACCTTGGAAAAGACGCATTTTGGGACCATAGGCGGTAAAAATTCTGGCTATTTTAGCATCCAAGCCATGAAAATCGCGATACGTTTGGACACAGGTTTCCGCAAAACGTTTTCCTTCATCATAACAAGCACGAGGTGATAATTGATTTACTGTTCCCAAATCTGTTTCTTTAAAAACATTTTTATTATCTGTGGCGTCTCCATAAACCACCGAACTACCCGCAAAAACATATTTAGCGCGATATTTCAAAGCTAGCTCTAAAGTATTTATAACTGCAGCGGAATTAGCTTGTAAAGAGTTAATTTTAAAATCTTCAAAATCTTTTGGACTGGTTGGGCAAGCCAAATGGTAAACTTCTTGAATCCCTTGAAATTTAACTTTAAATTTATTCAATTCATCAAAATCTTCCAAATTTATCGGTTTATTTACATCGTAATTGATAAATTCAAAATCTGGATATTGTAAGAGATGGTTTATATTTTGCGGATCAGAATTACTAAAATCATCCAAACAAATTACATTCCCCTCTTTGAGCAATCGTTCACACAAATGAGATCCTATAAAACCCGCCCCTCCAGTCACTAAAATATTTTTCTTTTCAAAAATTACATTTTCCATATTTTAAAATATATTATTTTTCAACCGTGCCGATAATTTTCGGCAAAGTATAGTTTTTTAAATTTTTTCCTTGATTATTTTTGATTAAATAGTTTCCCCCACCCAAATCAAAACGAAATATATTATGCAATAAACTATCTTGATATTTACCCAGCAAAAGATACCATTTACCGGCTTTTTTGTCTACGTATTCCTTATAAAAACTTTGACTATTCCAATCAACCGTATATTGATAGATATTGTTCTGATTACGAGCTATAAAAACCACCTGGTCACTCTTTAAATTATCCACATGACCTACACGAAAAGAGTCCAATGACTTTAAATTAGGAAAATTCATTTCCTCTATAATATTGCCTCCCCAGTCTATCTCTTTGATTTTTAACCCCCCTTTTTCAAAAGCAGTTATATAAACAAAGAAATTATTTACTTCCCAACCGGGGACTTGACCAAAAACACCAAACTCATTCATACTTTTTCCATGCCAATTATATTTAATAAATTTTGTCAATTTTTGTTTCGGATAATATTGACTTAGTACAAAATTTATCTGTTTATTAGCATCAACATCAAATTTTATTCCGTTGAATTCATAATCGATCTTTCCTTGTTTGACCAGGTTAAAATCTCGTGCCAAAACTCCTCTATCCGTATAAACCTGTAATGAATATTTTTCTTTATTTTTCAAAATTACAACGAATTCTCTTTTACCGTCATTATTGATATCAAGCGAAGAAAGTGCCATTATTTGCCCCTGAAGCTTCAGTACTGAATTGGAAATAACACTTCCCAAAAAATGATAAAAAATTTCTGCGTTATTATTTTTACCATTACGATAAAAATAAAAACCATCTAAATTATCCAAACTAACTTTTGATTTGTAAGCCACTTCGACAGCTTTGCCAACGTTTAATCTTTTATACAAATGTGTCCCAGAATTATTTATATCAAAAAATAAATCATCGGCGGTTTGAACAAGATTATCACTGATTTGCGTCGGAGTCCATTCCGGATGCAAGCTCTTGATTAATGCTGCTGCCCCGGAAACAAAAGCAGTCGCAAAAGAGGTTCCTTGCCAAGGCCCGCCAAATTCTTCATAAAAACCATATTGAGGAGAATATCTCTGTAAACCGTAAATACCTTCTCCGGGAGCTAAAATATCCACACAAGGGCCATAGTTGGAAAAATAACTAAAACCGTCTTTATTGTCGACCGCTGAAACCCCCATAATCCAATTTTGTTCTTCCTTGTCATAGCAAACGGGGTAATTAATTTGACTTTTTTCACTTGTTAAATAACCCAAATTCCCAGCAGCCGCCACTATAAAAACTCCTCTTTTGTAAGCATTAAAAAGTACTTCTTTTAAACCCGGATCTTCCTCTTGTCCAACAAAGCTCAGATTAATAATATGAGCGCCATTTTCTACCGCATAATTTATAGCTCTGGCAATATTATTATAACTTCCGGTTCCTTTATTATCTATGGCTCTAAGTGGCATTATACTAACTTCAAAATTTAAACCCGCAGCACCTTTTTTGTTATTGCCTATTGCTCCGATAATACCAGCCACAATCGTTCCATGAGAAATTGCTTCTTTGTCCATATTTTTATCAAAAACACTTACTCGCGGATCATTATTTTCTTCAACAAAATTCCACCCTGAAATATCATCTATATATCCATTGCCATCATCATCTAAATTGTTTTCTTCTATTTCATTCTGATTTACCCAAATATTTTTATCTAGATCAGGATGCCAAGTATCTACTCCGATATCAATTACCGCTACCACTATTCTACGATTTCCAGTAGTTAAATTCCAAGCTTCCAAAGCATTTATTTGCTTAAATATTTTTGCTTGTTTTTCATAAAAAATATCGTTTGGCTCTAATGCTCTGACAACATCTACATAATTCAATAAAAAACAGACCAATAAAAAGGCCACAATTGATTTTTTTGTTAAATTGGGATAAACTTTAAGCATAAAATGTCTATCTTTAGTATAACAAAAAAATAAACAAAAAACAATTCTTTTATGTTTTATCGTTTTAAACAATTGATAATAATCTTGGGAGATATAATTTTGCTTTATCTTAGCTTATTTTTTGCTTTGTTTTTACGTTATTTAGAATATCCAAACCAAAGATTTATAGAGTTATTGACCGATTACAGACCTTTGCTTTTTTTAATTTTGGTTTTTTTCTATATCGCAGGTCTTTATGATGTAAGCAAAAAATATGCTTTTGGTGAAATTATCCAAAAAACTTTAATTAGTTCTTTATTTTGGATGTTTTTTGGATTCGCTTATTTTTATTTCGCTCAAAATTCACTAGGTAGCCCAAAAACCATTCTTTTGCTGAATGCTTTTATTTTTGCTTTTTTATCAACTATTTGGCGTATTATAAATTTAAAATATTTGGCCAAAAATATTTTTAAAACCAAAACGGTAATTGTCGGGATAACCAAAGAATCTTTAGAATTAGCTGATCTTTTTTTAAATCAACCGGAAAGAGGCTATATTTTATGCGGTTTTGTAGAAAACAATGAAACTGTTCACCTGCCAGAAAAATATCTGTCGTATCCCCTATTTCCTTCTTTTTCTCAATTAAAAGAACAAAAAATAGATTGCAATTTAATAATTTTGTCGCCACAAATTACAAAAAACGAACTACTGGCTCAAGAAATTTATACTGAATTTTTTACCGGAGTTAGTATTGTCGGGTTAGTGGAAATTTATGAAAAAATGTTTGGTCGTTTACCGCCGTTTGTTTTTTCGGAAAATTGGTTTTTGAACAATCTCCCGGAACAAGAAAAGAAAGTTTATGATCGGGTAAAAATAATTTTGGATTATACGGCTGGAGTCTTGATGGGGTTATTTTTCGTCATTACTTTTCCATTCATCTCACTACTCATCAAAATCACCTCATCTGGACCTATATTTTTTACCCAAACCAGAACCGGGCTACTTGGTAAACCTTTCAAAATGTATAAATATCGCACAATGAAAGTTCTGAACTCCGACGGTAGCGCAGAAACCGAGGGTCCTCAATTTGCGCAAAAAAAAGATTGTCGTATCACTTTTTTGGGGAAAATTATGCGCGCTACCAGACTTGACGAAATACCACAATTTATCAACATACTCAAAAATGAAATGTCACTCATCGGCCCTCGACCAGAACGCCCGGAATTTGTACAAGAATTAATCAGTGTTTTACCGTATTATCGTTTACGTCATCTGACCAAACCCGGACTTACCGGCTGGGCACAGTTGCAAAATTCTTATTACGGCAACATTGAAGAAAACCTCAAAAAATTGGAATACGATTTATACTATATCAAACATCGCTCACCGATGCTTGATCTGATGATCATACTCAAAACTGTGGCAGTGGTGATGAAGATGATGGGGAGATAAAAAATATCCGCGAAAGCGGATATTTTTTAATTACAAAAATTGCAAAGATTTAAAGATTGAAAGATTTAAAAAATCGCCATTTCGGACGATTTTTCAATATTCAACATTTAATATTCAATTACTTTTTACTTTCAACTTATTACTCAGTTGTCCGCACGCTGCTGCAATATCCTGCCCTTGTGACAAGCGAATGGTTACAGTAAATCCACTTTCCATCAATTTCTTCTGCCATTTTTTTAATATCTCTATATCAGATCCAACAAATATTCCTGTCGTATCATTATACGGAATCAAATTAATTCTGACTCGGCCGAGTTTACTTGCCAACTTAATAAGAGCTTTGAAATTTTTGTCATCATCGTTTATACCGGCAAGAAAAGCGTATTCCAAACCGATAAACTGAGTGCGCGAAGTAAATTTAGCATGATATTGTTTGGACCAGTCAATCAAGAATTCAAAAAAATTATCCGTGTGACTCGGCATTAATTTTTTGCGAATTTCTGGGATTGCACTATGAAGCGAAAGCGCAAAACGTACGGGCGGAAAATCTTTGTCTTCAATCATCTTTTTCATCCCCGGAACTATCCCACAGGTGGACATGGTGATTTTACTTTGTCCGATTTCACCGTATTTGATAAACAAATTTAGCGCTTCTTTAATATTTTCATAGTTGAGCAACGGCTCACCCTGTCCCATGAGCACGATATTATTCACCTCTCCTCCACCGTTTTGTAATAAATATTTTTGCCAAAAACGATATTGATCTATCAGTTCATCTGCTGTCAGGTTTCTTTTTAATCCCATTTTACCGGTAGCGCAAAAAGCACAATTCATCGCGCAACCAACTTGAGTGGATAAACAAATCGTATTGCGAAAATCGTCTTCGCGAGTTTCTCGTTTATTAACCCTACCCATCAATACAGTTTCTATGGTTTGCCCGTCGGATAGTTCCAGCAACGCTTTAGTGGTATCCCCTTCTTTGCTTTTTTGTAACAAAATCGGTTTTACAGATAACCACGGAAAATCTTTTATTTTTTCTCGCAAATCTTTGGATAAAGTGGTAATTTCTATAAACGAATTCAAAGCGGGGTTAAATTTACCTTGCCAAATTTGATCTATTTTATATTTTGGTTCATTTTTTAAAACTTCTTTTAATTGCATAATTTATAAAACATTTTCCAAAATATTTTTTATTTTTTGATAAAGTTTCTCCGATGATAATCCAGCATAATCATAAATTTCTTCCAATGTACCGGATTTCAAATATTCATCTATCCCAACCATTCTTTCTTTTAGGTTTTTACCTTCCAAAAAATCACTCAAAAATTCAGAGTACCCATTGTTTATAGTAATGACTATTTCTTTTTCTTGTGAAGATAAAATCTTATCAGCTTTTTCTGGATTGTTTTGTGATAACTCCCCAAATAGTTCCGGTGAAGTTACAGTTACTATTTTCACCGCATAACCATCTTTTTCTAGATAGCCCTTCACCTTTGTAGTATTTAATAAATTTTGCATTCCAGAAACTACCAAAACTGCTTTCTTCTTTTTATTGGCGGAAGTTTCATCATAAACATAAGCTCCCAAAACAGCGTCTTTATGATTTTTGGCAATTTCATCAGTTATCAAAAACTTTGGTCTTGCCATAGACAAAACTATCGGCTCACCAACTTCCAAAGCGTGGAATAACATTTCTATAAGTTCAGGCGCACTGTTTGGTTTATAAACTTTTATTCCCGGCATGGTTTTGAAAATACTCAGATTATTCAAACCCTGGTGTGTCGGCCCATCTTGCGAAGTATCTGGACCGTCATGAGACGATACGGCGATAAAAAATCCTTGTATTTCTTTATGAACGGCATTGTTGATGGTGGCTAAACGAATACTATTGGTAGCCATATTCAAAAACAAACCAAAAGTCCCAAAAATTCCTACTGGACAAAATCCTCCTGGTAAAACATCGGCAGATAACCCAGCCATCATCATTGCCATATTGTTTTCCGCAATTCCAAATTTTATCCCCCGACCAAATGGATTTTCTTTGTTTATCAAACCGTAAACTTTTTCCGCTTCTGTAGTCATGACTGAGGATCCCAAATCCCCGGCTCCAGCATAAACAAACGCGCTGTTTTTCATCAACCATGTAAGCCAAGCACCTAGAGCCTGACGAGTAGAAACTTCATCTCCAGCTTTAAAAACCAAATCTACTGGCATTTTTTCAGGCTTTTTTAGATGATTGGCAGAAATTAATGGACGTTTTTTTAATTTAGTTTTTATCAAATCTACCGCTTCTTTTTCCGGTAAAATATTTTTTACTCCATTATCCAACATTTTTACGATATATTTTTCATCTTCATCATTTAATGTTTTTAGGATATCTTCCAAATCCCTAAACGGATTATTTTTATCTCCGGCAATTTCAAAACCAAGTTTTTTCTGAACTTTCAAATATTTTTCATGCAACAATATTTGTCCATGAGATTTTTCACTATTTTCCAAATCTCCATAATCCTTACCTTTGATAGTATGAGCGATAACCACAGTTGGTAAGCTATTGGCAAAAACTTTTTCTTTGGCCAAACGATAAGCACAGTAAAGTTCTTTGAGATTATGTCCGTCAACTTCAATAACATTCCAATTTAAACCTTGCCAATGAGTAATGTAGTCGGAAGAAATAACTTCATCTATTTTTCCGTCCAAACCAAATTTATTAAAATCCAAACTTACAACTAAATTATCTGCTCCAACAGATGACAAAACATTACGAGCTTCGTAAGTCATCCCTTCTTCGCTTTCCGCGTCCCCCATAAACACATAAACATTGGTCGGTAAACCGCTACTTTTATGAGATAACGCCATCCCACCGGCTGCACAAAACCCATGACCCGATGGTCCGGCAGAAAAATCATTATAAGGTAGAGCACTTTCTACATGTCCACCCAGTCCATCAACTCGACGAAAACGAACTAAATCTTCAGGAAAAACATTTTTTAAAACAGCTTGTGAAAACTGTCTGCCTTCACGACGCAAAGCTTCATAGAAAAGTGCCTGTCCGGTGTAAAGCAAAGGAGTGCAATGCCCGGCACTCCAAACAATTCTATCACGACCAGGGTTTTTCGGAGATAATGGATCAAAAGCCAATAAACCGGTTAGCGTTAAAGCCAACCATTGTTCTACTTTAGAACTGCTTCCCCCAGGATGACCATTTTGAGAAAACTCTACAGTTGTAAAAATCATCGCTCTAATAATTTTGGCAAATTTTTCCAAACGATCAAAATCAATCTCCGAAACATCTTCCAAAGCCAGTCCTTTTAAATTTAGGTAGCCACTATCGGATTTTTTTTGTAGTAAAAATCTCTCAGGTTCATCAGCAATCAAATTTTTAAGTTTTTCATTATCAATAAGTTTATAGGTCATATTTTTGTAATTAGTTTTAACAATTTTATTATATTATTTTTTAATCTTTTTTACCACAAACGACCTTGTAACATCATCTGTCTTTTCCAATCATAATATTGTTTAAGTTCACACATTGTTAAAAGATCACCGGATATTTTTTCTTCACAATCAACATCATTTGGCATAACAAATTCTTCTTGTCGCTTTTTATCCAATGTTTCTTGGTTTAAATAAAGACCAAATTCATGCATCCCAATAAGGTTAGGATATTTTTTACGAGCCCCTAACAAAGAATAACCTTCAAAAGAATTTGGTGATGAAAAATTTAATAAATGTAAAACAGTCGGTGCTAAATCAATACCACTACCGTAAATTTCATTTCTTTTTGGTAATTGATTTTCCGGAATATACACCGCCATAAACAATTCATCATAAAAAGTTGTCTGGCCTCCAAAATTTGGAAAATATTTTTTATTTAACGCAGTAGGAAAAATTGCGTGATCGGCCATAACTACTAAAATTGTATTTTGCGCCAAAGAGCTCTTTTGAAATTCTTTCCAAAAAAGACCAAAGGCACTATCAGTGGTGTGAATAGAATTTAAAACAACATTTTCTCCTTCTTTGAATTTAACTAAATCTTGAGGTAAATCAAAAGGAGGATGTGTATCAACCGTCGCATAACCCAAGAAAAAAGGATTTTTTTTATTTTTTGCTAAATCAAAAATAAATGGAAAAAGTTGATGGTCGGAATATCCCCAAGACTTAGGGTCTTCTTTGATTTCTTTTTTAAGTTCATCAACACCATAAACACTCTCGATACCCATACTTTCCAAAATAGTATTTTTATTGGCAAACTCTTTGGCTACCGCAGTTACAAAAGTCGCACTTTCATATCCGTTTTCTTTCAAAATAACCGGTAAACAAGTCAAATACTGTCTTTTGAGCAACTTGTCCTGTTCGATTTCTTGATGGCCCGTCGGAGGTAAAAAAGAACATAATGAGGAAATCAAGCCGGTAATTGTAGGAGTAGAAGCATTATAGACTTTGGAAAATACAGTGGTATTTTTATGACCGGCAAAATCATTTAAATTTGGAGTAACTTCAATATATTCCTCATTGTATACTCCGGTTAAGCGCGCGGAAAAAGATTCCAAATAAATCAAAATGATATTGGGTTTTTCAATTTTTAAATTTAATTTTTTTTCTTTTGGCTGAACTTTACGCATTACGGAAAAAGATTCCAAATTATAAATTAAACCGAATTTTTCCAATTTTTGCCAAATCTCCGGAGAAATAATAATATTTTTTACCAATTTATTTGCCGTAAAATTTTTAAAAGTTGTAGCTTGTGGTGTGTTCCAAAAAGAGCTTACGGAAAATATAGCCGCGATAGATATAGACAATAAAGCAAAATTATAAAATAACCAATGTCTTCTGGTGGTTTCTTTATGGGCCTTTAACACACTTTGAAAAATCAAAAAAGATAAGACCAGCAGAAAAAAATAAACAACCACAACAGTTGCTACTGGGAAGAAAAATATTTTTAACCCTGTAAAACTCAAGTGATTTAATATTACCGGGCTCAAATAAAGCCCGGAATTTCCGACTATCCCCGTATTTATCATATCCAAAAACAAAGCCATCCCAAACATGATTAACCAAATAAAAAGAAACAATTGGCGAATTTTTTTAAAATAAAAATAAAATAGACTACAAAGAGAGAAGCCCCCAAGCCAAAAAACTGTCAAAGAAAAAGTACGAAACAACACAATACTGTGATATTTTGCATTACTATCAAATATATAATAAGTATAAGCAATAAACTGAAAAATCCCAGTAATCAAAAAAATAAAACCGGCCAAAAGAAAAACTTTTCTATTTACTTTTTGCCAAAGTAAATCTTCTTTGTGTTTTCCTAAAATATTATCCAGACGAAGAAAAATCAAAAAAAATAAAGATAGAACGTAAGTTAGGCCTAAAAATTCAGACTGAGAAAATAAAACAAAAAAAATCAAAGAGCTCAAGAAAAAAAGTTCATCCAAATAAATAATAAATTCATCTAACCAAAAACTATGCCATTTAAACTTTGAAATTAAAAATCTAAACAATCCTTTGAAAAGAAAAAAAACAAAGAAAATTAAACCGGCATAAAGCAAAGTTAACCAACAAAGTTCTGTTTGACGATTCACAGAGGTCAAATGATACCAATTCCAACAATAAGCAATAACAAAAGGCCCGGCTATCGAATATAAACCGGGCACTATCTTTTTATAAATTATTTTCTGCCAACTAAACATAACCGACTTTATTCAACTTTATATTCTTTTGTTTTTCGAACGGCACGTTTTATTTTTTTTTCTTTTTCTCTCTGTTTTACTTTGTGTTTTTTTAATTCAGCTTCTAAATAATCACGCACCTTATCAATAGCTTTATAAAGATTCGCTTCTTCTTTGGTAGCAAATAAATCATTTCCTGGAACTACCAATTTACATTCACAAACAAAATTTTTACCTTTGAGATGATGTCTGGTTTCCAAACCCACAACTACTTCAGCACGCAAAATATTATCATAAAACTTTTCAAGCGAGGATATCTTTTTTTCCGCATAATCTTTGATAGCCTCTGTTAGTTCAATACTTTTACCGGAGATGATGACTTGCATATGTTTTAAAAATTATTTAATTATTCAAGGAACCACGATTTGAACCTCTGGTTCCAAGTCCACTCCATATTTATCATACACCTTTTTTTGAATTTCTTCAACTAATTGAATAACCTCATTTTGCCGCGCTTTGTCGAAATTAACCAGAAAGTTTCCATGCTCAAAAGAAATACCTGCTCCGCCTATTTTAAAACCTTTTAAACCACAATTTTCAATAAGCCACCCAGCTGGAACAGTACCTCGTTCACGAAAAATTTCAGGTAGAATATCCACGTCTCCCGGCCATTTACTTAATTTAATATTTTTAAAAAAACTACCGGCTGAAGGAAGATTAGGAAATTTACCTCGATTTATTAAATTATTATTCATTTTTTTCAAAATTTCCTTTTTATCTCTTGATTTTAACAACAACACAATTTTCAATATTACGAGATTTTTATTTTTCTTAAAAATGCTGCTTCGATATTCAAAATTACAATCTTCTTTGGAGTACTCCTTTATCAAACCATTTTCCCAAACGAATACTTTTTGTATACAATCACCCATATTTTCCCCCATAGCCCCAGCATTTCCCCTGGTAGCCCCGCCAACAGTACCTGGAATACCTACCGCCCATTCTAAGCCCCCTAAACCATTTTTAATAGCTAAACTAACGGCCAAAGAAAGAGGTACTCCGGATTCTAATTCTATCAAATTATCCTGAATATTCACCTGTGAAGTCAATACTTTAATTACAACTTTTTTCAAACCTTCATCTGGAAATAAAATATTTGAACCACCGCCAAGTATCAAAAAGTCCAAATTCTCTTGATTTAAAAAATCCAATAACCCGACCAAACTATCTTTTTCCTTTATTTCTACCAAAAATTCAGCCGGTCCACCTATTTTGAAAGTGGAAAACCGAGCTAAAGAAATATTTTGCTTAACAGAGCCAAAAAATTTAAGTTTTTTATATAATTCGTTCATAGCTTGAATTTTTTTGAAATTTAGCGTAATATATTCATTATAAAAGAAAAATATGGATAAGGCAACTGAGTATAAAAAAGCGATAAAAAAAGCGATAAAAACTGGTCGTATTTTTTATGTTTGTCGTGATTTAGAACGAGCAACTGCGGGTTTGTCTTGCAATATACCAGATTTTTTTATTATTACCAATCAATCTCCGCTTTCCCAGAAATATAATAAGATATATTCAAACATCAAAACTATAAAAAGTAAAAAAATACTCGATACCCATGAATTACTTGCTTTACCTGAAATAAAAAAAATTATTACCAGAAAAGATTTCATTGTTGTTTTTAAAAATACTAACCTGATAGAAAACATCTGCCGAAAAAATAATTGGAAATTACTAAACCCACAAGCTTCGTTAGCCGCACAAGTGGAAGAAAAAATCAGTCAGGTCAAGTTTTTAGGTCCGCTAAAAAAATATTTGCCTAACGCAAAAATAATTTTAGGTAAAAATCTAAAATGGCAAGGGAAAAAATTTATTTTGCAATACAACCGTGCACACACCGGAGCAGGAACATTTCTCATAACTTCTGCAAAACAACTGGATCAAATAAAAAAAGACTTTCCCAATCGCGAAATTCGCATCAGTGATTTTATTGAAGGCCCTTTTTTCACCAATAACAATTGCGTTTGGGACAGCAAAATAATGCTTGGAAATATAAATTTCCAGATTACCGGACTGCCACCTTTTACCGACAATCCTTTTGTAACCGTCGGCAATGATTGGGCAATGCCTCATAAAATACTTACTAAAGAACAATTTAACCAATATATAAAAATCGCTGGTGAAGTTGGAAAGCGGTTAGGCCAATCTGGATGGAAAGGACTTTATGGCATAGATACGGTGCTTGAAAATAAAACCGGTAAAATATATTTGATAGAAATCAATGCTCGTCAACCTGCCAGCACTACTTATGAATCTCAACTTCAACAAACAATCGGTATAAACCATAACGATCTAACCATTTTCGAAGCCCATGTCGGCGCATTGTTAAAAATCAAAAATAAATATCCACTAATCAAGATAATTGACGGAGCACAAATAATCCAACGCGTGACTAAAAAAATTACCAAATTAAAAACTCCAAAAAAAGACAGATATTTTAATTTTATTAAATATAATAACGTCAAACCCGGTGCTGATTTACTGCGTATTCAAAGTTTAAGCGGTATAATGAAAAATCCAAAACAATTAAACGAATTCGGTAAAAAAATTCTACCTTATGTTGTCGCCAAACGCTGAAAAACTCATTGAACAATATTTAAGTCTACCATTTGACGATGTGACAAACGTACGTTGTCCTTATTTTATAAATTCTCATACCAAACAAAGAGCGCAACTGCGCGCACTTATCGGCAAAGGATTGCCACAGGAAATTATCGAAGAAGCAAAAATCATTTCCATCCAATATCACCATGGCATTTTTGATTGCGAAGGAAAATGTTTAATCGCCAATTTACCAGACTATGAAAGTGTCAATCCACCAGCCAAATGTATTAAAAAATTTTTAGTTGACAACGGTCTAGGAATAGATTGCTCTGGTTTTGTGTCTCATGTCTTACGCGAACATTTTAAAGAAATTAGAAAAATGGATATTGTCAATAAATTTTTTTTCGTCCCAATAAAAAATTCCGTTCGCTATTTTATCAGTTGGTTGCGACCGATAGAAAATATGTCAGTCAGGCATTACGCTTCCGACAAAAATACTAAAAAAATAGAATCTCTAAAAGAAATTGCACCGGGTGACTTGTTTATTATGCTTGAAACCGGCCCACAAAAAAATCGCAACCATATCATCATTGTAACTAATAATGATAACAAAATCATAAAATACGCTCATGCTCGCGCTTGGAGCATGGAAGGTAAATATGATCATGGCGTGGCTCGCGGAGAAATACGTATTACCAAACCCGATAAACCATTATTAGATCAAGAATGGGTGGAATTTGGAACTGTTAATGAAAATAACGAAACTTATATGGAAGCCAAAAACGCCAAAGTTTTTGAAGTTCGCCGTATTAAATTTTAATTGTCACGCTAAATTTATTTCAGCATCTCCTTATTGTTTAAAGAGGAGATCCTGAAACAAGTTCAGGGTGACACCTTGTGTCACTTTATAACTTTCAACTTTAAACTTTTAACTATCGCTATGATGTCTCTCCTCCCTTTTTCTCCCAATCTTTTACAGCAGGCTTTGCTTTATGCAATCTTGGCGGCAATGGGTGCCTTTATTTTGGCTCCACTTTTGGTGCGCCTACTTTTGAAATTTAAAATTACTCGTAGTGCTGAATATGATTTTACTTTACGCGGTGGAGATAGGTTGTTCAAAGTTGGTACACCAATAATGGGTGGTTTACTCGTGATAATCGTAGTAACCGCTATTACTTTACTTTTTAACTGGGAACGAAGCTATACTTATGTACCGATCGGGGTAATGGGAATCTCGGCTTTTTTGGGTGCGGCTGACGATCTACTCAATATTTTCGGCAAAAAAAGACGTAACCGAACTTTGCCGATGACTCTAACTCTTATCCGTGTCCATAGTAAATGGTATATGCGCTTGTGGTATGTTTTGACTTTACCCTGGACTATCTTTCAACGCAGCACTTCTGTTTTGGGTTCTCACCCGGGAAAAGGTGTGCTAGTTCATGAAAAACTTTTGCTACAATTTCTAGCCGGCACAATTACGGCTTGGTGGATTTATTTTAAATTGGGAAGTCAATGGCATACTCTCTGGATTCCTTTTGATGGATTTATATCTCTCTCTTGGTGGATAATCCCTTTGGTAATATTTTTGGTAATGTTTACCGCTAACGCTGTAAACATCGCTGACGGGCTAGATGGTTTAGCTGGAGGTTCGCTTTTGATAACTTTTGCTGGTTTAACCGCTATCTCCTGGATAGAAGGTCGAGCGGCCTTCACTTTACTTAACGCCACGGTTATGGGTGCTCTGATAGCCTATACTTATTTCAACGTCAAACCAGCCAGATTCCAAATGGGAGATGTCGGCACTTTGGGACTTGGAGCACTTTTGGCAATAAACGTCATAGCTATAAACAAAACCATACTTTTGCCTATTTTGGGTTTTATTTTTTATATTGAAGCTATTTCCGTAATTCTACAAGTTTTTTTCCGTCGCTTTTTGGGGCGTCGTCTTTTTAAAATGTCTCCTTTGCATCATCATTTTGAATTTAGAGGTTGGAGCGAGGAAAGAATTGTGATGCGCTTTTGGCTTATCCATTTCTTTTTTATTCTTATCGCCATTTGGCTGTCGATGAACTAAAACGAAAATTTTTAATTTTTAATTTTGCAATTTTTAATTAATTTTCAATTTATCAATTATCAATTGTGGTTAAAAAACTATGAATGACTACTTGTCTTGGGAAGAAAAAAATATTTCTGATTTTAGTGAAAAAAATATTAATGATTTTTATCATAGCGGTTTTGTTTTTACGCGTCTGGGTAAAGGTAAGGTAATACAAACCAGAAGTGTAAGAGTGGACTTAAACAAGTTTGAACCAGGTAGTGAAAATAAAAGAATACTTCGAAAAACCGAAAATGTACTTCTAGAAATAGAACCAATTCCCTATTCAGATTATGTTTGGGAAATACATAAACTCGGCAAAGAATTTTATGAAAAAAAATTTGGTGAAAAAACTTTTAGTGCTCAAAAAATAAAAGAACTGGTTACTGATGAAAGTAAAACTAATTTTAATACTTTATTAATTTATAAACAAAATGAAAAACCAGTCGGCTATTGCATTTGCTACATAAATAAAGAAATTTTGCATTACTGTTATCCTTTTTATAATCTAGATTCCGAAATTTCAAATTTAGGTATCGGTATGATGACCAAAGCAATAATTTGGGCGAAAGAACAAGGTTTAAAATACATTTACTTGGGAAGCGCAAAAGATTCCAAAGCACTTTATAAATTTCAATTTGAAGGAGTAGAGTGGTTTGATGGAAAACAATGGCAAACAAATATTGCCGAACTTAAAAAAATACTATAAAGATATTTGGATATTATGATATTGAGATATTAAAAAATATCATAATATCATAATATCGTAATATTTAAATAACATGCAACATATTCACTTCATTGGTATTTGCGGAGTCGGTATGAGCTCGCTGGCCATACTCTGGAAACAAAAAGGTTGGAAAGTAACCGGATCTGATGTTGGATTTTACCCGCCAGTTTCTACTCATCTAGAAGATCATAAAATAGATTTTTATCCCGGTTGGCATCCTGAGAAAATAGGTCATCCTGATTTAGTAGTTGTTGGCAATGTAGCAGGAAGTGAAAATCCGGAATGGCAAAAAGTGCAAAATGAAAAAATTCCTTTTGTTTCTTATCCGGAACTTATTGCGCAAAATCTGATCAAAAAAACTTCTGTTGTTTGTGCCGGAACTTATGGAAAAACCAGCACCACTGCTTTACTTTCTTTCGTCCTCAAAGACGCGGGTTTCAAACCGACTTATATGTTTGGCGGATTGTCTGATTCTCTTGGAATTAGTGCGGACGAACCGGAAGGTAGTGAGATAAGTATAATAGAAGGAGACGAATACAAAACCGCTCGCTGGGATGACAAAGCTAAATTTTTTTCTTATTCCCCTACTCATTTGCTTTTAACCGACGCCATTTGGGATCATCTTGATTTATATCCAACAGAACAAAGCTATTTTGAAGCATTTGATAAATTAATAGCCGGGATTTCCCAAAGCGGTTTAATCTTAATTTCAGAAAAAATAAAAAATAAGCCACTAAAAATTCCTTTTTCTAAATCCTACGGAACCGATAACACCAATGATTATATTTATGGAAATATAACTCAAGATAAAAATGGTTTACATTTTGAAATAACTCATAACAATGTTACTTATCCAATAAACTCACCGATGCTCGGTGTTTATATGGCAGAAAATATTTGCGCCGCTTTTGCCATGGCATGTGAGCTTGGCGTGCCAATAGAAAAAATAATTTCCGCTTTATCAAAATTTACTGGGATAAAAAGACGATTGGAAAAACGCGGTTCAACTCCGCGTGGCGCCACTGTATATGATGATATTGCCCATTCTCCAACCAAAGCCAAATCAATATTATCCACTCTCAAACAAGTATATCCAGGAAAAATATACGCTGTTTTTGAACCCAATTCTGGCAACCGACAAATAGAAGCCATACCTTTATATAAAGATGCTTTCAAGGATGCTGATGAAGTTATTATTCCACGTTTAACAAAAATAAAAATAAAAGAAGGTGAAGAAAATAAAGTAATGGAAGGTCTACAATTAAAAGAAGTTATTTCAGAAACTCACAAAAATGCCGTATATTTAGAAGACGACGAAGATCTAATAGGTTATCTAAAACAAAAAACTATCGAAAATGATGCGATAGTTTTCTTGGGAAGTCACGGATTTCGAGGGATGATAGAGCAACTAGTTAAAAGTTCATAAAGTAAAAAATACTCTTTCACTCTAACTTTACAAACTTTACGAACTTTAAAAATTTTATAAACTTGGTATTATTTCCCTTCATCAACCACTTCAGTTTCGATTTTTCCTTCATTGATGGATTTGATTTGAAGCGTAATACCACAGACATCACATTCCACTATATGATCAACATCCAAATTTGGATAAGTGGAAAGATCGACTTCGTTTTTGCATTCTGGACAAACTAATATCATAGTAAATAATTAAAATTTAACTGGTGCCATTATATAAGATTTTAAACATTTTGGCAAGACCTAACTTAATAACTAAAAATTCAAAATTCAAAAAGCAAAACTTATGAAAACCCCTCTGATAAATGCGGAAAATTTAGCCCGACAACTAAATATTCCAGCCTTATATTTTAAACGTGAAGATCTACACCTTTATGGATCACATAAAGGGCGTTCTATCCCAAAAATGATTGAGAAATACGTCAGCGAAGGAATGTATAATTTTGTCATATCCTCCTCTGGCAATGCAGCACTTGCCGCCGCTTTATTTATCAAAGAATATAACGAAAAAAATTCGCAAAATAAATTACACCTAAAAATATATGTCGGTTATAAAATAGATAAAGAAAAACTCGCTCGTCTATTATCGGTAACCCATCTACCCTGGAAACAACAAATCAAAAACTTTTTAAAAAGAATAAAATCAGAAATTCATATCTGTCAAACTATCAATCCTCGCCAAAGTGCCTTTTTATTTGAAAAAAACAATAAAGGTAAAAATTTACGACAAAGCACGGACGACATCGCACTTTTGGGTTATGCGGATCTAAGCGAAGAATTATCACAGATTCCCAATTTGGAAGCTATTTTTATCCCTACCAGCTCCGGTACTACCGCTCAAGGAATTTACCTGGGTTTTAATGCAAAAAATATTAAACCCAAAATTTATCCTGTACAAACAACCGCCTGTCACCCTTTTTCTGAATCCGAAATCATCGAGGAGCCATCTTTTGCCAAAGCCATAGTTGATAAAATTGCCAGACGTAAACCTTTTATAAACGAATTAGTAAAAAATAATCAAGGAAAAGTTCTCATTATTAAAAATAGCGAACTGCTAGAAGCTGAAAAAATTTATCATTCTCATTTTCCAAATGAAAAACCTTCTTATAATTCCCTACTTTCTTTGGCCGGATTAATCCAAGAATTGCAAAACGGTACAGTCTTTACCGGAACAATAGTTTGTCTTTTTACGGGAAAATAAAGCAATGATTAAATCCGCTGTAATTAGATAATGGGTTATAATAAGAACTAACCAAAAAAATCCCACTCTTGAAATAAAGGGCGGGATTTTTTATAAATTTATTATCGCTATTTCTTTTATTTTATCAAAATTAACATCAACTGTTGCCGGTATAGCTCCTTTTTTGGCAACATTATCTCCGGATATAAACTGATTCAGTTTTTTGGCATTTCCATCATAAATTCCAACTGTAATTTTTGCACCATTACCAGTCACAGTAATTATTTCATCTTTTTTATTTCCATTTATATCTCCTGAATCGACATTAACTCCATTAACATCTCTTGTACCATAAGGAAAAAATCTCTTACTTATTCTACTAAAACTTTGATTGAAAATTATCACTTCACTTTTACCTGCATTTATAGTGCCTAAAATATTTTCTCCAGAACCATTACCATCCACATCCCCTATTGCCACGGAAAACCCACCTTTTTGATTTTTACCCAAAGGAGCAAAAGGTTTGACTAAAAATTCACCTCTGAAATTTAAAACCGCTATTTGATTAATAATATCTCCGCCAACTAAAATTTGCTTTTCTTTACCCGGATAAATATTACCAACCGAAAAATTCAAGTTACCACGAAAAGTCGTACCAAAAGGAAAATCATTATAAATTCTAATCCCTTCATTATTGTAAATTTCCATTTTATTCAAATTGGTCATAATTTTTTCTTCTTTACCATCTCCATCAAGATCACCTATATAAATTTTTACTCCGCCTTTAAAATTATTTTCATAAACAAAGAAGCCGTTACGGGATTTTTTCCCTTCATAACTAAAAAACCTAACAAAATTACCATTTACAAACACAGTTTCTTTCAAATCTTGAAAAGTTTTTAAAAGCAATATTGCATTCATCGCACCTATTTTCATTTGACTGACAATTTTTCCATCGTTAACCATTTTATCTTGTTTGCCGGAAATTTTTTCATATTCCGCTCCCAAGTCAATATCATGAGTTTTTTTAGTTGTATTTATCAAAGCTACACCGTTAGTATAATCACGTCGCCAAACATCATCCAAAAATTTGGCTTTTCCACTAACCGAATAATAAGTAGTCAAAGGATCTCCCAAATTTACTTCATATTCATCATACCACCAAATCTGACCATGGTCTTCGGTACCATGATCAAAACTATAAAAAATATCATCAAATAAAAGACCGCTGACTAAACCAAAACGAAAATTACGATAATTGGCCGGATTACCGGTATTTTTTGAAGTTCCATTAAAAATAAAAAGTTGCGGTTTTTTATTTAATTGTTTATTTGCTTCAACTCCTTTCATAATCAAATTCCAATTTCCACCAAATTCCCAAGGAGTAGGAAAATCTTCATACATTCTACCATTTATATAAGGTTGATAAACTTTAGCAGAATTGCCATTTATAACTATATATTTTACTTTCAATTCTTCATGACTTCTTTGTAAAAAATAAGCGACTCTCTTTTTCCACTCTTCATCAGCTATTTTGGCATTATCGCGAATTCCATCACGATTTAAATCAATATTTCCGCCATTATGGAAAGATATTCCGCCATCAACCATATCCCAAAAAACACCGTCCCACTGCCCAGTAGTTAAAACATTGTTTTTAACAAAACTTATCAAAGCTTCGCTCCAGCCTTGACTCATATCAGTATTATAGATTCCACTCCATGTGGAAACTACATTTCCCCGCGCATCGCGTAACCACCAATTGTCATTTACCTGTAAATTTCTAAAAACCGCATCTTGAGGCCACCAACGATAATTATAACTTTGACTCGGCACATACGCTAATAAAATAATTTGCGGATTTATTTTTTTTATTTTTTCCAAAACAATTTTTCTAGCCAAAAATTGATCAGCACTCAAAATAAGCAAATCAAATCTGGCCATTTTATTTATGGAATCATCGTCCATCGGTAAAGGTCCTAAATAATAATTGGCAATTTGCGGAGCATTTGCACATCTAGCCGTTTCTATACCAAAAAAACCTGCGCTAACAAAAGCAAAAAGTAATAGGATTGAAATTTTGGTCAAACGGTCAAACATATTATCTTATTTTAAAACCAAATATTTTATTTTTTAAAATCCAAAACATAACTTTGAACGGATGTTTTCTGATGGCCGTACGTGCTGTACAAATCATCCAAACCGGCATTTTTAAAGCATCTATCTCTTTTCTTTTTTCTTGTGCTAAACCACTGCACCAAAAATTTTCCAATTTTTCCATTTCATTGATATTACCCATTTTTACGTTATGAACTACGGAAGGATAAACCGTTCCATCAGGATCCAAAAAGAAGAAGTCTCGTCCAGGGGCATTGTCCAATACCGGAGTTTTGGAAGTAATAAAATTATACATTCCGTAAGCAAAATAGGCACGCAACCATTTTTTTAAATTCCAACTTTTTAATTCAGTGTTTATCAAATATTCATACTCTTTTTTGAGCAAATCCCCTCGCGGATGAACTTCATTTTGTTTTCCGCCAAAATAAAAATCCGAAGACTGGGCAAAACTATGCGTAAATTCTATTCCAAGTTCGGAAGTCAAATTATACACTTTGCTCATCTGATTGATATTTTTTTCCATTACAGTAAAACCCAATCGTAGATTGGTCATGCCCAATTTCTGTAATTCTTTAACGGTATTGATAGCTTTATCAAAACCACCAGGAATACCACGAAACTCATCATGGATTGAATCCAAACCATCAATAGAAATCGCCACACCGATATCTTTTTTGATTTTTAAAATTTCTTTCATTTGCTTAATAATCAAATCAGTTGCAAAACCATTACTGGAAATCACCATTCTGGCATGCGGACATTTTTGTTTCAAAATTTTTACAATTTCCGGCAGATCGTTACGTAAAAAAGGTTCTCCACCAGAAAGGTTAATATCTCGCAACGAGTCTGATAATTTCTCAAATTGTTCCAAACTCAATTCCGGATAATCTTTTATTTTCCAAATATCACACATAACACAACGACTATTACATCGATAAGTTAACCCCAAAACACAATCAATTGGCATTTTACATTTATTCATACTTTTCAAATAATTTTTTATAAATAGTTGGTTTATAATTTGTATCTTTGATATAAACATTCATCATCAAACCGGCAGAAAGCCAAAAATAAAACATTAAGGCGCGAAATTCCAAATAGGGTCCAAAAAAACCAATAACCATAATTGCCGGGGCCAATCCGCAAAAACCTAAACCCAGAGTATGGGCCAAACCGTCTTTGCCGTTTTGGTACAATTTTAAACCTGATCGAAAAAGAACAATAAAAAAAGCTAACCAACAAAATAAACCCAAAGTTCCGGATTCGCCCCAAATACTCATCCAACTGTTATCAACTTGCCCATAAACGTTAGCTACCCCAAAAGGCAATTCAACACGGTTATAAAAACTGTCGTTAAGCATAGCTGCTGCCACACCTCCCCCATAATTTCCTAAACCAACACCAAACAAAGGGTATTTAGCTACCACTTTTAACGGTGTATTGATAATAAAGAAAATTCTACCATAACCTTCATAACTATTTTGCCAACTTCGCCAAGAAAAAGCTTCAAAAACTCTTTCTTGAAAACTCATATTCGTTTTTTCCGTAATTTGAAAAGCGTTGGATGTGGCAAAAGCGAAGCCAAAAAAATAAAAAATCAAAGTGATAAAAGAAGCAACAAAGAAAGCCCAAATGCGACGATCTTTAACCACCAAAACTCCGGCGATAAAAATTCCAACAGCCGCACCAATCCAACTAGCACGAGAAGAGCTCAAAATCAAACCAACCCCGGCTATTATCAGAAAAAAATAAAACCAAAAATTTTTATCTATATTTTTGAGTTTATAAACAAGTGGAAAAGTCATTACTAAACCAAAAGCCAAAAAACTGCCCAACCGATCATATCGTCCCATGGTGGCAAAAACCCTTTTACCCGGCGCCCAAAATTGTTCTATTTCCCCAAGCAACGCTCCGCCGCCTACATTTACCGACTGAGAAAAAAATAAATATTTATCCAACGCTCCGCCAAAAAGATATTGAACAACCCCGAGTACAGCTTCGACAAAAACCATAATCATAATAAGACGAAATAAATTTTTCATCGTTTTGCGATCAAAATTTTCAATCAAAACCAGATAATAAATAACTACAAAACGTAAAACTTGGCGCAGACCCAAAGCGTAAATCCATGAACGATATTCATTTAGTAAAAACGAGATTAAAGATATTACCAAAAATAAACCCAGCCAAATGTTTAACGGATTGCTTGGTATTAATTTTTTTTCTTTGAAAAAATATCTTAACCAACTCAAGAAAAAAGCTAAATATAAAATCGCTTCCGGAAAATATTTTACAAAAGCATAGTAATTTATCGGCGTAAATCTCAGCACTACACTTTCAAACGGAAACCATAACAATAAAATAATAATCAAATATTCCATTTTCTTCATTTGCAAAAGCAAAAATACGGCCAAAACAAGAATCAAGCCGGCTAAAAATAAACTGAAAAAATTGGCTGGCAAATATGCCAAAATTAAACTCATCATATAAATTTTAAATGGTTTCTACCATTTAAATATAGCAAATTTTTGTCTATTGGTCAAAATTAAAATTTATTAAATTTCTTTTTAACTAGGCAAAATTTTTGTCTTTTTAAAAAGAAGGGCGAGGTTTTTGAGGCCTCGCCCGCGAATATTGAGAAAGAGTTTTTTTAGCAGCGATCACCGTTGTGACCAACACACTGCACATCTTCCGCCGACCAATCTTCACCCTGAGCATCCATCGGATAATCAGAGGTGGCAGCGCACCATCCCGTGTGCGAGTACCACACGGGCACCTGCATGGCGTTGGTGACAACCGGACCTCGAGACCCAGAAGCGCTCCAGAGTTCCACGGTTGTTCCAGGCTGTAAAAGCGTCTGGAAATCGTGGCACTGAGTTGACGTGCCGGGCTCAGTGGCGATCACCGGAGGTTCGATATCCACATCCGGAGTTTCATCCGGTTCTTCATCAGTGAGTATTTCATCACTGACTTCAGAATCGTCGGATTCTTCTCCTTCAGTTTCCACTGAATCTTCATCCGGCGTTTCCTCGGTTTCTTCAACCGAATCAATGTCGGATTCTTCTTCGGTCTCCAGTGAATCGTCATCGGAAATCTCTTCGTCCACCGATTCCTCGGTGTCAGAGACTTCCTCTTCTTTTCCAAGAAGAGTGATGACGACTGACGAGCCGGAGCCAAGCTCATAACCTTCCCCCTCTTTAACCGTGATGACCATTTCTTTGTCATCAGCGGTTTTGTTGAGGTTGGTTATATTGATCTGCGCCGCGGATGTTCCCTTTACGATTTTCACCGTATTAGGTCCACAGACAAATTCGGCCTGCATGCCATAGTCAACGCCAATACTGGCGCCACTGATCTGGTATTTTAAACACAGATCACTCATGGCTATTTCACTGCTGTAGAAAAGCAGAGAAACAGTGCTGTCCTGGGCCAGAGCGCCACCGGAATTCTTGAGGACATTGATTTCCGGTTTAGCCGGAATCACAATATCCTCATCAGAAACTTCTTCTTCATCAACGAGTATTTCATCGCTGACTTCCGAATCGTTTTCTTCGTCGGTGAGAAGTTCGTCAGCGACTTCGTCATCGGAAATAAGTTCGTCACTGTCGGAAACTTCTTCGTCGATAAGCTCGTCAGCCGATTCGTCGGTCACGACATTACTGTCGTTTTCCGATTTATCAGCGACTTCATTGTCGACGATGCTGGTGTTGTCATCCTTTTCCTCTTCAAAGGAATTGGTAGTTGATGCCAAGGGAACGCACGAGATCATGGCAACCGCACACACGGCCGCAAAAAAGATAACTTTTTTCATGGTAGCCTCCATTATGGTTGTTTCTGGACCTTTCTTTCTCAAATTGTAATGAACGTTTAGGAGTTACTACTCCCAGCCAAATTTTCAATCTTTTGAAAATCTACCTGTGAGCAATAAAAAACTCTCTTTTGAGCAAGAGAGTACGGAAAATAAGTAATTTATTCAATCCGCGCTCTCTCCAACGCTTTTTGATTTTAACGGTATATTATAGCACATTTTGGCGGTTTTGTCAAGGGGTAAACTTGGCTAATCTTAGCAAAAAACAATTTAGCTAATTTAAGCAAAATCATATAAAAAAGCGGCCCTGAATAGGGCCGCTAGGTTAAGGTTTAGAATTAAAGACCATCATGCGTGCAAGTCGCCACATCGGGGTGATAGAACCCCACGCCCGTACAGACCGGGATGGTCTGTTGAACATTGCTGGCATCAAAACACTGTGCACTACACCAGCCGGTGCTCACAAAGAAAGCATCAGCCGCACCCTGGAAGTTTTGTGGGTTTCCAAGGTGGTCGTAAAATACGCAGTGATCGGAAGTCGTACTGGTCTTGATGGTAAAGCTGTTACAAAATGCCGTGGACGGACCCTCGGGCGTGTACACCACCCGCTCGCTACACGAGTAGACAGTGCTGGTCACGCTATCGGGCAAACCATCCATGTTGGCATCCGGACCGGATTCGATCTTTTTGCCACCATGTTGACAGTTCACTCCGACAGGTTCATCGGTGATGCGAATGGCTGTGGAAGAACCATCAGCTCCATCCGCACCGTCTGCACCAGTAGCACCGGGATCGCCATTGCAGAGATAGAATGTTTTACTGGAATCTATTTCCACCAAATCGAGAATACCGTTGATGTTTGAATCAAGACCGCTCTCAATCATATACCCTCCATAAGTACAGTGCATACCCGAGGGTTCAATGGTGGTCTTCATCAACATGTTTGCTCGACAATCAGCGGCGGTACAAGTACCGTCGTTGTTCTTGTCTTCGACCGAGTCACAG
>DAIOHD010000001.1:302917-322977 GCA_036744835.1 Candidatus Magasanikiibacteriota bacterium | reverse complement strand
AGGTTCTTGTCCTCGGAAGGATCACAAATCAGATTCGGAATGGTGTCCCAGCAGGGGTTGCCGGCACAATCAGCGGCGGTACAAGTACCGTCGTTGTTCTTGTCTTCGACCGAGTCACAGATATGATCCGCATCAAGGTCCCAACAAGAAATTCCGTCTGTACCGTTGGTGCCGTCGGTTCCATTGGTTCCGTCGGTGCCATCGGCTCCTTTGCAATCCAGGGTGTTGAACAGTCCGTCACCGTTGACATCTTCCATGAGGTCATTGATCCCGTTCATGTTGACATCCCAGCAAGAGTAGCCATCGGCACCGGTCGCACCGGTTGCACCTGTGGCGCCGGTTGCGCCCTGGCAATCAAGCGGAGTACAGTCACCATCAAGGTTCTTGTCCTCGGAAGGATCACAAATCAGATTCGGAATGGTGTCCCAGCAGGAATACCCGTCTTTGCCATGGCAGGCATAGCTGACATTATTAACTTCGTCAGCATCGAGTGTCCCATTTTTGTCTTCGTCGAGACCGGATTCGATTTTGGTTCCTCCGTTCTCACAATTAACGCCCGCCGGTTCTTCGGAAGTGTTTACCATGGCTTCCGTACCGTCTTCGCCATCTTCTCCCTTTTCACCATCTTCGCCATTTTGACCGTTTATGCCATTACAGACATATTGGGTCTCGGTGATCTCATCTTCATCGAGTTCTCCATCATTGTCGGCATCCAGACCGATATCGATCCTTTTTCCGCCGTTGACACAGTTCTCGCCCGCGGGTTCATCGCTCGGAACGACCAAACTTTTCTGTCCGTCTTTTCCGGCTTCGCCCTGATCACCCTTTTTGCTTTCGGTGTCCTCTGCCATCGGCACCATACACCCGACCATAAGCACGGCGAAAACTATCGCCACGCAAATGGTGTTGAAAAAAGCCTTCTTCATGACATCCTCCTCGCGACATCAGTCGCTTAAGCAGTTATTAATTCCCGAATCCAAATACTAAGCTATATTTTCTAAACCTTATTTTTTCAAAGAACATTTTTCTCCTTTAGTCCAAAATCAAAGCAAATAAAAAGAAACCCTCTCCTTTCATTTTGGGCTAAAAAAGAACGCAAAAATAACATAGTAAAATAACATATTTTAACGAATTTGTCAAGGATATTTAAACACATGTAAAAAAACTATTTATTTGACTAAAATTAGTAAAAAAATATTAAGATATTGAGATATTAAAAAAATTAAATAAAAAAAGGCGGTCACATATGAAGTGACCGCCGGGATATATATAAAACGAAATTTGGTTTCCTGTTTTACGCCCAGGTTAGGCGTGTGCGATTAATCGCACTGTCTGGAAGGATCTCCATTCCAAGTACTCAGAGTATTACACCCCTTCGGTTGATACCATGCGGTATTGTCACCAGGAGCGGAATGCTTTCCTCCGGCTTGAAACTGAGCAGTCGGATTATTGTTGGAATCATAACATCTAGCAGAGCACCAGCCGGCAACCAAGAATTTGGTATTGCCATCCACATTGTTTATGATTTTTGTACCAACCGAACCCATCTCTCCCCATGCCAGGCAATAATTTACCACCGCATCCGGTTTGATGTACCAGTCGGTACAGTAATTGGTCGGACCGGAAGCGGTCTGAACCTCTTTTTCTGTACCACCGTCGTCATCTTTGACGGTCAGGTTGAACTCTTTGTTCGAACCTATCGTGGTATTGCCAGTAGGAGTCCTCAATTTGAAATTGACCTTGAGCTCCGGTTGAGCGATATTGTCATTACCCACCTTAACGGTGAATGTTTTGACGCTTTCGCTATGGAGGAACTCCACCACCTTTCCATTGAGATAATCGCCGGTAGGATTGAAGGCCAAGCGGGAAAGATCACCCTCTGCAAACACAGTCACTGAAACTTTGTCGGTTGAAACCGAGCGTTTGACGGTGATGGTTGCAGTGTCCGACGAGGAGCTGTTTTCCATAATCGTTGCCGACACGGATTCGAAGTTGAACTCCCCATTAAAGGTTCCATCATCTTCAAGAATAGTGACACGAGCTTCCTTGGTCTTGATCTCGAAATAATTACTCGAATCAAGGGATACCACGATCTCGCGGTTACCATCGTTTCTTTCGTTATTGACGGAGATCAACTGGAACTTCGCCGACTTTTGACCAGCCGGGATTTCCAGCTTGTCGCCGTTGAGACCACCGATAACATAATCGGAGTTACGAACAGCATCACCGCTGAAGCTAAGCGACGCATAGATATCGTACTCTTCGGCACGATTCAATGTCACATAGACTTCGGCGACTCCGCCGTTTTCGTTGATCTTTTCGGGAGCGGAAATGCTCGCCGTCAGATCTTCGTCATCGGAAACAACATCATCATCCGACGCGGTGTCAGTGTCGACATTGTCGACATCGTCTTCTACGACATCCTCATCAGCGGTTTCATCCACCTGGGTGTTGTCGTTGATGACATCGTCTTTCACGGTTTCGTCACTCACCTCGTCATCACTGACGGGTTCATAATCATAACCACTGTTGTTGTTGAACTCGTCACCTGAATTCGGGATGACATAGCAAGCGGTAGACAGGAACATCGCGACGACCGTCACGATAAAAATACTGAAATTTCTCATGGTGTCCTCCACCTAAAAAGTTATTGTAAAACCTGAAACTCTCTATGTATGTGGAAACTTATTTTCGTTTATATATTTTCAAAGAACTTTTTTTCTTCTCTATTTCCATCAAACTATTGTTTGGTGAAAAATGGAAAAGATAAACTATTAGTATAATTATTGTTACTATTAAATTGTTACATTTTTTAACTAATTCAACGATATATTATAGCACATTTCAGCCTTTTTGTCAATAGGTAAATTTAGCTAATATTAGAGAAATTATATCCGCAAAAAGTGACCTAAATCCCCTTTTGCGGATGATTTCTCTTACAAAAAAACGCCAAAGGAGAGAATATGGCGATTTTTTGTTGGCGGATTTTCATCTGCCAACCTAAATTTCTCTCCAAAAATTCAAGTTGAAAGACCAGTTTTTAATTTACACTTCTCTGAACACTAATTGTATACAATAATGTTCAAGGAAATGTGGGGCGGCATTGAAAGCCGCCCCGTGAAAGAGTTTTGGAATGCGTCATCTGTAGTCGACGCAATTCCAGCTGCAACCTTTGGATCCGTCGACGAGGTCCAAAGCACCGACATAGGTGCAGGTCTCGTAGTTGGAGTCCGTGGTGTAGTGGACGCCTTCGCATTTGGTTGGCGCTATGATAACGCCGCTCGCGTTGTACGCGATCATGCTGCAGGCATCATCACCCGCATCGACGACCTTTTCCTCGGGATAGATATCCCTCTGAAAGGACTTGGTCCCATAGGTCACGATCTTGTGGGGAACGACGTCATACGTCGCCACCATGCCGAAGCATTCGTTCTGCTCCAGCGTCGCCGCGTTGTTGTCGACATCGGTCGTCTCTTCTTCATCAACGACTTCTTCTTCATCCTTTACCACCAGTTTTTCCTTGACACAAATGTCACGGAAACACTCGAGACCCTTGGCGCAGACATCGCCATTGAGGCAATAGCCGCCTTCGGTGCCGGGGGTTTTGGTGTCGGCGGTTTCATAGTCCGCCATTTCCACGGAACAACCAAGAAACACGATCGCGAACATCGCGATGAAAAACACGCTGAGACTTTTCATGATACCCTCCTTCGGGTGTAGTTATTAATCCGGAAACTCTTGAAACTCTTTCTTCTATATGTAAAGAACACTTATTTTACTGCATCTCTGTCAACAAATAAATTGTTGGCAAAGTAACAGGGGGGACGACTGAAGCGTCCCCCAAAGAAAATCGTTACCGGCTATCCTAGAAAAGGACGCCGAATTTGAAAAGATCGATCTCGACCACGGGTTCAAGAACCCGTTTCCAGCCGGTCGCTGTTCTGTCACGACCCTCTCCGTAAAGACCATTGAAACCGCTCTGAAAGAGCAGTTCGGCCTTGCCGACGGGAAGGAGATAACGAACCGCGAGTCCGCCACCGCCGTAGTACCCAAGTCCCATAAGACTGGTGTTAACATTGTCTTCGGGCAACTTGATCACGCTGTAGAATAATCCTCTGACGATGAAGTGAATCGAGCCTTTGTCGACCCAATCTTTCATCAGGAATATCATACCCGCATGCGCGACCGTAGTCAGGTTGTTGGAGGTCAGATCAAATCCACCCTCAACCCCGGCTTCCACTGTGAAATACTTGAACGGAAGGCCGAGTCCGATGCCGAGCGACATGTTTACCAATTCGGTGTTGACGGCTGTCGAAAGTCCCAGCGTTACGAATCCATAAATGTTCCGCTGTTCCTTTTTGAGCTTCTCGATATCAGTCGTGTTTTTAACCACGACGACACTGAGAGCATCAATGGTCTCGTCCTGCTTTGCATCGTTTTCCTGAAGTTTCTTGATATCCTCTTTTATGGAGAGGATTTCTTCCTCCAGTTTGGCGAGCTCTGCATTTACGATCCGTTCAAAAGCCTTCATGGTCTCCGTCAAATCTTCCTGGTAGAGAACTTTACGAGCGACATTATTCGCCGCTTTCTTGGTCTCCACTGGAACTTCGGCCGGAGCGTTCTCAACCGCTTTCGCGATTTCAAGAGCCCCCTTTTCTGGAGCCTTATCGCCCTGCTTAACCGCAGCCACGGTCTTTTCCACCTTCTCTTTCAGAACGGTGGTTTTTTCAACCTTGACCTTCGCTGCCGCCATGAGATCGATGCATTCCTGCACCGTGATCATGGAGCTCGGGTTAAGCGGATACGCACTGTTGCTCTGCTGAGCGGAAACGGTACTGAACATCATGGCAACCGCCACGAAAAGCATGATAACATTTTTCATCACACACCTCCTGAGGTGTCTAAGTTATTAATCCTGGAACTCTTCTATATAAACTTAACGATTTTCTTATTGTAAAGAACTTTTTTCTTTTCTGAAGCGTGATCAATATTTTAATCGCGCTATGAAAAAGAAAAATGTATTTTAGAAACAAAAAGTACTCCAAGGAGGAGTTATTTCATAATTCTATCTGACCGCCCTCTTCCATAGCAGGTCAAATTTCAAATTCATTTTAACAACATAGTATAGCACATTTTAACTATTTTGTCAAGTCCCCGCGCTCAGCGCGGGTATAGTCACGCTCAGCGTGACCCTTAAAATACCTAAATTTAGCTAAAAAACCAATAAATAATATCATAATATACAATACTTTTTGTCATCCAAGTGTTACGCAAATAAAAAGGTCGGCTTTGTAGGCCGACCTCATGAAATTTATATAGTCACTTTATTGACCGCATACATTCTATGGCTTGCGGCCAAGTTTTGGTATTCCTACCGAAACGATCAAGGCAACATTTCTTATCCTGACATGCGACGGATTTTTTTACCGTCTTTTTTTCCATTATCGGCACAGGAACCAATTTTGGTTCTTCAACAAGTGTGGCTTCTTTTTCCAAATATTCTTTTTCCTCATGATAGGAAACTTCTTCTTCTTCGTTAACCGCATAAAACGGCGGCATCTCGTTTTCCTCTATTGAAACAAATTTCTCCGGGTCGGAATCAGAAAGCAGATCGTCTTGGTTTTCAGAGAAAACAACAGGAGTGCTAAAATAGTCTTTTTCCAAAATACGAGACGAACTCCAAACACCAATAGTTATCGCAACCAACAAAAAGACGAGGCTAACAAGCCTGGCAAAAACATTGTTATTAGGAAGTGAAGAAGAAAATTTGGAAAAACCGCCTATTTGATTTTCCAGCTTCTCCATATACTCGGAAAGATTTTCAAAAGTATCATCGACATGTTTGGAAATCTCCCCCATCTTGGTTTCGCGTTCTTTGCGAATATCTACCATGGCTTGTTCGAGCATCTTGTCAAGATGATTAGTGTTCTCCTTCACTAAATTTCCCAATTTTTGCTCAACATTCTTTTTCCATTCTTCTAAACGAAGCAATGCATTCTTGGCTTTATCCATATCTTTTACCAAATTTTCCAGAGAAGTGCGGATATTGGTTATGCCGGCCTTTTTGACATTGATGAGCTCTTTAAGATGCTCATCATATTCAGACTTAGCCAAATTTAGAGCTTTCCTTGCTTCTGGCCAGTCTTTCAAAAAATCTCTGACAGTAATAAACATTTCCCAGCGCTCTTTTTCCGCTTTTTCCGATTTGTCCAAAACCTGATCCAGTTCTACAGATTTCTTTTGCAGAGCTTCAAGTTCAGCTACTGCTAATTTGCGTGTTCTAGCCAAATCCTCCAAATTAAATTTAACCTGTTTGGCCAAACGACTCAGTTCGTCCTCTCCTCCATTTTGAGATAAAGCGGAACGTAGCCGTGCTTGCGCCCAGTTGAGCTTTTGAGACATCTCCAGCTGTCCACCAAAAGGCAATTTACCCGAATCAAAATATCCTTCGTTAAACACGACCATAAAAAAAGCTTGAAATTCGTCAAAGCTCATCGACGGCCTTTTGTCCTCAGAAATGATTTTTTCAAAATCCATTTCTCCAAAAATTTCTACATGAGTTTGAAACCACTGCACCATAGCGTCTCTTTCTTCGGCCCTCATAACATTGAAAATAAAATGTCTAGCCCGTAAATGGTCAAGCTGTGCTCCGGTAAAAAGTTTTGGTAGTACTTCCCGTAAATCAAAAAGGCGTTTTTCCTCTTTCTTGGCCTCTGCCAAGGCCAAATCCTGTCTTTGTTTTTCTTTTTTCTTCTTGAGCGCATTTTTGAGATGAAGCGCAAAAAGAATTAAACAAAGACAACCAAGAATCCAAATCAGTGATTGCTGGGCGATAAAAGTGTTCATGACGATCTCCTTTATTGTTGACTATAAAAATTGTAAACGAACGACTATATAAAATAGCTTATTTTAGAGATTTTGTCAACCCTGTGAAATCCTGTCATGGACAGGATCGTCCCGATTTTGCATCGGGACGAAATTTCACAGGGTCAACCCAGTACAACTATACTAAAGTAAAAACAAAAACGCCCCGACTTTATATCGGAGCGTTTTTATCTTTTTTAAAAATTATTTTTTTGAACTTCTCAAAACTTGCGAGACAGCATCTTCTACCATTTGCATATATCTTTCTACCTTACCGCCTTTTTTTAAATAATCTTCCGCATCTTTTATTGCTTCTAAAGCTTGGTCGTTAGTGGTATTCCTTTTTAATAATTCCAATTTCGTCAAAAATTCATTAGCATCTTCTTTTCCCAGAGGAATCCCTTTTTCATTGGCTCTTTGTAAAGATTTAGAAAACTTTTCCAATTCTTTTATTTCTTTTTGGATATTGAAACTCTGTTTTTCTGCATCGACACTACGAGCAAAATCAACTTCTTTTTGTTTCTCATCCAAATAGTTATAGGCGTCTTTAAAAATTTTTTCAGTTTGTTTTTCCGCCAAAGCCAATTTATTTTCCAACACTCTCGCCTTTGTTGCTTGTGTTTCATCTTTTATCCTTTGGATCTTTTCTTCTCTGATATTTTGCAATTCTTCTTGTTGGCGTGCATATTCAGCTACCTTGGCTTTAGCTCTCTGTTCAGCTCCTACCGCTTCTTGTTTTATCGCGTCAATTTTAGCTTTATCCTCAGGACTAATCGGCTTGCTCAATATTTCCTCTTTTATCCCCTCTCTATCCATAATACCGACTAAACCGGCTTTCTCAACTTTATCAATTTGATTTTTCAAATTTTCTATTTGTTTTACCGCCTTGAGATATTCCGAACTATCGGTATTTTTTACCGCTTCGTTTAAATTTTTCAAAGCATCTTGAACTTTATTTTCTCCAACACCGGAATAATTTTCAGCCCAGGATTTGGCTTCCTTTATATGCGGTAATTTCTTAAACAAATCTAAATTACCTTTTTCCAAACTTTTAGCGGTTTCAGCCAAGACCTCTTCAGGCGAAGATTTGCTATCTAACTTGACTTGCTCTAAAGCACTTTCATTTTTTGAAAATTGTTTTGACAATTTACTCAAATTTTCCGGGTCATCCACATAACGACGTTGCATATTTTTGAACATGTCTTCTATTTCCTCTTGAGCTTGAGCTCTCTCCAAATCAAGAAGTTTTCGTTTTTGTTCCCATTCCAACGTATTGGCTTTGGAACGAATTTCTTCTTGTGCTAAAGCTCTATCTATCTTATCTTCTTCCGCCTTTAATTCTGCCATTCTTTCCTTTTCCAACAATTCTCTACCTCTCATTGTTTTAATATCAGCTTCTTCCTGAATTTTATTTATGATTTCTTGAGAATCTCTAGGCTCTTCCACACCCAAAGAAGCCAAAGCATCTTTTCTATGCAAAGTACCGTTTTCTGTTTCTAATATCTTTAATGCTTCTTTAAATTGTTCTTCACCCTTCAATCTATTTAATTTCATTGCATACTTTGCGGCCTTATCCGGATCATCAATCAAAATTTTATCATTGATCAGTTTTTGTGCCTCAGTAATCGTAGCTTTTTGAGAAAGCTCTGCGGTTTTGGCCATTAAATTTTCATCATTTTTAGCAATAATATCCTCAACCGACTTGGTATCTACCGTTTGTTTAAAATAACCGTGATCTTTTAAATAAAGAGATCCTCTACCCTGGGCAGAGTTTCTAATATTTATTTTATCACTATCCATTTGTTTAAGAAGATTTCGAGCGGTTTTATCGCCTTTTTCAGCCAATTCTTGCAAAGCATCTTGCACTTCAGCACGGGTTGGTACTTTATATTCCATGATTCCTTCTGCCAATTTATCTCCGGATAAACCAGATTTCTTTGATAGCTCGGCAACATCTGAAGCTAGTGTATCTTTGGAGCCTTGTGAGGGTGTATTTTCTTGAGCAAGAGGACTCTTATACTCACTAAAATCTTTTATTCTACCCTGTCCTTCGTATTTATTTCTGATAACTCCAACTTTTTCCAAAGAATCTTCCGGATATCCGTCTGCTGGATCGTGAAAATGAAAAGCCCCGTCTTTTCCCGCAAAACCAACTCGATTACCGCCACGATCATACAAAATGCCAAACGAATTTTTAAAAACCGCCTTATCACCTTTAGAAAAAGCTTCGTAGTAATTACCTTTATTATCAAAGGTATCTCCTATTTCTCTATTATATTCACCACTTGTTTGCTCCACGCGAGGTGCTTCCATTTCTTCTGTTCTTATTTCTTTGGTCGTACCGGAACCATATTTCATATCATTTCTTTCTATCGTTTTTAGGGCTTCTTCTCCGATTTTTTCCCCTGTTTGGTTTTGGATAATTTTAATATCAGTATCAACTATTTTACCTATATCATCCACCGTTCTTACTGTGTTTCCATAATTGGATGGGGTAACATCTGTCTGAGCTTTCAAGAAAGATTCTTTTAAATCTTTTATTCTGCCGGCCAAATTATCCGAACCCTCAACCGGGTGTTTAGCGGCCAATTCTTCCAAATTATTCAATTTATTATAAACTACGTTCATTTTACCTACCAATCGCTGAGCCTGATCGGCTCCAAAATCAGCTTTGATTCTATTAACAGCTCTCAGATAATTAGCGTCCATTTTTATTCTTTCAGCCGCGTTAATTTCCATCTGATTTTCCGCGATTTTCATCTCCGCTTCGTCAAAAACTTGTTTATCAGAAATTTCTTCAACCATTTCTACTTTAGGTTTTGGCATTTCCATATTATAAGTCTTGACATATTCGTTACCTTTCCAAGTTCCGTCATCGTTCAAAGTGATTTCAGCCTTTGGGTTATATTGCAAACCCTTACCTCTTCCATTTTCCCATAAATTATTTTTTTGCAAAAACTCTTGAGCTTTATCACTAACAAATTTTCCTAAATTTTTTCCGTCTTCATAGCCAAATCTCTTGGGATCATCCAATATTTGTCTTTTAAATATTTTTTCAAAACTATCTCCAGAGTAAACTTTTTTCAATTCTTGCGGTATTTCAACTTGTGTTTCAACCTCTGTCGGTTCTACACCTTCTTGAACTCGAGAAGCAACAGCCGCTGTTTCTACCGCACCCACTGGAGATTTTTGAGTTTCAAAACCGAGATATTCCTTGGTACCAGTATAAGCTTGACCGATAGCTTCTTTTATCTGCTCTTGATTATCAAGATAAGAATACATACCGGCAGCACCGGCTACAGCTCCAAAAATAGAATAAATTATTTTTTTGGTACCTCTTTTTTTACTGGATTTATTTGTTATATCTTCAATAATTTTTTTACCTCTACTATGTACACTCTCTGTATGATTTCTTATCCCCGCAATAAACTCGGCCATATTATTCGCTTCTGTTTTTTCTTTCATGCCTTCAAAAAATACTTTTCTGCCTTCTCTGATCAGAGCTTCGGTGCGCGTGATCAATACCGGGTCTTTTTCTAAAACACCGGTTTGAACCATGGCCGCCAAATTTTCTACATCAACTTTTAAATTGTCTTTTTCTATTTTGGCTCCTTGACGATATTTTTTCAAAACATTTTCTACTTCTTGAACTTTATTTTTTAATTCTTTAATAACTTCATTTCTACGATCTTTCATATCAGCGGCTTCACCCAAACGATAACCCATATAAGCGCCAGCTGCGCCCAACAAACCGGAACGAATAGCTGTTGAAACAGCTCCGGCTCCACTCATTTGACAGGCCGTACCAACCGCTCCACCCAATAAAAGAGGAGCCAAATAACCGAGTGCTTCTTTGGTTTTAGAAGAATCTGCTTCATTCATAAACAAAGAACCACTTTTTGTTTCTGATAGAATTTTTAAATATTTTATTATTTTTGGATCTTCACTTTTGGAAAGTTCCGTCATAGTTCTACGATCACTCAAAACTACCAATAACTCTTCCAGTTGAGCTTTTTGTTCTCCCTCTATATTTCCTTCTTTTTTAAACATTTCCAAAATATGACGACGCAAAACTTCAGTATTGGCTTCATTCCCATTTTTACTGGTTTTTTCAACTATGCTTTGGCTTATCAAAGAACCAAAATAATCGCTCAAATCCATTCCTGAAGCTTTTAAGTCTTTTTCAAAATTTCCTTTTACTTGAGAAAAATATTTTTCTTGAGTTTCTGCTAAATTTTGCTGTGCTTCGGTTTCATAACTATTGTCTCCGATTATATCATTGCGATCTTTCCTTGCTTTTTCTTCTTTATTTTTAAATATTTTATTTACAACACGCCCAATAAAGCCTCCACCGGCAATACCAGCTCCGATCGCTGCACCCGTGGTCGAACCCGCAGCCAAAACTCCAGCAGCTACCAAACCAGCCGGAGCGGCAATTCCCGCCAACAAAGCCGTGCCGCCAATAATACCGACTTTTATTAAATTCTTTTTCCAATCGGCTTTGAAACGATCCCAAGTTCCTATCTTTTCTGCTGCTTCGTTTTTACAAGTGGTTTCTATTTTTTGTTTTATAGTTTCCAATATTACTTCGCCCCAGCCGCTTTCTTTCCATTGTTTAACAAAATCTTCCAAGTTTCTGCCGGATTTTTCCAGAACTTCTTTCAAAACTTTTTCTTGCTCGGATGATAATTTATCAAACAAACCTTTGATAATTTCTTTGGAAACATTGCCTTGTTCTTCAAAAATATTTTCTAAAATTGCAGCTTCTTTACCTGAATTTTTCAATAATTCAGAGATCAAACTTACCGGCATATCCACTACCGATTCTTCTCTTGTTGTTTCTTTTTGATTTTTTACCTGTTCATAAGCATCCCAAATTTTATTTTCATTATCAAAATAGTCAGCACTATCTATTTTATTCCATTCGTCTATCTTATTCTTAACCAAAATACCAATCTTATCTTTATAATCTTTACCCAAAACTTTTTTGATATTTCCTAGTTGTTTCTTTTCTTCATCTGAAAATTCTCTTTTTTCGGCTTCACCTTTGCCGACATTATCTTTTAATTCTTTTGACAAAGTATTATCTAGCGGAGCAGTTTCAGTTCCTTTTTGTTCTTTATTATCAACTGATTTATTTTCTTCATCTTCAGTTATTAACTCGAAAACCCAAGCAAAATTTTTATCTCCTCTAAAAATATCATCGGTGCCTTTTTCTAAATTTTCGTTTTGAATATACTTTTTTAATAAAGCTATATTATTAGCTTCTAACATCATTTGTATATCTCCGAGCTCATCACGAACTTTTTTACTTTGTTTTTTAAAATCTTTTGTATCCATATAATCGAGAATGGAACTAAGCGCTCCATTACGATCAAAAGACTTCTTTTTTTCCGGAATCACCGGATTTTCTTTTAGTTTTTCTGGTATTGTTGTTGACTTTGTTGTTGTAACAGGTTCTACTGCAACTTCTTGAACCTGTTTTTCTTTAGCTTGTTTATAGGCTTCTTTAATCTGATCTTCGTTATTAAAATAATCAGTACTATCCACTTTGTTCCAGTCATTTAATAAATTTTTAACGGCTTTTCCCAATTTTTCGTCGTAATCCCCTTCCAAAACTTGTTTTATTTTTTCCATTTGTTCTCTCTCTGTTTTGGTATAATCAAAATTATCTACGGAAATTTTAATCTTAGAAATTTTATCTTTTATATTTTTAAAATTGTCTCTTAACTTTTTTTCTATTTTAAAAACATCTTTACCGTTTGAAGCGGTAAATTCCAAGGCAATTTCTCTCATTTCTTTCAAAGAATCTTTTAATTTTTTTAATTGATCCACCTTAGTTTTTGTTCCTTTTTGGCCTTCTAAATCCGTAATCAATCCTTCTATTTTATTTTCCAAACCCAAACATGTCTCTGAAATTTTCAAAACTTCTTTTTTGGCCTCTTCAAAGTTTTTCCCTTTTCGATATTCAGTAAGTTCTTTTGATGCTTTCTCTATATTTACAATATCCGAAGGCAAAGGTTTTATTTCATTTGTTTTTTTATTAGCCATATGAGTTTTTTTATTTTCAAAAAGATGTTTTTATAAAATATTTTATAAATCTTGAATACTGTTTATCCTGCTTTTAATTTTTTCTATTTTTTCTTTATCTTTTTCTTCTTTCAATTCTTTTTCCAATTCAGCGATCTTTTGACGAATAAAAACAAGAGAAGTATTAAACAATTTTATTACTTCTTCGACTCTTTCTTCCTGTTCAACACCTTTTTTGTTAGTATTATCCTCCATACACTTATTTTTTATTGTTAAACTGTTTTTGCCAAAATAACCTGACAATCTTTGGCAAATTCAGCCATGGTTTTGGCAACTATTTCATTAAAATCAGCAACATTGGTTAACCAAAATTTTTCCATTTCTTTTTGAGAAGCTCCTCTTTCAGTAAGTTTTACCAATTCCGCCAATTGTTCTTCGGATAATTTTTCTACCATAACCAAACCCAAACGATATTCCGCTTCAGCGGCAAGCTGAGGTAAAAAAATAGCTTTATTTTGCTCACTGAGATCTTTCAAACCGCTATTTTCCAAAACAGCCAAAATTTGTTCTTCTAAAAAATTAAATTTTGCATCAGTCATATTATTTTATAAATTAATTATTAAATTAATTTTATTTTAAAAATATTTAATTACCAAATACATGATGTTTTCTATAACGTATTACCCAAAGCGCGGCCAATAAAAACCCGACCAAAAAACCCAAGAATCCATTCATCACAAAATTTGGTTTTGCATACCAACGAGAAGCCAAAGGATCACCGACGGTTTTAATAACCACATCTCCACCAACATATTCCCAGCCTTTATTGGTAATAGTTTGAGTAACAGCATTACTCAAGGCTACTGCGTCTTGAACACTGTTACGATAAACAGTAATTTTCATCAGAGAAGTTCCATAAACAACATTGGCCAATACATCTTTTTGCCAATTTTTACGACGTAAACGTTCGGTGGAAATACTCTTCCAAGAATCTCTATCAAAAGTAAAATCACTTATCATTACTTTGTTATAAAAATCCGCGGTTTTCATAATTTGCGCCAAATTTTCTCCAACACGCTCCGCAGCTTTGGCCTGAGTATAAGGATCTACTCCATAACGATCACGCGTAATGATAAGAACTTGACTTTCAGCGCTATATTGACGAGGTAAAAACATACTGATACCAACACTTAAAGCCGCAAAAAACAAACTCCAAAAAAATATCAATTTAAAATGTTTGAAAATTAATGTAATCATAAAAAATTATTTACTTTTTAAAAAAATTATTTAAAAATATTTTCTTTTATTTGAGCTTCAATATCCAAAAATTTGCCACGTCGTAAAATTTTCAAACGGGCTTTTTCTCCTCTTAAATTATACCATAAATTTTCATTTTCAACAATTTGTCCGTTAATTTCCAAAATTATATCCCCTTTTTGTAATTTGGCTTCATTTTTTAGAACATTTGTAACCAGAAAACCTTTGTATGAACCGTTTTGATCAAAAATAGGTTTTTCTACACTATACCAACCCTCTACCATAAAAGTCGGATAAATTATTTGCTGTTTATTCAAAATCCCCGGTAAAATTCTTGCCATATATACGCTCCCGAGCATTTCTCCTTCCTTGTTTACAAAACCCAAAAGTCTCCCCTGTTTATTTATAATCACAGAACCAGCTTGAATATTTTTATTTTCTAAAATAGTTAGCTTGAGAGGGGTGGAATCTAAATGTTGTTTTTCGGTTAAATAATGATCTTGTTCCAAAAAATTTGTTTGCCATGAACCCCTTTGATTAACAAAAACACTGTCTCCGTTTTTAAAATCTTCGGAAAAACCCATAACTTTAAATTGTTCATTCTTTATTTCTTCCTGATCGGATAAATTTTTAATTTTAAAATAAAGAATATTTGTTTGTTTATCATATAACTGATTACTAACCTGGAAAATACGATTCTCGAAATTTAATACTCGCCAAAATTGAAAATTTATCAAATCACGCTCATTTTCCAAATACATTGCCAACCAACCATCGCTTCCGACCACTATCGCTTCACCCAATTTATTATTATTGTCAAAATAAAAAACTTCACCTATTTTTTGTGTATTTGGATAAACGGTCATTATTTTTTGTTCGGTTTCTTTTTTAATTATTTCTTCCAAAAATACTTTTTGTCCGGTTCTATCAACCTGAGAAACCAACCAATAATTTCCCCCACCCAAATCAGGCCAAATCCAACCAATAGCCATAGAAGTACCGGTAACTCCACCAACTAAACCAAAAACCACGGCTAACAGTATTATGGCCATTCTTTGTTTTGCTTGATGTAGAGCTAAACTACAAGTTTTGTTTGGTAGGTGGGGAGGGTGCATAGGAAATTTTCAATTTTTAATAATCAATTTTCAATTTATTACTCTACTGCTTACTAACTTATTTTATTTCCATTTAACCAGGAATAGAAAAACAATAAATAAAACAATATTAATAACTAAAAAAATATTTTGCTTTCTCCAATTAATACCTTCTTTACTCAAATTAAAACGAATCATTAACCAAAAAACATACCAAAACCATAAAACAATGAAGCCGTTAACTAAAAAACCAAGCGGCCACAACCAAAGTACCAAAGATATTTCCAAAAAAAGAAAGAAACAAACAATTGCGCTAAAAAATAAAAGATCGTTATCTTTGGTTGAATATTCTTTCCACCACCAATAAGAAATAAGACTTGTCAAAAAAGAAGCGAATATGAGTCCCAGCCAAAAGTAATTAAATTGAATCAATTGAAAAGAAGACGCTGCATAAAGAGAACTCCAAAATAACCCCAAACCAAAAACATCCATCAAAAACAACCATCGGCGATACGGTTTAATCACAAAATTAATAACTCCGGGTTCGCTTTTTGCCGGCAATAACCAAAAACTTGCCGCAGAAAAAATAATAAAGATAGCGACTGTCAAATTTAAAGCCGACCCCCATTCCATAAACAATAGAGCCAATAAAACTCCGAAATTAAAAAACAAAAGAGACAAAAAATGTCTCAATCGGGAAAGCTCCTTTGGATAATAAACCAAACGAATAAAGAAAATCCACAAAATAGTTCTTACTAAAAACCACATTACAAGTAATTGCCAATTTCCTAAACGAAAAAGCCCCCAAAACATCACCAGATTGGCGATAATATCAATAAAAGCTGCTAATTTTGGATGAAAAGATATGTTTTTCATTTTTATTCTTTAATACAGCTTATTATAGCACAAAATAGGAAAAAAATCAAGTCCGAATAAAATTATTAGTCAACACTTGATTTTTATCGTTTTTTATGCTAAAATTACCCTATTAAACATATGCCAACACTTGCCGACAATAAAAAAGCTTTTTTCGATTATAAAATCCTCGAAAAATACGAGGCTGGTTTGGTGTTACTTGGTCACGAAGTAAAAGCGGCAAAAGCCGGACAAATTAGCCTAAAAGGATCTTTTATTACTTTTCACAATAATAAGGCTTTTTTAACCAACTCTACGATAAGTAAATATAAACAAGCTGGCAAACTAGAAGGATATGATCCGATTCGAAGTAGAGAAATTCTTTTACATAAGAAAGAAATTCGCTATTTACAGGGAAAATTGGCTGAAAAGGGCTTGACAATCGTCCCCCTTTCCGTGTATACTAAAAACCGCTTAGTCAAAATAGAAATCGCCGTAGCTCAAGGCAAGCATACGTTTGATAAACGGGAGAGTATTAAGAAAAAAGATGCTGAACGGGATATGAGGAGAGCTGTACGCGGCAAATAATTTTTTAATTTTACAATTTTTAATTTTTATTGAATTTACAATGTTTCAATTTACGACTGATAATTGATATTAAAAATTCATTAAAAATTGAAAATTAGAAATTGAAAATTTTAATTTGAGGGGATGTTTGGTTTCGACAAAAGTTCCTTGATAAACTGGCATACCGGGGTGGCTTTCGGCCTCGTCAAAACCTTGATAGCAAATAATAAGTGCAAACTTATTTTCAAAAGCCAGAGCAACATTTGCTAACGCAATGAGCTTTGCGCCTGCCATGGCCTAATTAATTTTAGGTTTCATGCCATCGCCTTGGTAATACGAAGTAGCCAAAAGCGGTGTAACTTACTTCGTGTAGAATTTTAATCTCGCCGTATATTAAAATTCCAAATTCATTCGGCTAAGCGATAAAAATTCCGTTTTCCTAATATTTTATCGCCGACAAATAACAGGACAACTATGTATGTAGAGGGTTTATTAAAAACTTTTTGGACGCGAGTTCGACTCTCGCCATCTCCACAACGCTTAGCGTTGTAATCGGGACGCTAAGCGTCCCAATTAAAATAAATCGTCTCGACTTAGTCGAGACACAAAAGTTTTGACTTTTGAATTTTGACTTTTGAATTTTTATTATGCGTATTTCACGTAAAAGAAGAAAACCAGATATAATTGAAAAAAAATATTTTTTCAATGAAAAAATTATCGCACCGGAAGTGCGTGTTTTGGATTCTGAAGATAATAATTTGGGTATCATGAAAACTGGAGAAGCTATTCGTAAAGCTCAAGAACAAGAAATGGACTTGGTAGAAATAAACCCAAAAGCCAATCCTCCAGTTTGTAAAATCATGAATTTCGGGCAATTTCAATATCAACAAGAAAAAGCGGCTCGTATTAAAAAAGCCCATCAAAAAGAAATTAAAATAAAATGTGTACGTCTTTCTATTCGTATCGGAGCTCATGATTTGGAAATCCGCAAAAGACAAGCTTTGGAATTTCTAAACAACGGTGATAAAGTAAAGATAGAAACCATATTAAAAGGACGTGAAATGGCACAAGGACACTTGGCAACGGAAAGTCTTAAAAAATTTGTCTCTGAAATCAATGCCGAGGTTCCTATAAAACACGACCAGGAAATAGAGCGTCAAGGTCGTTCCGTTACCGCTATTATTTTTAAAAGTTAAATATTAAAATTAAATAAAAAAGTGTGGTAAACCCTTGTTTATAGCCCCGTAAAAAATAAATAAGTTTACTCTTAGAAACGCTTTTTAAAAAAATTTATAAATATGACAAAATTAAAAACCGTAAAAGCTATCGCCAAAAGGTTCAAAGTAACCAAAAATGGCAAGATTCTTAAAAGAGTTGCCGGACAGGGTCATTTTAACGCCCGTGAAACCGGTAAAGAAAACCGTAATAAAAGACGTGATTTGGTGATGAGCAATTCTTATGCCAAACACATTAGTAGCAGTATATAAGAAATAATTATCCATTATAAATTGTAATATAATATGACCAGAGTTAAACGAGGTGTCATGCACAGCAAAAGACGCAGTAACTTATTAAAACATACCAAGGGTTTTCGCTGGGGACGTAAAAGCAAAATCAAAGTCGCCAAAGTGGCAAAAATGAAAGCCGGTCAATTTGCTTTCGCTTCTCGTCGTGTAAAAAAACGTCAATTTCGTCAAAATTGGAACATTTCTATTAATGCCGCCGCTCGTCAAGCCGGAACTACTTATAGTAAATTAATGGGTGCTTTAAAGAAAAAAGATATTAATTTAAATCGTAAAATTTTAGTACAATTGGCCAAAGATTACAAAAAAATCTTTGATGAAGTAATCAAAACTGTTAAATAAATCAGGCGTTAAATATCCACAAAAAGATACTTGACAAAAGAGATAGAACCTGATAAGTTGATATAACCTTGAAAATTTAAAATAGCAACCAAAAGAGGTCACAAATGTGTTTGGTATTGAGATTGAATTGCCCCCTCCTTCAATTCAATTCCCATATATCAAACACTTCGTGGCCTTTTTTGTTGAAAAACTTTGCACTTTAGGGAGAAAGACATGGCAGACATCAATCATGTGGAAGCTTTGCTGAAAAAATTCATGGAAACCGCTTCTTTCAAAGACAATACTCCTGAATTTCTCAGTGATTATGAGTGGTTCATTGAACCGCTCAACAAGGAAACCAACGAAGCCATTGCCGATTACATTAATTCTATCGGGCTGAGAATTGATTTAGTCCCTGGACTCAAAGACAGAAAAGGCAAATCTCACGACTGCTTTCGTCTCAAATTTAGGGAAATAAATTCGATTCACAAGATGAGACACGATTTCTTCGCATTCAAGGTCTTCGCTCGCAAAGGCAATCGCGGGCCGGGCGATGAATTTAAACTTCTCGGCAAAAAGAAAAAAAATAAGAAGGTCAAGGAGGTCATCGACGCAATCAAGAAATTCAAGAAATAGTACACTTGTTTCCAAGGCGGCCAATATGGCCGTCTTTTTTATTCACAAATAATATATTTGACAAATTGAATTATTTTGTTTATAATTTAACTCACAAAACTACCATTTGGGTCGGTAGTTCAACTGGTTAGAGCACCGCCCTGTCACGGCGGAAGTTGCGGGTTCGAGTCCCGTCCGACCCGCAAAAACAGTCCTCTTTGGACTGTTTTTTCGTGGGAGGAAACGACACAATAATTTGTGTCGTGTCGGGACGAGAACGCCGGAACGATGTTTTATGAGCTTGCGAGCGAATAAAACTGCGAGGCGGTGGCCAGACAAAATTTTCGGAAGAAAATTTTAGTCGCGGCCGAGTCCTCTGTACCCGTCCGACCCGCAAAAAAAGACACCTATAAGGGTGTCCTTTTTATTATCAAATTATATTTCTAAAACTTCCACCCCGGTCCGCCATACTCCGGCAAAGCGCAAAAGGACAAATCTCGACAGTCGAGTGGTTTTTTGATCGGTTTTTTATTGATACAAATTACAGTTTCTTTTGACCAATTTACACATTCTTCCATACAACTATCATAAGCGTCTTGGATGTCTTGTTCAGTTACATCCTCGGTATAACGCGCACAGTCGGAATATTTTTTACATGCTTCAGGACAGCTATCAGAAATCACCTCGTCTTCATCACAAAGAGATTTCAAATTATTTATTTCTGTGATTATTTGCTGTTCTATTTCATCAATTTGATCAAAAACACTTTTGCTATCCTTTATAACAATTTCCGGCAACTCCGGCACCTCATTAAAATAATTTCCATCTGACAGCTCTGGTACTTGCGACCCTGGCCTAGAATCAGAATAATCACCATCTGATAAATCTGGAACTTGCGAACCCGGTCTTGGATCATTGTTTGGATAATAATCTA
>DAIOHD010000001.1:151919-302817 GCA_036744835.1 Candidatus Magasanikiibacteriota bacterium | reverse complement strand
ATAATTCTGGTGGCTCAGAACCAGGCCTAGGATCATTGTTTGGATAATAATCTAATAATTCTGGTGGCTCAGAACCAGGCCTAGGATCATTGTTTGGATAATAATCTAACAACTCCGGTGGTTCTGAGCCTGGTCTTGGATCATTGTTTGGATAATAATCTAATAGCTCTGGTACTTGCGAACCTGGTATAGGATCAGAATAATCACCATCAGAAAGTTCCAAAGGTTCTGAACCAGGGCTTGGTTCTGACTCAATGATAATAATATCTTCATCTTTGATATCCGGTAATTTTGGAACACTATTAAGTAAGTTATTTTTTCTATCTTGTAAATCTTTCAAACGATCTTCCAAATCTTTTATTTGACTAGCAAATTTTTCCGGTTTTTCACAACTACCGGACAGTTTGTCTTTTGTTTTGGAATCTTTTAAATCCTCTAAAAATTCTTGACAATCTTCCAAAAGAGAGTCCGCTCCCCCGTCTTGTTTCGGAGAATCTCCCCACATCAAAAAAGCACCGACACCCGCCATTGTCGCCGCTCCTCCTAAAATCAAAATTATTTTGGGTAAAGTCATAATAAAGTTATTTTAAATATTTTAAGTTTATATCATACAAAATAAAAGGAATTTAGGCAAATAAAAAAAGCGCTTAGATTTTACCCAAGCGCAAAAAATAAATTAAAAAACTCTTTTACCGCACTTATCGCAATACTTATGCGGCAAGTTCAAATAACCGACTTTTTCATATCTGATAGTACAATCAGCGGTCAAACCACAGTTTTCGCAAAAACCAAAGGTTTTTTCTTCTTCTTTTTCTTCTGCCTTGATTACTTTTTCTTCTGACATTTTCTCCTCCTAATCAAAGTTTTTAATCAATTTTTATATAAAGAACTATTTTTAAAAAACCCGCCCTATTAAGGGCGGGATAATTTAATTTTTAAAATAATTTATACTAAATGGAAATTTCGCTAATTTAACTTCTTCCGTCAAATGACCTATTTCAGAAAATGAATCCCAAACAAAAGCGCCAAAAACCAACAAGAAAGCAATGATGCCCAAAAAAATAAAAACCTTGGTCATCGTTTCAATAGTAGTCTGACCACGGTGACTGTACTTGAGCTTTTTTTCCATCTGAGCAATACGTTCTCCAGTTTTGAGCACAGTATCAGGATTAAGTGAAATACTATCTATACCTTCACTGACCAAAAATTCGGCAAATTTTGGATAATCACTTGGCGCTTGTCCGCAAATCCCGACTTTACAACCGTTTTTGTGTGCAGTTTTGATAACATCGCGAATCAATTTCTTTACTGCCTCATTATTTTCATCATAAATATGTGAAACCAATGCACTATCTCTATCCACACCAAGAGTCAATTGAGTTAAATCATTACTACCAATGCTAAAACCATCAAAAATTTTACTGAATTCGTCGGCTAAAATAACATTACTTGGAATTTCGCACATCACATAAACTTGCAAACCATTTTTACCTCGCTCCAATCCATATTCTTTCATCACATTCAGTACTTTTTTCCCCTCTTCTACTGTGCGACAAAACGGTATCATCACAATCACATTTTTTAAACCCCAATCTTCACGTACTTTTTTGATAGCTTCACATTCCAATTTGAAACCAGCTTTATATTTAGGATCATAATATCTGGAAGCTCCGCGCCAACCAAGCATCGGATTTTCTTCTTTGGGTTCATAATCAGCCCCGCCGATAAGTGTGGCGTATTCATTGGTTTTGAAATCAGATAATCTGACAATCACATCATGAGGGTGAAAAGCAGTAGCAATAAATGCTATGCCTTCCGCCAATTTATCCACGCAATATTGTGTTTTATCTTTATAACCAAGAGTCAATTTATCAATCTTTTCTTTAATCGTTTTATCTTTTATTTTGTCATAATTTACCAAAGCCATCGGATGAATTTTGATAAAGTTGGTAAAAATAAACTCTTCTCTAGCCAAACCCACTCCATCACTATGAAGATGAGCGAGAGAAAAAGCACTGTCAGGATCACCAATATTCATCATGATTTTTGTTTTAGTTTTGACTTTTTCTTTTACTTCGTCTCTTTGTACTTCAAACGGCATTTTTTTATCATAAACATAACCGACTTCGCCTTCCGCACAGGAAACCGTTATTTCTTGACCAGTTTTAATATTTTTTCTCGCTCCTTCAGCCCCCACCACACATGGCACACCGAGTTCACGAGAGACGATAGCAGCGTGAGAAGTTTTACCACCTTGCTCAGTCACGATAGCGGCGGCAATTTTCATGATAGGTTCCCAATCAGGATCTGTAATTCTAGTTACCAACACTTCACCTTTTTTGAAACTTTTCATTTGTGTCGGATTTTCTATAACACGCGCTTTACCAATGCCAATTTTTTGACCAATACTCAAACCTTCACAAAGAATTTTACCTTTTTGTTTCAGTTTATAAGTTTCAATCACTGATTTTTTTGATAATAAATTTTTCACGGTTTCACTACGAGCTTGTACGATAAACATTTTTCCAGTTTCTCCATCACGAGCCCACTCTATATCCATCGGGTGACCATAGTGTTCCTCTATCTTCATCGCCCAAGAAGCCAGCATTAAAATATCCTTATCTTTCAAACAAAAACTTTCCCGATCTTTTTTATCGGTAATTGCTTGCTTGGTACCGCCTTTTTTATCATAAACCAATTTTACTTCTTTACTCCCCAATCTTCTAGAGATGATGGCTTCATGTCCTTGACGTAAACCTTCTTTGAAAACATAAAATTGATCTGGTATTATTCTGCCTTGAACCACGTATTCTCCCAAGCCATGTGTCGCACTGACCAAAACTACACCCGTAAAACCACTTTCCGTATCCAATGTAAAAATAACTCCCGATTGTCCAATATCTGATCTGACCATCTCTTGCACACAAACGGATAGAGAAACTTCCAGGTGATCAAAACCTTTGTCTATCCGATAAGAAATCGCTCGATCAGTAAAAAGAGAAGCCATACATTTTTTTACCGCCAACAATAATTCTTTGTCACCAATAACATTGAGATAGGTTTCCTGCTGGCCGGCAAAAGAAGCGTCTGGTAAATCTTCGGCTGTTGCACTACTCCTAACCGCCACACTCAAAACTTTTTTTCCAGATTTTTTTGTCAATTCACGATAAGAATTCAAAATTTCTCGACTAATCTCCCATGGCATTTCCGCTTTCAAAATCATCTCCCGAATTTTTTTTCCAGCAATTGATAATTTTTTTATATCTGTGCCATCGATTCCTTTAAGTAATTGTTTTATCTTTCCTTCCAAATCATTTTGTTGTAAAAAAATACGATACCCTTGTGCGGTAACGGCAAAACCGTTTGGAATAGCAACGCCTTTTTTGGTTAAATGTCGAAACATCTCACCAAGCGAAGCATTTTTTCCACCCACGCTCGGAATATCTTTGATTGTGGTTTCTCTAAACCATTTTATATATTTATTTTGATTTGACATAACCCCCTTTTTTTATTTAATAAAAAAATAAATTACAAATTCAAAATTACAAGTTCCAAATAAATTCTAAATAATAAATTCAAAATTCAAAAATTTAGTGCTTTGGATTTTGGTAATTGTGATTTATTTAGGATTTGTAATTTTGGATTTGAGATTTTTTTAATTGTATCACAATTTTATCATTTTGAGAAACCCCGTCTCATCCACAATTTTAATTCCAAGATCTTTCGCTTTATCATATTTACTTCCCGGGTTCTCCCCAACTATCACAGCAGTTGTTTTTTTACTCACACTTTCAGAAATTTCTCCGCCCAAAGATTTTATTTTTTCTTTGGCTTCATCGCGCGACATCATTGACATTGTGCCGGTCAAAACAAAAGTTTGTCCGGTAAGCGGACCGGTCTTTTTGTGCGCGATTTGTTTTTCTATTTCTACGCCATTTAAAATCAACTTTTCAATATATTTTAAATTCTTTTTATTTTTAAAATATTCTTCAACCGACAGAGCTACTTTTTCACCCACCCCATAAACTTGTCGCAAATCTTCCGCGCTGGCATTTTGTAAATTTTCCAAGGTCTTAAAATTTTCGGCTAAATCTTCCGCGGTTTCCTCCCCCACTTGTGGAATACTCAGAGCATTTATAAAACGAGAAAAAGAAATTTTTCTCTTTTTATTTATCGCCTCTATCAGATTACGGGCTGATTTTTCTCCAAATCTATTTAAACTTTCCAAATCTCCGACAGTCAACGAAAAAAGGTCTGCTGCATCTTCTATCAATCCCTCGTTTACCAATTGTTCTACAACTTTTTCCCCACAATGATCGATATCAAAACATTTTTTACTTACAAAATGCGTGATTTTTTGCAATTCTTGAGCAAAGCAATTTTTATTTTGACAAAACAAAATAACTTGATTGGAATTATCACCAACATTTAATTTTTTATTAGAAACTTCGCTATCACAAACCGGGCATTTTGTTGGGCGATGAAAACTCTTTTCTTTGCCTGTACGCAAACCAACCAAAACTTTCACAATTTTAGGGATAACATCACCGGCTTTTTCCACAATCACAGTGTCCCCCACTTTAACCCCCAGTCTTTCTATCTCATCAAAATTATGTAGTGTAGCGTGAGTCACGGTGGTACCGACTAACTGCACTGGTTTTAATTTAGCTACAGGAGTTAACGCACCAGTACGTCCAACTTGCACATAGATTTCTTCTATAACTGAAGTTCCTTGTTCGGCCGGAAATTTAAAAGCTATGGCCCAGCGCGGTGATTTGCCGGTAAAACCAAGTTGTTCTTGATAGAGACGTTGATTGACTTTTATCACCACACCATCAATCCAATAATCTTCTTTATCTTTTTTCTTCTGCCATTCTTGCCAAAATTCTACAATCTCGTGCAAATTTTTACACACACGACGATAAGGATTTACTTTGAAACCGAGTTGTTCTAATTTTTCCAACTCTTTTTCTTGAGTTACAGGAACCGCCCCAGAAGAAATATCATAAATAAAAGTATCCAGATTTCTTTTGGCAACTATCGCACTATCTAATTGTCGAATAGTCCCAGCCGCGGCATTGCGTGGATTGGCAAAAATTTGCTCTCCAGTTTTTTCTCTTTCTTTATTTAATTTTTCCAAATTACTCTTACTCAAAAAAACCTCTCCCTCAGTTATTACATCTATTCCTTCTTTTAATTTCAATGGCACGCTCTGAATAGTTTTGATGTTCAAAGTTACATTTTCACCAACTTTTCCATTACCTCGAGTAGCTGCTGTTTTCAAAACTCCTTTTTCATAAGTAAAAACTATATGCAAGCCATCTATTTTGAGCTCACACATATATTCCAAATCTTTAGGTCTAACTCCAGTTTCTTTTTGTAAATAATTCAAAATTTTATTTTCCCAATCCTGCATATCATCAACGGAAAAGGCATCGTCAAAACTCCACTGCGCCACTTGGTGAGTAACTTTTTCGAATTTATCAAGCGGTTTGCCAGCTACACGTTGAGTAGGGCTATCCGGTGTTATTAATTCAGGATTTTTTGCTTCCAAATCATAAAGTTCTTTTTTGAGACTATCCAGCGCTGCATCAGAAATCTCTTGAATATCCAAAACATGATAGTTGTAACGATAACGATCTATTTCAACCCGTAGTTTTTCTATACGTTTTTTTATATCTTCATAGTTCATACTAAATTTCAAGATTTTATTTTTATCTATTTTATCTCAAAACTCAAATGTCAAAAGTCAAAACTTTGGTGTCCCGACAAGTCGGGACGATTTATTAGTAATTTCAAGGTTTTAAGTTGTAGTTTTGAGTTTTGAGTTTTGCGTTTTGAGATTTGAGTTTTTAGCTAATAATGTTCATATACCACCTTATTATATATTCTCCATAATACATCGCCAATATAGTTCCTACAGCGAGGAACGTTCCAAACGGAATTTCCGAACCCATTTTTCTTTTTTTAAAAATAATCAACAGTACTCCGACCAATGCCCCAAACCAATAAGCAAATAAAAGAGCGACAATTATTTTTTTTACTCCCAAAAGTGCACCCATCAAAAATCCAAAACGTACATCTCCCCCGCCGATCCAGCGTCCTTTGGAAATAAAATATTGAAAAGCAAAAAAACCAAAACCCAAAACTGCACCCCAAAAAATACCCCCTATGTCAGTTTGTAAAAAAAATTGATAGACCAAAACCACACCTAAACCCAACCAAATGGCTCCCGGTAATATTTCTTTATATAAAATATCATGTAGAAAAACAAACAATAATATAGAAACAATAAAAAATTCAAGAAAAATTTTTATTAAATCCAAACCGATAATATTACTACCGCTATTAAACCAAAAAACCCAAACAAACAATAAACCGGAAAAAAGCTCGGTTAAAAAATAATTTAAAGGAATTTTTACTTCACAGTAACGACATTTACCTCTCAGCCCCAAAAAACTAAGAATAGGAACATTTTCCCACCATTTTAATTCAATTCCACACTTCGGGCATTGACTGCGTGTCAAAACAAATTTCTTTCTATTTTTCAAACGCCAAGAAAGACAGTTGAGAAAACTGCCAATAATGGAACCAAAAATAAAAATAACACTGTATAAAAACATTTTATTTATTAATAAAAATTATTGTTTTATTCCTTGTAAACCTGCCGGTGTGGCGGTAACTATGCCGGCACCATACCCTCCGGAACCTGATTCAAGAGTAAAAACAATCTCGTAGGACTTTATGTCTCCATAATATATATATTGACCATTAAAAGGATCTTTTGGAACTCCATTCATATAGTATTTTACAGGACAAGAAACCGCCGGCATAAAACCGGGAGCGGCCAAACAATTATAATCATCATTTCCCAGGATTATTCCAGTTGAAGTCGGATAATACTCCCAATCACTATAAAATAATTCCAAAGAGTTTTGAATCTGTTTAATATCGTTAAGTCTTTTTGTATCTCTAGACTTACTTCTAGCACTTCCAAAAGCGGAAGTAGCTAAGGTAGAAAGTAAACCGACAATTGCTATTACCACCAAAATCTCTATCAAAGTAAAGCCCTTTCGATTGTTTATTTTCATTTTATTTAGTATTTTTTTAAAAATAAAAATATTCATATTTTAAAATTAACCTTTATATACCTCAGATATATTATCATATTTCGTAATAAAATAAAACTCGCCGATTTATCAGCAAGTTTTATTTGGAATTAATTCCTATTAACTATGGTGTGACTTGAGTCATTTCACTTGGAGAGGCTACGATTGGACCCGCGGTGAAACCACCTGCATTACCTTCAAGAGTAAAAGTAATGGTGTACTCAGCGGCTGCGCCATCGTATTCATAACCTGCGCCAGCACCAGCCTGTGGTAATGGTTCTGAAGGAACCAAACCCATATAAATTGTACCGGAAGATGCTGCTGCAAAACCAACGCTAGATAAAGTTGTAAATCCGGTAGTACCCAAAGTACCTGAGGTTACAGGATAGGTGCTATTGTCATTAAAAAACAATTCTAATGCGGTTTGAATTTGCTTAACATCGGAAAGTCTTTTGGAATCGCGAGCTTTTTCACGAGCATTGCCCAAAGCAACAACTGCTAAAGTGGACAATAAACCGATGATAGCGATTACAACCAACAATTCGATTAAAGTAAAACCTTTTTTATTCATATATTCACCCCCTTTCAAAGTTTAGGGATTTTTTAACTTAAAAATATTATATCACAATTGTGATTACTTGACTAATATTCTTTTTATTTTATCCACAAGTTCACTCGGAGAAAAATGGGTTTTGATAATATAATCTACGACCCCCAAATTAAAAGCTTTTTGCACATCTTGTTTTTGTCCAAGTTTAGTAATAACAACTACGGGAATTTCTTTAAATATTTTTTGTTCTTTCAAACGAATCAAAAATTCAAAACCGTCGGTCTTGCGCAAAGCCACTTCAAGTAAAATTAAATCCGGTTTTTTTGTTTGCACCAAAGACAATCCTCTTTCCACGGTTTTGGCCAAAAAAACTTTATAACCGTTCATGGTTAAATTTTTCTCATATATATCAGCCAAAAATTCGTCGGGCTCGATTAATAATATCACTGGCTTCTTTACCATATAATATAGTTAATACTTATATTATAATAAATAAAAAATTATCAACTTTTTAATGTCAAATATCCAATATCCAATTTCCAATCAATATCAAATTTTAAATATCAAATATTTTGACATTTTAGTTATTTAGACTTGATTTGATATTGGAAATTGGAAATTCTTACACTATCTTCCTCATGGCCAGCCCTATCGCTACCGACATTCTTGGTCCCATTTCATTTAACACTGGTTTGAGTTTTTCTTGGTATACTAATCTTGCCCACGGATCACCCAAAAAACAACGTAATTTAAACTTTTCGGCCAAAAATTGTGCCAAGTATGGTAAGACGGCCGCACCGCCGGTCAAAATTATTTTTTCCGGTTTTTTTTCTTCGTTTCCTGTTTGGTGTAAATAAACATCAAAACCGTATTCTATTTGTTTGATTATCGGATCCAATACCGGATTGAGTAGCGTCAAAAATTTTTCTTTATCCAATGAATTTTTACCGGCAGAATTATAAAAACGAAATAGATCAGCTTTGACTTGCTCTATATCTTCTTCATTAATGCCAAGATTTTTTTGAATCAAAACATCTATCCTATCACCGCCCAAAACCAAAGAATGGTGTGTAATAGGAGCACCCTTGTCAATAATGAAAAAATTGGTACGTTCCGCCCCCATATCTATGACCATAGTCACTGCTTCGTCTTTGCCAACCAGAGATCTAGCCAAAGCGGTTGATTCCGGTTCTAAGGCCTCTAATGTCAAACCGGCTTTAGTAAAAACTTGAGTATAAAAAGTAACTAATTTTTTATTTACTGCATTGACAATCACGCGTTGATTTTTACCGTTACCGTTTTTGATGATTTGATAATCCAAAGCCATTTCTTCTATTGGCAAAGGTAATAATTTTTTTATTTGAGCTTTTAGGGTAATGTCAAATTCTTTTTTATCCATCGGTGGTAAATTGATAACAGTATGAAAAACCGCAGATATGGGTAAACTGGCGGTGGCCAAAGTCGAAACGGTTTTACAAGCTTTGCACATTGCTTTAAGATCGGCAGCATATAAATCTACTTGTTTTGGGTCTTCAATCCCCGGAACTTCAATAACCATGTTTTCAGAAGTAGAAATATTTTTATTTTTTACCAAATCTTCCATGGTTTTTTCTTTATTTGAAAAAAGCTTATGAATGTTCTTTTTTTGAGAACTACTACCATAAGTAAACAAAACCGGACGATTTTTTTCTTTTTTCAACTCCACAATTTTGATTCCATGAGCGCCGAAATCAACACCTAGATAGGAAGTTTGTTTAGAGAAAAACATACAATGAAAATTTTTAATTTTTAATTTTGCAATTTTTAATGAATTTTCAATCGCAGTAAAATTATACCATATTTTATTGTTAAAAGCTACAGGAGTTGAAAAATGTGATAAAATAAGTTAAAATTCCACCATATACAATCATAAATCTAAAATACTTTTATGTCCTTATTTCTATTTAACACCCTGGGTCGTCAAAAACAAGAATTTGTTCCACTCAAAAAAGGTAAAGTCGGTATTTATACTTGCGGGCCGACAGTTTATGATTACGCACATATCGGCAATTTGCGTTCTTTTGTTTTTGAAGACATTCTCAAAAAAGTTTTGCAATACAATAAATATAAAGTAAAACATATCATGAACATCACTGATGTTGGACATCTGGTTTCAGACAACGACGAAGGTGAGGATAAGATGGAAAAAGGCAGTCGTCGTACCGGTAAAACCGCTTGGGAAATAGCCGATTTTTATACCGAGGCTTTCAAACAAGATTTACAAAATCTCAATATTTTATTTCCTGATAATTTTTGTCGCGCTACCGACCATATCAAAGAACAGATAAACTTGATAAAAAAATTAGAAAAAAAAGGTTTTACTTATCAGATAAACGATGGAATTTATTTTGATACTTCCAAGCTTCCTGACTACGGCAAACTGGCTAATCTGCAAAACCAAACTCTACGAGCCGGGGCCAGAGTAGAAATAGGTGAGAAAAAAAATCCAACTGATTTCGCTTTGTGGAAATTTTCTGATCCAAAAGAAAAAAGACAGATGGAATGGGAAAGTCCTTGGGGCGTAGGTTTCCCTGGTTGGCATGTAGAATGCAGTGCTATGTCTACCAAATATTTGGGCGAAACTTTTGATATCCATTGTGGTGGGATAGACCATATCCCCGTGCATCACACCAATGAAATCGCGCAAAACGAAGGAGCTTTTGGTAAACCAATGGCAAATTTTTGGTTACACAACGAATTTCTCAACTTAAAAGACGCCAAAATGTCCAAATCTGGAGAAAGTTTCATCACTTTATCTAGCTTGATAAAAAAAGGATACAACCCACTCGCCTATCGTTATTTTCTCCTACAAGCGCATTATCGCAAACAATTGATTTTTAGTTTTGAAGCGCTTGACGCCGCACAAAGCGGATTGGAACATCTCTATACTACTGCGAGAAATTTGGAAAAGAAAATCAAAGTTGATCCGGAAATTGAAAATAAATTTTTGGAATTTATAAATAAAGATTTGGATACTTCCGGTGCCTTGGCTTTTGTCTGGGAAAAAATAAAAGAGAAAAAAATAGATCAAAAAACACTTTTGAAATTTGACGAAGTGTTTGGTTTAAAAATCAAAGAAAATCTTCAAGAAGCAAAAACAAAAATTTCCGACGATGCGGAAAAAATAATCAAAGAACGCGACACAGCCCGCGCAAATAAGGATTGGACAAAAAGTGATGAGTTGAGAAAAAAGTTGGAAGATATGGGGTATAAGGTTGAGGATGGGAAGGATGGAACTAAAATAAGCAAGTAAGCTTGTAAGCAGTAAAGCAATAAAGAAAAAATTCGATCATAATTGGTCGAGTTTTTGTTTTGGAAATAAAACGACGGACCCGTAGGTCCGCCTATAAATTTGATAAAAAGACATTAATGCCCATTCACCAAAATCTTTTGCCATTCACATGCTCCTTTTTTATTTACAAAGAGCATTACCGGAAAATTTTCACTGAAGAGCTTTGAAATACATTCGTCACTAAGGACAAAATATTTCATTTTTTGATCAATACTGTCCTCCAACGAAAGGGTTAATGCACTGTTTTTCGCCGAAGCATAACCATTGCTTTCATTTTTAACAATGGCGAATACTGTGTAACCCTTACCCCTTTCGAGTTCTTCTACCGAAGGCTCTCCTTTGCTCCATTTTTGTCCACTGAAAAAAGACAAAATAAGCGAAACAATAACCATTAAAACTCCAACAACAAACCGCTCCCAGTCTGTCTTCAGTTTGCCTTCTGAATCTTTTTTTCTCCAATGCATGCTAATATACAATCCCAATAAACCCAAAAGACAGAACATAATCCCCATAACACCAAGCATAATTACGTTAAACATTGCAATCTCCTTCCAAAAAAATTATTAAAATGTAATGAACAAATAAACTAATTAACGACGTATTATAGCACATTTTCGCACTTTTGTCAAGAGGTAAAAGTAGCTAATATCAGCCAAAACTCAATTTTAAGAGTATCACAAATATAGGTATTTGTTATTATTTAAAAAAAATGATATAATATTAAAAAATAATGATGTGGCTATAACTCCAGAAAAACAACTTGATAATCAATCTTTTGGTCGTCCGGAAAAAGACGATGATTTTGCTATAAAAGAAACCAAAGAAAAAGAAGTGGTTAGAGAAAAAAGCGGACCAGTTGCTGAAAAAAAGGCCGAGGTTCCCAAAGAAACAGAAAAAAAGCTTTTGTTCAAAAAACCCAAAAACACCCCCGTTCCTATCAAAAGAATGAAAGATGAGATAGAAATAAAAGTAGAAAAAATCATGGAAGAGGGCCTCAAAGAAGCTTACGAAAAGATGTCCCCTGTTGCCCAACAAGAATTCAAGATAAAAGGCGAAGAAACTGCCCAAAAGATTTCACAGTTACTCCAAAAAACTCACGTGAAAGTAAAAAAAATATTTGCCCTGCTTTTTGATTGGCTCAAACTAATACCCGGGGTAAATTATTTCTTTTTGGAACAAGAAGCCAAAATCAAAGCCGACAAAATCATAACTTTAAAAAATCATCTCCAAAAATAACTATGTCTATTTTGGGAATTTTTGAAATAAATTTGAGTTTACCTGTTTTAACTTCATTTGGTTTCCCACCGGAAACGCAAACTATTATTGCGGCTTCTTTTTTGATTTTGATATGTCTATTTTTGATGATAAAAATTTTACGCGTAGTAATGCATGAAAAAACTCGTCGTGGCAAAGCTTTCAAAAAAACGGTTTTTTTAATCAAAGTTCCCAAAGAAAGAAAAAACGACAAACAAGAAGGTGGTCAAGAAGAAAATATCACTCAGATTCGCGAACAAGTGGCGATAGCTGAAACTCTTTTTTCCAATCTAGCCGGTTTACGTCCACAAAAAGGACTGCTTGCTTGGTTTTCTGGTCGCAACGATCACATGTCTTTTGAAATAGTAGTAAAAGACGGATCAATTTCTTTTTATGTAGCTGTTCCTCAAAAAATACGCAGTTTAGTAGAACAACAAATCCACGCTCAATATTCAAGTGCCGAAATCACAGAAGAACCGGATTATAATATCTTCAAACCCCAAAGCCATATCGCCGGAGCTTATCTGACTTTCAAAGAAAAGTCTTTCTTTCCTTTCAAAACTTACAAAAATTCTGATAGTGATCCCCTGCCAGCTCTCTTAAACCCTCTTTCTAAATTAGAAAATGAAGAAGGTGCCCTTATACAATATGTTGTTCGTCCAGCCCACTCCTCTTGGCGTAAAGAAGGGGTGCGAATAATCCGTGCTATCAAAGAAGGAAAAAAGTTTGAAGCCGTACTAAAAAGTTCTGGCCTTAGTAAAGCCGCCGCCAGTTGGAAAAAAGTTATCTTTTCCAACAAGAAAAAAGATGGCATGCCAGCACCAGAGGAATCCTACCACCTGACACAGATGGAAGAAGAAATGGTCAAAGGTATGGAAGAAAAAATAAGTCATGGTGGCTTGGAAATAACTATCCGCTTGGTTAGTTCGGCCAACACAAAAGAACGAGCTCAGCTGAACTTGGACAGTATCATTAATTCTTTTTCCCAATACAATGTTTATCGTTACGGTAATTCCTTTTCCGCACTTATTCCCCGCAGACCAAATCGCCTTATTCAAGATTCCATTTATCGCGCTTTTAATGAAAAATTTAAACGTGTCGCCTCCACTGAAGAAATGGCTTCTTTTTGGCACATGCCACTTCCGTCTACCGAAACCCCTCGTATCAATTGGCTTAGCGCCCGTAAAGCTCCCCCACCACTAAACGTTCCTAAAGAAGGTCTTGTTATGGGAAGAGCTATTTATCGCGGGGAAGAAACTATAGTCCGCATGAAACGTGGCGACAGACGACGCCATACCTATATAGTCGGTAAATCCGGTGGTGGTAAATCAGCTTTTATCCAAAGCTTAGCTGTCCAAGATATCGTTAACGGCGAAGGTGTTTGTGTCGTAGATCCACACGGAGATTTTGCCGAATATGTTCTACAACACGTACCCAAAGAAAGAGCTGAAGATGTCATCTATTTCAATCCAGCCGATACTGATAGACCAATTGGTCTCAACATGTTGGAAGTAAAAACCGAAGAACAAAAAGATTTTGCCTGCCAAGAAATGATCGCTATGTTTTATAAAATGGTTACTGACCCTTCTATGATCGGCCCGATGTTTGAACACCAAATGCGCAACGTCATGTTAACTCTCATGTCTGATCTGGAAAACCCCGGGACTATTGCCGAAGTTCCGCGCATGTTTACTGATGACGAATTTGTAGAAACTTGGAAGAAAAAATTAAAAGATCCGGTGGTTATGGCTTTTTGGGAAAAAGAAATGGCCAAAACTTCAGATTTTCATAAATCCGAAATGCTTGGCTATCTCATTTCCAAAGTTGGAAGATTTACGGAAAATGCCATGATCCGAAACATTATCGGTCAATCACATTCTGGTTTCAACTTCCGTGAAATCATGGATCAAAAGAAAATTTTGATAGTTAATTTATCCAAAGGTCTGATTGGTGAAATTAACGCTAATTTGCTCGGGTTAATCATAGTTTCCAAAATTCAAATGGCTGCCATGGAACGCGCCTCTATCCCTGAAGAAGAGCGTCATGATTTCTTTTTGTATATGGATGAGTTCCAAAATTTTATTACCGATTCTATCGCCACAATTTTATCTGAAGCTAGAAAATATCGCTTATCTCTAATCATGGCCCACCAATATTTGAAACAACTAGAGGATAACAAAGGCAAGACAACTGTGCGCGACGCCGTACTTGGTAATGCCGGTACTATCATTTCTTTTAGAATAGGTGTTGAAGATGCGGAAATTTTACAAAAAGAGTTTGCTCCAGTTTTTTCCGCCTATGATTTACTAAACGTTGAACAATATACCGTATATATCAAAATGCTTATTGACAATACTGCTGCCAAGCCTTTTAATATGAATACTTATGGTCCAACCCCCGGCAACAAAGAACTAGCAGCAGCTATCAAAGAACTGTCTCGTCTCAAATACGGCCGACCTCGTGAAATCGTAGAAGCGGAGATTTTGGAACGCTCAGCTCTAGGATCTATCATGCCCGTACCAACATCTATAGAAACGAGTCTCTAAATTTTTTAATCAATTTTATAACAAGGGGGATATCTTGTTTTTTTATTATGTCAACTTTATATAGAAAATATAGACCTCAAAAATTTTCCGACCTGGTGGAACAAAAGCACCTAGTCGTAACTTTACAGAACGAGATCAGTGGTGACAAAATCGCTCATGCTTATCTTTTTTCCGGTCCGCGCGGCGTTGGTAAAACTACTCTGGCTCGCCTATTTGCCAAAGCTGTAAATTGTCAAAATCGAAAACCGGGCGAATTTGAACCCTGCGATAAATGCTCTTCTTGTACGGAGATAGCAACTTCTCGTAATATAGATGTTATCGAAATAGACGCCGCTTCCCACACAGGTGTAGATAATGTTCGAGAAAATATCATCGAAAACGCCCAATTCAAACCGACCAAATCAAAATATAAAGTTTTTATTATTGATGAAGTGCACATGCTTTCTACTTCGGCTTTCAATGCACTGCTAAAAACTCTGGAGGAACCACCGGCTCATGCGATTTTTATTTTAGCCACTACCGAAACTCAAAAAATTCCCGCTACCATTATCTCCCGCTGCCAAAGATTTAGTTTCAAAAAAATAAATTTCGAAGCCATGGTTGATCGTTTGGAGAAAATCGCTGAAAGTGAAAAAATTAAAATCGACAAGAAAATTATTCGTCGTGTTGCCGCCAAAAGCGATGGCTGCTTACGCGATGCAGAAAGTTTGCTCGGACAAATTTTCTCTTTGGAAAAAAATAAAATTAACGAAGAAGATGCCGAAAACATTCTTCCGCCGTCTGAAATGCAATCTGTGGCCGATTTTGCAGTTTGTTTAATTGAAAAAAAATTACCCGCAGCTTTAAATCTAGTGGAAGAACTGGTACAAAATGGAAAATCATTGGATCAATTTCACGACGATCTGTTACAATATTGGCGCCTACTTTTAATTTTAAAAAATAAAATAAAAAATTCAGCTCTCTATGAACTGAACGATGAGACGATAAAACAAATGGAAAAAATCGCCAAAGAAATTACATCTTCTCAGCTTTTAAATTTATCAGATTTGACTTTAAAAAGAATGGTTTTTGCCAAAAATTGCCCTATTCCTCAATTACCTCTGGAACTTTTGGCTGTAGAGTCGATAGATGACAATTATAAAGAAACCGAGAGCTTTGATAATAATAAAAATTCATCTAATTCTGATTCTTTGTCAAATAAACAGAATATAAAAAAAATAGACGAAACAAAAAAAGAAGTTTCCAAAATCGAAGAAAAAAACATAATTCAAAAAGTAGAGGAAAAAATATCACCCCATACAAAACGCATTGTATCTTTTGAAGAAATAAATGAAAAATGGATAGCGGTCTTGGATAAAATCAATGAACAAAGTCCTTCTCTTTTGTTTATTTTAAAAATGGCCAATCTGATAGAAGCACAGGAAAATACTTTGACTCTATCTTTACCGTACGATTTTCATCAAAAAAAGATAAAAGATAGTAAAAACAACGAAATTTTACAAAATATTTTCAAAGAAATTTTTGGTGAAACTCTTTGTTTAAACTGTACCGTAGCTGAAAAACCTTTTAATACTGAAATCAATGATTTAGCCGCTAACTTTGGTGGACAAGTAGTCTAGTATAATCCGAATCTACGAATTTATCCGAATGTTCCGAATCGAAAAAGTTGTTTTAACAATTCGGATATATCGCGGTAATTTGTAGTATTCGGATTATAATTTAATATCCTATGAAAAAAATTTTTTTATTTTTACTTCTTCTACTCCCCTACTCTGTGTTGGCAATTGACGAGCAAAAAGAAATTATTGATTTAAACGTGCCATTTATCAGCGAAGCGCCAGAAAAAATCTGGTCCGGACCGTGGTTGAATGGTTGTGAAGAAGCTAGCGTCGCGATGGTAGATAATTTTTATATCGGTAAAAATAAAGTTTCTGCAAAAGATGCTGCCACTTTGATGAATAAACTTTTTGCTTGGCAAAATAAAATTTATAAAAGCAATGCCAATAGTAACGCTACAAGAACTGTTGAAATGATTTTGAAAAATAATCTTTCTTTCAAAACACAAATTGTTCGTAACCCTACTTTAGAGCAAATCAAAGATGAACTACGTGCTAATCGCCCAGTGATTTCTCTGCATTATGGTTTTGATTTGCAAAATTCAGATTTAGTTTTCCGTCGTGATGGTTCAGCTTACCACATGGTTGTAATAAAGGGTTTTGATGACAACACAGATGAATTTATCGTCCATGATAATGGCTCGCACAAGAATGGGGTTGACTTTCGCTATAAGTATGATATTTTGATGTCCAGTCTGCGCGATTATAATCACCAAACTGATAAAACTGAGAAACCAGGCACGGTAATATTTACCAGACAATATTTTACCGCCAAAGTTGTCGGCTTTCCAGCTATTTATCTCATTGAAGAAGGAATAAAAAAACCCTTTCCCAACAGCGCTGTTTTCAAAAACATGGGTTGGCAATTCTCCCAAGTTCGCCAAGTTTTTGCAGATTTCTTGAACAATTTACCAACCAAAGAATTAGCAAATTCCGTTGAAGAACCTTTTGTAGCCAAAGTAGTGGGGAGCCCGGCAATTTATTTGATAGAAAATGGTGTTAAAAAACCTTTTCCCAATAGTGCGGTTTTCAAACAAATGGGTTGGCAATTTTCTCAAGTTAGAAAAGTTTCCGCTGAATTTTTAGAAAAATTACCAACTGAAGAATTGGTATATTAAAATAAAAATATTCGAGGATCGTCTAATGGTAGGACAACAGACTCTGAATCTGTTTATCGGGGTTCGAATCCCTGTCCTCGAGCTTAATAAAATTACCACTCTTTTTAGTGGTAATTTTATTATAATATGTTATAATATCCCCATATGAAAACAGTTTATATCATCCACGGTTGGGGCGCTGACTCAAATTCCGATTGGATTCCCTGGCTAAAACAAGAACTTCAAAAAAATTCTTTTGAAGTTATCGCTCCCGACATGCCGAATTCGGAAAATCCCAAAATAGAAACTTGGACGGAAAAATTAAAAGAGGTTTTATCGACTTCCGATGAAAACGCCATTTTAATAGGCCATAGTATCGGTTGCCAAGCCATTATGAGATATTTGGAACAAACCGGCAAAAAAACGGCTAAAACAATTTTTGTATCCCCTTGGTTTACTTTGCAAAATTTGGACGATGAAGACAAACAAATCGCCAAACCTTGGCTGGAAACGCCAATAAATTTTGAAAAAGTTAAAAACTCAGCCGCAGAAATTATTACCCTATTTTCGGACAATGATCCGGTCGTGCCTATGGACAATGAAAAAATGCTTAGAGATAACCTCAACACCCAAACCCGCGTTTACCACAATAAAGGGCATTTTAACGCCGATGACGGCATTACCGAAATTCCGGAAATTATGGAATTTATCTTATAAACCAATCATTATTATGAATACCTATATTTCCTACGCTTTTATCGCCATGATCCTCTGGGGCGTGAGCGATTTTTCAATGCAATATTTCGTCCGTAAAATCGGACGTATCGCCACCCTGACTTGGGTCGGGATTTTTGGCACCATCGTACTATTCCCTTTTGTCAAAGATGATCTTGGGGTGATTTTTAATATCAATAACTTATATTTCCTCTTTTTTTTAGCTTTATTACATATCCTTTCTGCGCTACTACTTTTTTCCGCTTTTAAGCACGGTAAACTATCGGTGGTAGAGACAGTCATGGTTGCTGAACTGCCTTTGACTATTTTTTGGGGGATGCTATTTTTTAAAGAAATATTAACTCTGGAACAAAGTTTGATAGTCGGATCTATTTTGGGCGGGATTATCCTCGCTTCTTTACAAAAACAAAAAAGTAAAATAAAACAGATTTTTTCTACCAACGCTTGGATAGAAAAAGGTGTTTTCTTGGCTATGGGCGCAGTAATGGTGATTTCTCTTATCAATTATTTTACCGCTACCAACGCTCGTCTTACTACTCCATATTTGGCTATCTGGTTTCCTTGGTTTGTTTTTACTATTTTTTCATTGGCTTTCCTGATAATGAAACGGGATGTAAAACGCGCTTTTCACAACCTACAAAAAAACTGGATTCCGATACTTTTGATGTGTATAGCCAATTGCATTGCTTGGGTCAGTTTTTCTATTGCTTCCACCAAAATAAACTTTTCTCTGCTTTCAGCCATTTCTCTTTGTTATCCGATGATAGCGATATTTTTGGGAGTAGTAGTAAATAAAGAAAAACTTTCCAAAATGCAATATACCGGAGCTGCTATCGCATTGCTTTGTAGTTTACTTTTGGGGGCTTACGCTTCTTTATGAAAATAGCTATCGTCATACCCACTTACAACGAAGCTAAAAATGTAAAACTTTTAATAAAAGAAATCGCCGCTTTAAATTTAACTGATTGGCGAATTTTTTTTATTGATGATAATTCTCCTGATAAAACCGCTCAAATTATTCAATCTTTTGTTGATAAGTTTCCCATTACTCTTATTCAAAGACCGCAAAAATTAGGTTTAGGATCAGCCTATGTCGTGGGTTTTAAAAAAGCCCTACAACAAAGTGCTGAGTATATTTTTGAAATGGACGCCGATCTTTCACATGACCCAAAAGATATTCCGCAAATTTTACAAGCTTGTTTTAATGGAGCCGATTTAGTTATTGGCTCGAGAAAGATACTGGGAGGAAAAATAATAGGCTGGAATTGGTATCGTCATTTCATGAGTAACGGCGCAATGTTTTTCAGCCGTTTCATTTTAGGTTTAAGAACTCGCGATGTAACTTCGGGTTTTCGTTGTTATAAAAGCCGGGTTTTGGAAAATATAAATTTGGACAAAATTTCCGCCGGTGGTTATGCTTTTCAAGAAGAAATGCTTTATTTAGCGGAAAAAAATAATTTTAAAATAACAGAAATTCCAGTCACTTTTTCCGATCGTAAACTGGGAAAATCAAAGTTATCAAAAAAAGATATTTGGGAATTTTTTATCACTATTTTTCGTCTAAAATTTGACAAGACACTAAATAATAAGGTAAATTTATAAAATAATTAAATGTTAATATTTTTTTTATATGGAAATTGAAGGAATGCCTTTTCCAAATCCAGAAGAAAAAACTCCCGATTTATCCAAAGAAAATAATAATTCTCCCGAACCGGAAAAAAATAAATCCTTAGCAGAAAAAATAGCTCTGGAAATAAAGCGCGGTGGTAACGATTATTTAAATGAACTTTTTTCAAAATTTGAAAAAATAGACAACGAAGAAGAAAAAGAAAAGACTCTAGAAAAAATCACTTTTTTTCTCCAAGATTGGGATATTGAACAAAAATTTATCCAAAACCATTGGAGTTTTTCCGACAGCTCAGCTGATAGTAGACATCTTGATGATGCCAAAAAAATAGCTGAATTTTTTCTTAAATATAATTTTATCACCAAAGAACAACGGGAAAGCTTTGAAAAAAAATGCGATAAAACTTGGAAAAAATTGAGAAAAGAATCCTAACTAAAAATCTCCTTAGAAAGGAGATTTTTTAATTTTTACTCTAATTTCCAAGGGGTTGACGAAAACTTCAAAATAATATAACCTGCTTTGGGGGGAAATAGTTATTTAACAATTTATGTTTTAGTATTTGGATAATCCTTAACTTTAAAAACATCTCAAAGGAGAGTATCATGGAAAAAAAGCGTGTAGTAGTACTTGTCGGAATGCAATTTGGTGACGAGGGTAAAGGACGGGTGGTCCATTCTCTGGCAAAACTTCATAACTTTGACAATGTCGCCAGATTTCAGGGTGGATCTAACGCCGGGCACACAATTATTGTGGACGGTAAAAAAACCGTTCTCCATCTCGTGCCTTCAGGGATCCTTTTCCCTGAAAAAACTTGTGTTATCGGTAATGGAGTCGTAGCAAGTCCTAGACAGCTAATTGAAGAAATAGAGGGTCTTCGAAAAGCAGGGGTGGATATAAATCCCAAACAATTGAAAATTTCCAATCTTCTTAATGTGACCACTCCCGTCCATAGATACAAAGATGGACAGAAAGAAACTGCTCTGGGTGAGAAAAAAATTGGAACCACTGGTCGTGGTATCGGTCCGACCTACGAAGATAAAGTAGGTAGAAACGGAATCCGATTAAAAGATCTTTTGGGAAGTATTGATGATCTTACCGGTAAGTTAAAATGGCTTTCAAAAGACACTCCTCATGCGGAAAATATTGACGCCGAGGTTGCAGAACTTATTGCTTGCGGAAAAATTTTGAAACCTTTTATTTGCGACACGGCCTATTATCTTAAGGAGGAGATCAAGAGGGGTAAAAGTGTCCTGCTTGAAGGAGCCCAAGGATTTCTACTTGATAATGATCACGGAACTTTTCCTTTTGTCACTTCTTCCATTACCACTGCCGGAGGCGCTTGTGTTGGAGCAGGTATCGGACCCACCGATATTGATCTGGTAATAGGTGTTTTCAAAGCTTATACTACCAGAGTCGGTGAAGGCCCTTTTGTCACAGAACTTTTTGATAAAACCGGAGAAAATCTTCGTGAAAGAGGGTGTGAAAGAGGGGCAACTACCGGAAGAAATCGCAGATGCGGATGGTTGGATTTGATGGCACTTAAACAAAGCATCAGAATCAATGGTGCCAAAGAGCTTGTTTTAACCAAACTCGATGTTCTTTCCGGTTTCCAAAAAATTGAGGTTTGTGATGGCTATAAATATAAAAACTCTCTATTTACAGCGAAAAGCGATTGTCCTCTTTCTGAATTAGATATTACCAAAATCAAACCGTTATACACTCAATTCGAAGGGTGGAATGCAAATTTAAAAGACATAAGATCTTTTGATAAACTTCCAAAAGAAGCAAAGAAATATGTCAATTTTATTGAAGAAAGATTGGGTGTACCAATCAAAATGATCACTCTCGGAGCGGAAGAGGGTGATTTTCTTCTGAAATAACTAAAACATTAAAAACAAAAAGCCCGGACTATTCCGGGCTTTTTTTAAAATATTCTTTTAAAATTTTCTCTAATTCTTTATATTTTTTTACTTGCACTAAACTCACGCGCAAATCTTTTATATTTGAAAAACCTTTGAAATAAAATGCCAAATGTTTACGAAAAGTTACCAGACTCCCCTGCCCATAATATTTTTCATGCAACTTCGCGTGTTTCAAAATAATTTCACAAGTATTTTTCAATCTTGTAATCTTGCAATCTTTAAATCTTTTAATCTCTCTAAATATCCAAGGTTTTCCAAGCGACCCACGTCCAATCATTATCCCGTCGGCTTTTGTAATTTCTAAACATTTTTTTGCACTCGTAAAATCAACAATATCTCCATTGGCAATAAGCGGAATTTTTAATATTTTTTTTACTTCTGCAATTGTGTCCCAATCCGCTACCCCAGAATATCCTTGTGATTTTGTTCGTCCATGAATAGTCAATAAATCAACCCCGCTAACCTCAATAATTTTGGCAAATTTTAATATTTCTTCCTTATTATTCCAACCTAAACGGGTCTTTACCGAAACAGGTAATTTTACCGCTTTTTTGACGCTTTTTACGATATCCGAAGCTAATGTCGGATTTCGCATTAAAGCCGCTCCAGCACCGCTTTTTTGAGCAATTTTGGGCACTGGACAACCCATGTTAATATCTATTCCATCAGGTTTAAATTTACTCTCAATAATACTAGCTGCCTTAGCCATTGTTTCCGGATTATCCCCAAAAATTTGAATAATTAATGGTCGTTCTACTTTATCAAATTTACACATTTTGAGAGTTTTTTCATTCCCCCGAACTATAGCTTCACTACTAACCATTTCTTTAAAAATCACAAAATCTTTACCCGAATATTTACGACAAATAAGACCAAACGGACTATCGGTATAATCGGCCATTGGAGCCAAAATCAAAATAGGTTTTTTTCTTTCAAACCATCTTTTCATACAAAAACTAAAAACCAACCGGCTTTATTACAGTTGGCTTTTAAAAATAAAATTTTAAGCATAAGGCAAATCTTCGGGTTTTGGAGATTCTATAGCTTCTATATCTTCTTTAAATTTTAAACCATCTGCAAAAAGCTCAACTGGTAAATTTGTCGGGGGTTCACTGCGTTTACCGCCAGCTTTTTGAATAAGAGGAGCTTTAACTGTGGGCATCGGAAAATGCCATAAAGTTGCCAATTCCTCAATATTTAACATGTAGGGATCACTTTTTAATTTTATTTTTCTATTTTTATAAGCTTTTACTAAAGATTCTCTGTCAATAAAATTACTTTTAAAACCGTTTTGATTGGCAATATAAAATTGATTTATAGAACCAATAAAACCATTGATACATTTTTTGGGATTAAATATTTCTTTTCTAGCGCAATATAGTAAACGCAAACGAGATTTAAACCCTAATTTTGTAATCTTTTCTTCAATCCCGGAGATGGCATTTTTAACATCAGGAGAAATTTCATTTTTGTTTTCTTCTTTCTTTTTTTCGCTACCACTAAAATTGTGATTCCAAATCTGCCAAGCTAACTTCAAAATTCCTTCGGCAAAATCTGCTACGTGCTGAGCAGCGTTTGGTTTCGGCGGAGCTTTTTTGCCGCTAACCAAATTTTTAACCAACTCTATTCCCTTCTTTTTCCAATTATTATCAGCTGGTTCAACTATCAATTGCATCCAAAGATTTTCTCCTGAACCAACTCTGGTAAAATTTTCCAAAATAGCCGCCATGGGATCAATAAACGGAGCATCTTTATAAAGACTATGTTCAAATTGCGAATAAGTACGTATAGGATAAGAGTCGTCTTCCAATAAATCAAAATCTACTCCGGCCACATCATAGCGAGTATCTGGAATTTTTTCCGGTAAAATATTCACATAGTCCTCCACTTCGGTAATTTCAGCTTCGGGATATTGTGCATAAATAGCGGCCTCTACTAAATCGCGATATTCACCGGGAGAACGGATTAAAAACTGAATATAACCTTCTAAACTTACTATTTCTAAACTAAAGAATTTTTGTTTTTTGCCCAACCAGTATTTATCATACAGCCCTATTTTTTCATAAATACCGCTAAGATGGGTAAATATCTGTTCTACAGCACGAGGCGACTGGATAACTGCAGCCGGAATATCCACCGCCAAAATAGACCAAGCGCAAATATTATCAAATCTTTTTTGTTTTAATGATAAAAAATGATTTAACCCTTTATAAAATAAAGGTGTTATCGGAATCCACCAAAAAAATGTAAACATAAGCCTAAGTTGTTCACCTAAACTCATTTCCATAAATAATTGCCAAAAACCAAAACTTATGGAAAAACCAAACGGTGTTTCAATAACTGGTATCATAGATTATCGAGAGCTCGCTTTTTGACGAGCAATGTTATTTAATATATTGGCAAAGCCGACACTTCTATTAAAAACTATAAATATCCCACTGATCAAAGACGGGGTTAGATTTATTCCATCAAACGATAGATCATGCCATAAACTATAATTACCGTAACTCCCGTCCACCACCAACCTTCCATCCCGGAAAAATATCCGGCAATATAGGCCAGTAAACAACATATTGTAGCCAAAAAAGAAACTAAATGCTTCACTGTATTATCAGACATAAAATAAGTTAAAAATTGAAAGTTAAAAATTGAAAGTGATACCTTGATGTCATCCTGATCCGCCTAAGCGGAGAAGAATCCCTTAAACAACAACACAGAAAACAAGTTAAACTATAAGGGATTCTTCATTGCATTCAGAATGATGGACTTCCAACTCATTTATTATAACATAATTTCATTTAAAACAAAAACCCCCCGAAAAACGGAGGATTTTTTGAAATTTAATAATAATTACCAAAGTTTTTTGGTTCTTTGCCAATTTTCAGTAACAGCCAATAAAGGAGCGGCAATAAAAATTGAAGAAAAAGATCCAGCTGCCACCCCGATAATTAAAGCTAAAACAAAATTATGAATAGTCGGCCCACCAAAAAAGAATAGAGCTGTTAATGTAAATAAAGTTGTTACCGTAGTATTAATAGAACGAAACAAAGACTGATTTAAACCATCATTAACCACATCGGCAAAACTACGATTCCCACGATGAATGAGATTTTCACGAATTCTATCAAAAACTACAATGGTATCATTGATAGAATAACCAAGTACCGTTAAAAGAGCTACCACAAAAGCAGTATCCACTTCAACACCTTTAAACCTACCTAATACGGCAAAAATACCCATTACTAACAATAAATTGTGAAAAACCGCAACCAAAGACATAATTCCGTATTTCCAGCTCTTTACAGGCTGAGAAACCTTACGAAACGCATAAGCTACATATAAAATGATGGCTAAAGAAACAAAAATTATAGACAGAATAGCTCTTTCGCGTAATTGTTTACTGATAGAAGCACCGATGGTTTCAAAACGTTTTTCAATAATATTTTCATCTTTACTAACGCTCTCAATTTGTTTTAATATTTCCTGATGTTTTTCTTCATCAAGAAAAGCTGTACGAATAATCAAAATATTGTCTTCTGATTTTTGAATTGTGGTATTTCTAATATCTTTATCTTCAAAAGCTTTTACAACCACTTCTGTAGCAGGTCTTTCCTTGCTAAATTCAATTTCCATCAATGAACCACCGGTAAAATCTATCCCCGGTTTTAAACCCCAGGTAAAAATAACTAACACCGAAATAATTGTTACAAACAAGCTTAGACTCAACCAAATTTTAGAATATTTAATAAATGGTATATTCATATATTTTATTTTTTAATTTCATTATTTAGGCTTTCCGGGTTGGCTTTATTAAAACCCAAAAATAAAATATTTCCTTCTGGCTTAAACCAAGCAAAAGAAAAACGACATAGTATTCTAGTGATAGTTACAGCTGTAAACATTGAAGCCATTACTCCAAGAGCCAAAGTCACGGCAAAACCTTGAACAAAACCTGTACCTAACCAAATCAAAAACGCACAACTGATAAGGGTGGTAATATTACTATCACGAATAGAACTCCAAGCACGAACAAAAGCTTCTTCCGTGGCAGTCGCCAAAGTTTTTTTGTTTTTTAATTCTTCTTTTAATCTCTCAAAAATCAAGACATTAGCATCAACCGCCATGCCAACAGAAAGTATGAAACCGGCGATACCTGACAAAGTCAAAGTTACACCCAATATTTTAAATAATGCCAAAGTTAATGAAGAATAAACCAATAAAGAAATAACCGAAACAACACCTGGAATTCTGTAATAGAATATCATGAATAAAATTACGAGTAATAAACCAATGAGACCAGCTCGAAAACTAGATGTTAAAGAATCAGAACCCAAAGTAGCGTCTACTTTTTGTTGAGAAACCAATTCTACTGGTACAGGCAAAGCTCCTGAATTTAACCTTTGTGCCAAAAGTCTAGCTTCTTCCCAAGTAAAATCTCCGGAAATTACTGCGTTTCCATCACGAATAGGCTCATTGACAGTCGGAATACTTATCGGTTGTCCGTCCAAAAATATAGCTACTGGTTTACCGACATTTCTTTCGGTGATTTCTCCAAACAATTTTGATCCTTCAGTATCAAATTGTAAACTTACCTGGACTTGGCCGGTTTGAGAATCAGATAAAACTTCAGCTCTTTTAAGCTGTTTGCCAGAAAGAAGAGTGTCAGCCCATTCTTCGGCTGGCGGAATATAATCTAATTCACTTTTAATTTTTACAAATATTCTGGCCAATTCATATTCTTTTAAAGTTTTTTCATCTTTTTTATAAATTAAATGAAAACCAAAATCAGTTTCAACCACTTGAGAAATTTGTCCTTTTTCCATAGCAAAAACAGCGTTTTCAAATTCCGGTACCATGTTTCCTTTTTCAAACCAACCCAAATCTCCGCCTGTCGTTGCAGCCCCCGGTTCAGTTGAATATTGTTTTACCAAATCGGTAAAATTTTCAATACTAGCTTGCTTTCTCAATTCTTCAATTTTAGCTTTTGCTTCGTTTTTACTTTTATATAAATTACTATCACACATTTGCGCATCTTTGTAGCAAATCAATAAATGAGAGGCATTAACTTGCAACTGACCGTCTTTTTCTGAAATCTTTTTTAAAATATTCAAACCATCGCTAGTTTTAATGGTTGTCTTACTCATTTCACCTATTTTGTGTGTTTGGGCCCACTCATAAAGTTCCGGATGAAGTTTTTCAGATATAAAGCCCATATTTCCGGCATTATTCTTAGAAACCAAATCTTCACTATAACGACTAACCGCTTCATTAAAAGAAATTCTACGCAAATCAGTCAAAGCTTGATTAATTTTCTTCTCTGCAGCTTTGTTATAATCAAGCATTTCTTTATTTTCTTCTGCAGTCATTTCTCGACTTGCTTGAGTATTTTCCTCTTTAAAAGCAAGCACTGGGGTTTCCCCAATCATTTTAATAGCTTCATTAACATCCGTAACTCCAGGTAATTCCACAATAACTCGGTACTCATCCCCTACTTTGGTAGTTTGAACTAATGGCTCGGCAACACCCAAACCGCCACGAACACGTCTTTCAATAACATCGCGCACACCTTCAACTGAAGTTGTTTTATCTTTTTCAGCAATATTAGTAGTGTCAGCCGTATAGATCAAATGAGCGCCTCCACGTAAATCAAGGCCTAGATTAAAACCATTATCCGGTAAAAAAGGAATACCAATTCCTATTTTATCGTTAATAAATTTGAAACCGCTATTAACCACGCTTGGATACACAATAACCAAACACAGTAACAACAAAACGAACGAACCGGCCACCCTCCATCTGATTTGGGTTCGCGTAAATCTCTTTGGAGCAAGATTGCTAGCCATAAATTAAATAGTTAAATAAATAATTTTGTTAATTTAGCCAAATTTTACCTTTTTTTTGCCAATTTGGCAAGGGGTTAGTCCACAATAAATTTTTGCCTTAGATTAGGTAAAAATTATTAATTTAAGCGCCACAGCATTTTTTAAACTTTTTTCCACTTCCACAAGGGCATAGATCATTGCGTCCAATTTCTTTATTTTGATTATTTTTTTTCATAATTATTGCTTTTTCCCCCGCCTCTTTTTCAGCACCGCTAAAAACCAAATTTTGTTGCTCCATCATTGTTGGAGACATTTGTAATCCAAGTGATACCTTATATACAGTGTAGACAACTTCTTTTTGAATCAAACTTAAAAGTTCGTTGAACATGTGATAAGTTTCTTTTTTATATTCAACCAATGGATCGCGCTGACCATAACCACGAAGACCAATACCTGTTCTCAAATAATCTATTGCCACCAAATGATCAATCCACAAACTATCAACCGAACGCAATAAAACTTGTTTTTCCACTTCCAATAAAAATTCTGGTTCATTGATTTTTTTAATCAAATACTCTTCATACTTATCTTTGGCTAAACTAGTTAAATATTCTACAATTTCATTTCTTTCTTCAATCGGAGAAAAAGAATTTTTTGTTTTGGCAAAATCAAGTATTTTATTTCGTTCCTCATTAACAAGAGGGAAGATAGTTACTATGGTTTCTGCAATTTCTTTCAAATTCCAAGAATCACGATCTTCATAATTTGTATGAAAAGAGACGATTCCCTCTATTTCTTGTTCAACCATGTCCAAAATAATACCTTTCAAAGGCTTATAATCAACAACTTCAACTTCTTTTTTTTCTCCTTTTAAAATACTTTTCTGTATATCGAAAGAATTTAGTATTTGGCGACGTTTACCATAGATTACTTCTCGATGTTTATTAAGTACATCATCGTATTCCAATAAATGTTTACGAGAGTCAAAATGAAAACCCTCTACTTTGCGTTGAGCAGATTCAATAATCTTGCTGATAGTTTTATTTTCTATCGGCATATCCTCGGGTACTTTCAAAGTTTGCATCACCCCTTTAATTCTGTCGCCAGCAAAAATACGCATTAAATCATCTTCGGTACTCAAATAAAATTGTGACATACCCGGATCTCCCTGACGACCGGCACGACCACGTAATTGATTGTCAATACGTCGGCTTTCATGGCGCTCCGTGCCAATAACAAATAAACCGCCAAATTCCTTAACTTTGTCAGACATTTCTTTATCCGGAGGATTTCCGCCCAAAATAATATCCACCCCGCGACCAGCCATGTTAGTAGCCAAAGTTACTGCTCCCGGTGCACCAGCTTGAGCAACTATTTCGCCTTCCCTTTCATGATTTTTGGCATTTAATATTTCATGACGAACTCCTTCCATTTCCAAATATTGACTAAGCATTTCATTTTTATCTACAGAAATAGTACCGATAAGCACTGGCTGGCCTTTTATTTGTAGCTCTTTTACTTCTTTAGCAATAGCTTTAAATTTTGCATCTTCGGTACGATAAATTCTATCTGGTAAATCTTTTCTTTGTTTATTTCTGTTAGTCGGTATAACAACTACTTCAAGTTTATAAATTTTACCAAATTCCTCGGCTTCAGTGACCGCCGTACCCGTCATACCGGCTAATTTTTCATACATTCTAAAATAATTTTGAAAAGTCACAGTAGCCATAGTTTGGCTTTCGCGTTGAATATCCACATTTTCTTTGGCCTCTATCGCTTGGTGCAATCCTTCACTATAACGACGTCCCGGCATTTTACGACCGGTAAATTCATCCACAATCACCACTTCTCCATTTTCCACCACATAATCACGATCACGTTTAAACAAAGTTTCCGCTTTGAGGGCCTGTTCCATATGGTGAACTGTTTGGATACCCCCTTCAACATAAATATTTTCCACTCCCAAAGCTTTTTCTATTTTATGGATCCCGTTTTCCGTTAAAGTAGCAGAACGCATTTTTTCATCAACATTAAAATCCTCATTTTCTTTAAGTTGTCTCACCAAAGAAGCAAATTTATAATAAGTATCTGTAGCTTTTTGGGCTGGGGCGGAAATAATCAACGGAGTTCTAGCCTCGTCAATCAAAATAGAATCAACTTCATCAACTATGGCATAATACAATGGACGTTGAGACATCTCGGAGAGAGAACCAACCATATTATCACGCAAATAATCAAACCCAAATTCATTGTTAGTTCCATAAACTATATCACAATCATAAACTTCTTTTCTCTTACAAGAAACCAAATATTCTGTTTTCACCTTATAAACAGCGGTATCTTCTTTGTTTATATTATCATCCAAAATTTCATTTTCTTCTTTAACCTCAATTTCATGTTTATAAAATTTAAAAGAAACTAACATATTTTGAATCACACCAACACTAAGTCCAAGTGCATCATAAATTTGCCCCATCCAAACAGCATCACGTTTAGCCAAGTAATCATTAACAGTAACCACATGAACACCTTTTCCGGTTAAAGCATTTAAATAAACCGCCAAAGTTGCTACCAAGGTTTTACCTTCCCCGGTGTGCATTTCCGCTATTTGACCACGATGAAGTACAACACCGCCAATAAGTTGAACGTCATAATGACGCATACCTGTAATGCGCTTTGACGTTTCTCTTACCACAGCAAAAGCTTCCGGCAAAATATCTTCTAATATTTCTCCGGATTTAAGACGACTCTTAAATTCTTGGGTTTTAGCACGCAAACCTTCCAATGTTAGGTTTTGCATATCGTTTTCCAGGGAATTTATTTTTTCAATTATCGGCATTATTTCTTTAACAACTTTAGCATTTGGATCACCGAATATTTTTGACAAAAAAGACATATTTTAATTATTTTTAAACAATAATCAGGCCCTTTAAAAGGCCTGATTATTTTATCAGTATTTAAACTAAAAATCAACCCCGCGCTGAGCGCGGTAATTGCCACACTTAGTGTGGCCCCGTTTTTAGCTAAGCGTCGGTAAAGTTACGCTCAGCGTAACCTTTTTAAAGCTGCTTTTATCAAACCAACAAACAAAGGATGCGGATGAAGTGGACGACTCTTAAATTCCGGATGAAATTGAGTTCCGATAAAGAAAGGGTGATTTTTAAGCTCCAATATTTCTACCAAATCACTTTCTTTGTTTATACCAACAACTTTTAAACCGGCCTCATCTATTTTTTTACGATAGTCGTTATTAAATTCATAACGATGGCGATGTCGTTCAGAGATGTTTTTAAATCCATATAATTTCAAAACCCTACTTCCATCTTTCAATTCACAATCATAGGCCCCTAAACGCATAGTTCCGCCGTAGCGATTATTTTTCACATTCATCTTCTGATTTGGATTAATACCTATAATCAAATTGGCAGACTGTGGATTGCACTCCACGGTATTGGCATCTTTCAATTTTAAAACATGACGCGCAAATTCAATTGACATCAACTGCATTCCATAGCAAAGACCTAAATATGGAATATTTTTTTCACGAGCATGCTGAATAACTTTTATTATTCCTTCCACCCCACGTGTACCAAAACCCCCAGGTACAATAACAGCGTCAAACTTTTTTAAATCAATCAATTTTTTTGGGTCTTTCTCATAAATTTCCGAATCCAACCAAGTCATTTTTGCTTTTGCTCCGCAATTCCAAGACGCGTGTTTAACCGCTTCAATTACCGAAATATAAGAATCAGAAAGTGTAAAATTTCCGGTAGTAAAATACTTTCCCACCACGGCAATATTTACTGTTTTTTTAACATTCTTCATTTGGCTAATAAATTTTTTCCATTTTAAATCGCTTTTACGCTTCAATCGTAATTTTAACTTTTTGGCAACTATTTTTCCTAAATTATAATTTTCAAAATTATCCGGTATTTCGTAAATATTAGTAACATCTGGAGCGGGAATAATATCTTCTTTACTGCGAACCGAACAGAAAAAAGCCAACTTTTCGCGACGAACATCATCAAGTAATTCTCTACCACGAGCAATAATGATATCCGCTTGCAATCCGCTATTATTAAGCATTCTAGCTGCATGTTGAGTTGGTTTGGTTTTCATTTCTCCCAGATGACCGGGAACCGGTAAATAACTAACTAAAACAAAAAGTACATCCTCTGGATGACTTAATTTCAAACTACGAGCAGCTTCTAAAAATAAAATATTTTCATATTCTCCAACTGTTCCTCCTATCTCAATAATCATTATATCAGCTTTGGTTTGTTTAACTGCTTTTTCAATTCTCCCCAAAACTTCCAAAGGGATATGTGGTACAACTTGTACACACTTTCCTTTAAATTGCATAGTTCTCTCTTTTTCAATAACACTCTGATAAACACGACCGGTAGTCATATAATTAGTAGACAAAATATTTGTATCCAAAAATCTTTCATAATTCCCAATATCTTGGTCTGTTTCATCTCCGTCGTCAGTAACAAAGACCTCGCCATGTTCTATAGGATTCATAGTACCGGCATCAACATTGATATAAGGGTCAATTTTAATTGCTGAAACACGTAACCCATAATTACTTAAAATTCTACCTATTGAAGCCACGGTGATACCTTTACCCACTCCGCTCATGACTCCGCCTACCACAAAAATATATTTGGTTTTTCCCATATACTATTTAAAATTATTTTTATTTATTATTTTTTTGGAGCTTCTTCTTTGGCATTAATCAACAGATTGATTGTGGCTTCCAGTCCGTGTCGCATTTTAATTTTTATTTTATAATCCCCTATTTCTTTAATTGGCTCGCTCGTCACCATATTTTTATTGAGAGGGAAACCATAGGTTTTAAGTGCTTGAGCTATGCGTTGTGGTGTTACTGCGGCATAAAGAAAATTTTCTTCATTTACCTTATCTTCAATAACCAAATTATAACCCTCTAAACGATCGGCCAAAGATTGAGCCTCGCGCAATTCTTTTTCTTCGTCTTTTATCATTTTCTTTTCCTTGGCTTTAAGTTGGGCTACTTTTTGAGCTGAAGCTTGTACCGCTAAATGACGAGGAAAAAGATGATTGAGAGCATAACCATCGGAAACCTCTTTTATATCATCAATATCGCCTAACCCAGATACTTTTTCAAGTAAAATAACTTTCATATTATTTCTTGCTTATTTTATTAATTTCCTATAATATAGTACTACAAAAGAAAGTTATTGAAAAGTATCTTACAAAATAAAGGGTTTTTAACTAAAAAGCGTATTTTCAATCAAACTTACCTAATTTTTAATTATTAATTTTTATTGAATTTAAAATTTTCAATAATATAAGACAATAATAAGATAATTTGAAAATTTAATCATTAAAAATTTATTAAAAATTGAAAATCTTAAATTAAAAATTATTATAACTTTTTTCCAATTTTATGTCCCCTACCAAAAAACAAACCGAACAAACAACAGAAACTAAACCTATTTTTAAGTCCGGCATGATTACATTAATCGGCCGTTCCAATGTCGGTAAATCTACACTTTTAAATACTCTTATCGGACAAAAAGTGGCTATTGTTACTCATAAACCGCAAACCACCAGGAATATCATTCATGGTGTTTTAAACACTTCACAGGGCCAGGCGGTGTTTATAGACACTCCCGGTATATTTAAAGAAAAGAAAAATCCTCTTGCCGGAAAAATGATTGAACGGGTAGAAGAATCGCTTCATGATATAAATTTGGTTATTTATGTTGTAGACCCCACCAAAGCTATTGGTGCAGAAGAAAGGTTCAATATGTCACTTTTACGCAAAACAACTTCACCAAAAATTTTGGTTATTAACAAATGCGATCTACCAGAAAAAGAAAAAGAATTTATTGATGATTACAAACTTATAAGCGATCAATTTGATGCTGTTTTTGAGCTATCAGCTCTCAAAAACCGCCATGTAGAACCTTTACGTCAAAAAGTTTTTGAATATTTACCGGAAGGTGAGCCTTACTATCCACCAGGACAATTTAGTGATGCTGGTGAAGAATTTTGGATATCTGAAGTCATTAGAGAAAAAATTTTTTTAGCTTTACGTCAAGAAGTTCCTTACACTACACACGTAGAAATAGAAAGTATTGAAGATAAAGAAAATATTATGGTTATCCACGCAAATGTTTTAACTAATTCCAAAGAATATAAAAAAATGATTATTGGCAAAGGCGGACGTGCTATAAAAGAAATAGGTATTGCTGCTAGAAAAGAGTTGGAGACAGCTTTAAATAAAAAAGTTTTTCTAGAAATAAATGTGGATGCAGACAAACGCTGGACGGAACGAGTGTAAAAACTGGTAAGTTAGTAAATTAAAAAACTTCCCCTACTATTAGGGAAGTTTTTTAATTTGTTTTTTTGTTGTTTATCACCTTACCTGCTTACAAGCTTATCTACTATTTTAACAACTCGAGTGCTTTATCAATCATCACATCCTCGCCGATTTTCTCTTTATCCCATTCCTCTATCACTTCAATATCAGGAACTATCCCTTCTTTATTGATATTTCTTCCGTTTGGCGTAAACCATTCAGCAACTGTCAACTTAAGTGCTGAACCATCAGGAAACATTTCAAAATCTTGTACTGAACCCTTACCAAAAGTTTTTGTTCCAATAATGGTAGCTTTTTTATTGTCTTGCAAAGCCCCGGCAACGATCTCTGACGCAGAGGCTGAACCACCGTTGATCAAAACTACTGTTTGTATATTTTGTAAACGCGCACTACCGGTAGTCTCATGTTCTTTGTTATTGCCATCATTTCCTTTTTCACTGACAACTACTCCTTTTTCTATCCATTCGCTAGCCATACGAATAGCCTGGTCCAAATAACCACCCGGATTATTTCGTAAATCCAAAATTATTTTTTTACCACTGCGATTTTGAAGTTCTTTGATTCCTTTATCAAATTGTTTTTGCGTATCTTCGTTAAACTGCATAACCCTAAAATAGCCTACTTCATTATTCTGCATCTTGAAAGTAACTGACGGAACACTTATTTTAGCACGAACAATTTTTATTTCTTTAGGTTCAAGCCATTCATTTCTATTAACTGATAAAATAACTTCTGTACCAGCCTTACCTCTAATTTTTGATACAGCAGTATTAACATCCATACCCAAAGTAATTTCTTCGCCGATTTGCAAAATAACATCTCCAGGCCTTAATCCCGCTCTTTCTGCCGGCGTGTTTGCCAACGGAGCGATTACTGTTAATAATTGATTTTTGATACCTATTTCAGCACCGATACCTTCAAGTTCTCCTGATAAATCTTTAGAAAATTCGTCTGCAGCTTTTGGTGGAAAATATAAAGAATAGGGGTCTCCTAATGCATAAACCAACCCCTGTACCGCACCATAAAAAAGATCTTCATCTTTAACATCTTTTTTAACATATTTTTCTTTTATTTTATCCCAAACTTCCCAAAATTGTTCAAATTCAATCTCATCGGAATGATTTAACATTCTATTTAATTTTAAAACTTTTGTTTGTTCCACTTCTCCGTTTTCATCAATAATATTTTTATGGATAAAATAATATTGTCCGGAAAAAAACCCTAAGCCAAAAGAAACAATAAATAAAATTAAAGATAGATATAAACCAAAATATTTTCCCGCTCTTTTTTTGGTCGGTGTCGGTCCGGAAATATTTATATTGCTTGTATTAAAATCCATACTTTTTCAAATTTTTAATTTATAGTTTTATTTATTATTACAAAACCCGAAGATCCTTGACATCCTACCTGTCGGAATCAGCGGGTCATCCTTGGCACGGACAGTCTAATCTTTGATAACCCTTATATCTGCTCCTATCTTATTTAAAGATTCATATAAATTTTCATATCCGCGTTCAATCATATAAGTATTGCGCAAAATTGATTTTCCAGGAGCGGCCATCATGCCAAGCAATAAAATAACCGCTACTCGTAAAATGGACGGGCAAACCGCTTCATTGGCAGTAAATTTAGTCGGACCCTCCACCCATACGCGATGCGGATCAAGTAAAGTTAAATTGGCACCGATTTTTTGTAATTCCAAATAACTTACAGCTCTATTTTCATAAGGCCAATCATGAATCAAAGTACGTCCTTGAGCTTTAGCTAAAATTGCAACAAACAAAGGAAGGTTGTCAATATTTAAACCCGGAAAAGGACGACATTCCACTTTATCCGGCAACGCCACGAGTTTAGAAGGTGTGATTTCTATATCTACAATATGAAACTTACCATTTTTAGATAAATATTTTTTCTTAAAAGAATATTTTTGTCCAGCACGCTCCAATTTACAAAGTTCCAATTCCAAAAAATCCAACGGGCAATTTTTGATGATCAGTTTCGAATCTGTAATTATGGCCGCAGCCAAATAAGTCATCGCGACTATTGGATCTGGCATAATGGAATAATCTTTTACTTCTTTTAATTTTTTCACACCTTGAATTTCCAAAGTGGTTGTACCTATTCCTTTGATTTTTGCACCGGCTTTGGCCAAAAAATAGCATAGATCCTGAACCATATAATTGGCTGAGGCCATTTTGATGACAGTTTTGCCTTTGGCCAATACCGCGGCCATCACGGCGTTTTCCGTAGCCGTATCTCCGGATTCATACATCACAATTTCAGCACCGCATAAATTTTTATTTTCCACTTCATAAAAATATTCTTTAGATTTGGCAAATACTCCAATTTTTTCCAATGCATACAGATGGGGACGAATGGTTCTTTCGCCAAGCTTACACCCTCCTGATTTATAAAGTTTATATTTTTTAACTCGATTAGCTAAAGCACCTAAAAGCAACAGTGATGATCTAGTTTTTTCAGAGGCATTTTTATCAATATTATTTAAATTCAAATTAGCCCTGGAATCAATTTCGTATTTCCCGGCAGAAATTTTTCTAACTTTTATACCGATGCTTTTTAATAATTCTATAATTCTATAAACTTCTTCTATTTCCGGTACATCCGACAATGCGGTTTTTCCTTTTACCATTGCAGTGGCACACAAAATAGCCACGGCCGAATTTTTGGCCGTCTGATTTTTGATTTCCCCACGAAGTTTTTTACCACCATTAATAAGTAAATAAGACATATTTTAATTGACTAAAGACCATTTTTAGGATATTGTATAATTTAAAGTATATTATAAAAAAACATTTTTGGCAACCTAACTATGGAATACCCGGAAACTAAACTTACCAAGCCCTTGAGACGCTTTATATTTTTATTTTTTATAGGGCTTTTTTTATTAATTTCTCCGGCAATCATTCTTTATACCAGTGGTTATCGTTATGATTTTAAAAACGGATTTTTACGCGAAACCGGCTCCATAAATATCGATATAACTCCAAACTGGGCAGAGGTTTATCTAAATAACACTAAATTAAAATCTCGTTTTCCGATAAGACTTAACAATTTAGTGCCTGGAAAATTTTCTCTCAACATCACAAGTCCAGGCTATTTTGATTGGCACAAAAATATTGAAGTAAAAAATAAAGAAACTATTTACATCAAAGATATTATTCTCCTAAAAAAAACTGAACCAGTTTTTTTACATGAAGGAAAAGTAATCGAATTGGTTATCTCCAATGATGGAAAATTTTTGATTTATTCTTTAATAAAAGAAAAAGAAAAAGAACTTTGGCAAAAAAATATAAAAACAGGCGAAAATTTATTAGTAACCAAATTGTCCGATTTGGAACCTTTGGATATAATATTCTCTCCTGATAATTCTTATTATATTATCAGTACAAAACAAAAACCTTATTCAAAAATTTTTATTTTTAACACTCAAAAACCGGAAAAGAATATAGATCTAACCGCATATACCAAGATGCCTATTACAAAATATAATTGGCGAAACGGCTCTTTGCCAGAAATCTACTATTCGACAAAAGAACAAATCATGATTTTCAATCCAGAAAACATGAACCAAACTTTTGTTAATAAAAATAATTTTATTGATTGGTTTTTTGAAAATAATCAACTTTGGGTTATCCAAATAAATTCTTCGACCAATAACCCGGAATTAATCAAGGATTATTTAGGTTTCCATCAAATTTTTAATAATGACTTTGGAACTGAAACAGAAAACTGGGAAATTCTTACAGCTAAAAACGATTTTATCTTATTAAAAAAGAAAAACCAAGCGGAAATGTTACTTTTTACCCAAAATAAAAAATATACATTAGCGGGAGAAAACTACATTATTTCAAAGTATAACAATTGGCTTATTGCTTGGTCTACTTGGGAAATTTGGACACGCGCCCAAAATGAAGAACCGGTTTTATTAAACAGATCAGGAATGCAGCTAAAACAAATAATACCCCTTGATAAACACAATACTTTGGGTCTGGTTTGGGCCGATAATACCACGGTTCTTTTCCCCTACTATTTAGTAAGCCATGAATTACTTGCGCAACAAATTACTACCGCTATTAGTGATAGTGATAACCGGACCTTATTTTTTGGCGGAAAATATAATGATAAAAACGGATTATGGAAACTTGAATATTAAGCTAATTTTAAATTATAAATTTTCAATCTCGATTCGTAATTACTTATAATTTTGTATTTCTTATCCTACTAAAATAAACTTTATAAACTATGAAATTAACTATATTTACAGACGGCGGTGCGAGAGGAAATCCTGGCCCGGCTGCCGCAGGCATAGTAATCAAAGACGAAACCGGAAAAAATATAGATGCTTTTGGAAAATATTTAGGAGAACAAACTAACAATTTTGCCGAATATAGTGCTCTCATTGCCGGACTCAAAAGAGCTTATGAACTTGGCGGGACGGAAATAGATTGTATTTTAGATAGCGAACTGATAGTCAATCAAATGAAAGGACTTTACAAAGTTAAAGAACCGACTTTGCAAAAACTTTTTATTCAAGCTTATAACGCCGCGACACAATTTAAGAAAGTTTCTTATCGCCACACTTTACGCGAAAATAATAAAGAGGCTGACAAGTTAGTTAATGATACATTGGACAATCAAGCAATTTTAAGATAAAAGGGTTGACACAAAATAGATTTTATGGTATAATTTTTTGGTCGGCTACCACTAGTCGTCAGTTATTCTTAAATTTACACGACTATGTTCGTAAATTTTGACGAAGAAAACAACACTGTTGTTTCTGAAGAAACTAATACAGAAGTAGAAGCTCCTACAACCGAAGAAGCTCCAGCTGAAGAAACCCCAGCTACTGAAGAAGAAGCTCCTCAAGCTTAATTACCTTTTAAAAATAACCCTGATTAATATCAGGGTTATTTTTTTAAATATAAAAACCAATCTGCTTGTATTAAACTAATTCTTGTTTTAATTTATTATACCGTAACGCTTTCTTTTCGGATTTTGTTTTTTACGGCGAGAAGAGAAAAAATCATTTTTTTTGAAAGGTTTACGACGCACCTCTGAACGTTCATTTTGATAAATATTGATTCTAGCTATATTATGACGAGGTTGTAATGGTGGTAAGGCCAAAATAGGAATGGTCTTTTTAATCAATCTTTCAATTTGTCTAATATCACTGCGTTGATCTGGAGTAGCGAAAGAAATGGCTTTGCCAAATTTTCCAGCACGACCAGTCCGACCGATACGATGCACATAATCTTCAGAGTTTCCGGGTAAATCATAGTTTATAACCAAAGAAATTCCGGTAACGTCAATTCCACGAGCGGCAATATCTGTAGCTACCAAAATGCGATATTGTCCGGATTTAAATCCATCCATCGCATTTCGACGTTGAGCCAAGGTGCGATCGGAATGTATCTCCACTGCCTTGAAACCGATATCGCGAAGATTATTGGAAATTTTTTTTGCTCCATGTTTAGTACGTGAAAAAACCAAAACTTGACCTGGATTATCTGATAATATTTTTTCCAGTAAAGCCAATTTTAATTCTTTGGATGTTATAAAAATTTCTTGTTCCACATTCGCAGCCGGAGTACCCGACGGAGCAACTTCTATACGAAGTGGCATTTTCATATAACGCGCGGCAAGAGTAGCAATAGATTGTGGCATAGTCGCGGAAAACATCAAGGTCTGTCTTTCTTTGGGGGCATTTTTTAAAATCTCCACAATTTGTGGCATAAAACCGATATCAAGCATACGGTCGGCTTCATCAAGCACTATAATTTTTGTATTTTGTAAAGAAACGGTTTTTTGTTGAAGATGATCGTTCATTCGTCCAGGAGTCGCGACGATAATGTGTGGATTGCGACGCAAAGCCTGGATCTGTTGACCCATGGAAGCTCCGCCAATAAGTATAGCGGTTTTCAAGCCAAAAGACCTACCGACTTGGTTTAAAACTTCATCAACCTGCAAAGCAAGTTCACGAGTCGGTAATAAAATGAGACCTTGTCCTTTGAGAGCGGACAAGCGCTGAATCATCGGCAAACCGAAAGCTAAAGTTTTTCCGGTGCCGGTTTGCGCCACACCCACAATATCTTTACCTTCCAAAGCTTGGGGAATGCATTGATGCTGGATAGGTGTTGGCACGGTAAAATTGTTTTGTCGGAGAATATCCAACAGTTTTGGGGCTATACCAAGATTGTCAAATCGGATAGCCGAATTGTTTTTCTGTATCATATATTTATTTAATGACCCGATATCCTTTGAAGTGAGTCACTACCAGTATGACACAGTAAGAGAGGTTCGAGTCGCAAGTCTGTCAATTTTGACGACTTGAGATTAAAGAAAGGCAAGTATAACATAGATGAGGGGTTTTGTCAATCCTGCACAAAAAAATACCCGGATGGGTATTTTTTTTGTGCAGGGAGTGCAGGAATGCTCACGTCGTCACTTCGTTCCTCCTTGGAAAACCTTCAGGTTTTCCAATACCTTTCCTCCTAAAGTGAAAACTGCCGTTTTCACCCTTTCCCTGTTCGATTCCTGCTTCTTGCTAATAATAAAAATATCACCAATTTAAATTGGTGATATTTTTATTAGCAGGGAGTGCAGGAATCGAACCCGCGCTAAAGGTTTTGGAGACCCTTGTACTACCACTATACGAACTCCCTAATAAATTAAGGCAGAAAAAATCTGCCTTAATCATTACTTTGTTTCTTTATGTACAGTATGTTTCTTACAGTGCAAGCAGTGTTTTTTCATTTCCAATCTATTTTTCAAGATTTTCTTGTTTTTATTGGAAAAATAATTTACACGCTTACATTCCGTGCACTCCAATTTAATCATATTATCTGCATTTGTCGACGGCATAAAAATATAAATTTTAAATTTTAAATTAACTTCCGAGCCGTTGCGCGGATTTGAACCGCGGACCTACTCCTTACCATGGAGTTGCTCTACCAACTGAGCTACAACGGCACAGTGAGCCGTCTAAGGGACTCGAACCCATGACATGCTGTTTACAAAACAGCTGCTCTACCAACTGAGCTAAGACGGCTTCTTACTTGTGGGTGGGGAAGGTTTCGAACCTTCGAAGGCGGAGCCAGCAGATTTACAGTCTGCCCCATTTGACCACTTTGGTACCCACCCATTTAATTGCGATTTTAAAGTTTATCTATTCTTTCTTTAAAATCTGCCAATTTATTATTTTCCGGATTAACTAACCTTAATTCTTGCAAAGAATTTTCCGCAAAAGTCTTGTCGCCACATATTATAGCAGTTTCTATCAATAAGTCAAGATACTTGGGATTCTTCGGTTCCAAAGTACAAGCTTCTTTTATGGCTTCCCTGGCAACTTCTGGTTGATTAACTCTAAGCAGTAATTCAGCCAAATGAAAAAATCTTGATGACACATTATCACCTATTGTTGCAGCCTGTTGATAATAATTTATTGCTTCGTCTAATTTATTCTGTAATTCTTTTATCTCTCCTAGTTTCATTAATACGCCGTCATCTTCTTTGTTTAAACCAAGTAAAAATTCATATGTCTCCGCCGCCTCATTAAAAGCTTTTTTTACAAAATAAGTATCAGCTAACCCTCGGTAAACCAAAGCTGATTTTGGATCTAAGCGTAAAGCGGCAATAAAGAACTCTTCGGCTTTATCATAATTTTTAACTGTAAAAAAATTTTCCGCTTCTTTAATAATTTCTTTTATTTTTTCTTCTTTTTCTATCGGGGTTAATTCTTTTTCTGTCGTTTTTTTATGTATTGCTTCTTCATGATGCCATAATTTTTCAATTTGAATAACTAAAATACGAAACTTTCTTTGCAAAAAAAACCAAATACCTTTAAAAGGTGCTAGTGATTTAATAATTTTTTTACCCAATTCTATTCCCTGAATTTCCAATCTCTTTATAACAATCTCTTTTTTCTTTTTTTGTTCTATTTCTTCTGGAAGATTTTCTGTATCCAGGTTAGACAAACTAGCCAACTTATTAAAAAATAAATAAGCCATTATACCAAAACACAGAACAATTATTCCTAAAAAAATAAAGTTATACATATTTATACATCTTTTTCTCCGGCTTTTATAATTTCAAGCCAGCTTTCAAATTTTGTAGAAGATCCACCAACCAAAACACCGCTAATGTCTTCTTGCTTGATATAATCAAAACAATTTTCCGCATTTACACTACCACCATATAAAATGATCGGTTTCACCTCTGGAATAAGTTGATTTGTTATTTTTTTAATTCTTTCGTGTTGAATTTGCGCGTCTAAGGGTTCGCAGGCATTGCCCGTACCTATCGCCCAAACCGGCTCATAGGCAATAATCAAAGATCTATCCTTGTCCCAAGCCAAACTATCATAAGCCGCTCTAAGTTGAGCTTCCAAAATCTCAAGTGTTTTATCTTCATTTCTTTCTTGTTGTGTTTCACCAACACATAAAACAGGAATTAATTTCGTATTATTCAAAATATTTTCCAATTTCATTCTAATTTCATGATTAGTTTCTTTAAATTGATGTCGGCGTTCACTGTGCCCCAAAAGAGCATATTTACAGCCAATATTTTCAGCCATCATAAAAGAAGTCTCTCCTGTATATCCACCCTTATCTATCCAATAACCATTTTGAATACCGGTATTTATGCCAATATCATTAAATGTTTGACTTGTTGATTGCAAAGACAAAGCATTGGGGAAAATAGTCATTTCATAATCACGTTTTTTGTTTTTCAAAACTTCCACTAAACCATTGGCTAAAATATTACTTTCGTCATAATCTAAATACATTTTCCAGTTGGCAAAAAAATATAATTTCTTCTGAGACATATTTTTTATTTTAAACATTTTAAAACTTCTTTTTTACCATAAGGCCCAATAACCGCTAAATACATTTTTCTTTCATCAAATAATCTTTGTGCTAATTTGATAATTTTATTTTCAGTAACCGCTTTAATTTTTTTACAAATTTCTTGATAGTTTTCGACTTTTCCCAAAAAAACCAAGTCCTTGGCCGCCATCTGCGCTTGAGCGCTACTATCCTCCAGCACCAGAGTCAAGTGACCAATTAAATTATTTTTTGCATTCAATAATTCTTTTTTACTAACTTTTTCTTTTTTAATTTTTTTTAATTCATTTTTAATCACTCTAAAAGCTTCGCTCAAACGCGCCGGATCCAAACCGCTTTGAATTTGCACCGTTCCGGTATCGCGAAAAGAATCACTCCCGGCACGAACCATATAAGCCAAGCCTCTTTTTTCTCTGACTTCCGAAAAAAGACGTGAACTCATACTCCCGCCCAAAATATTAAATAAAACCGCACCAGTAAAACGATCTTTGTCTTTCTGACTAAAACCTGGAAAACCCAAAATAACATGAGCTTGATCTATATTTTTTTGTTTTACTAAAACTCTTTTTTCAAGTGAAAGCGTTTTTTTCGACCAAACATTTTTTTGATAATTTTCAACTTTAAACCATTTCTCTGCTAAATTATTTTCTAAATTACCAAAATATTTTAAAACCAAAGTATCCGTTTTTTTATCTAATTTTCCGGCTACTGATAATATTGCATTTTGCGGGACATAACTTCCTTTATAATATTGCCATAATTGTTCTCTACTAATATTTCTAACGGTTTTTTCCACTCCACCCACATCACGACCCAGTGGCATATCGCCAAAAATTGCTTTAGAAAAAAGAGAATCAATGTCCATAGTAGGATTATCTTCGTACATGCGAAGTTCTTCTACAATAACTCCTTTTTCTTTTTCTATCTCTTTTTCATCCAATTTAGAATTAAAAACCATATCCGAAATCAAATCAAAAGCCAAAGCCGCTTTTGAACCGTCTATTTTAACGTAATAAGCCGTATATTCTTGCGAAGTAAAAGCATTGTACTGAGCGCCGTAAGCATCCAATTCTCGAGATAACTCTAAAGCTGTCGGACGTTTTTTTGTTCCTTTAAACATCAGATGTTCGACAAAATGAGAAGCACCAGAGATATCTTTTTGCTCGTAGCGCGAACCAACTGGCAACATCAACATGACTGTTATCGCCTTTGTACCGGGAACAAATGTTTTTACAACTTTCAAACCGTTTTTTAACGTAAAAATCTTGGACATAATTTAATAACCAAACTTATTTCTGAAATAACTTTCTAATTTATCAATCTCTATTCTTTCTTGTTCCATTGTGTCTCTGTCACGAACCGTGACTTTTTTATCTTCCAAACTTTCAAAATCAACGGTCACACAATATGGCGTGCCGATTTCATCTTGACGACGATAACGTTTGCCAATAGAACCTGTTTCATCATATTGGGTCATATAATTTCCCCAAAGAGATGCTTGGATTTCTTTGACCAAATTAACCAAAGGTTCTTTTTTAGATAATGGCAAAAAAGCTATTTTTATCGGTGCCAAATCTTTATGTAATCTAAGAACTAATTCTTTTTCATGTTTAGAATCTTCATCCCCGCTCCTCGCTTCCATCTCTTCATAGGCATCAATCAAAAACATCAACGTTGCCCTATCAGCACCATCAGAAGTCTCTATAATCCAAGGAATATATTCTTCTCCTGTTTCCGCGTCTTTATAAATCATGTTAGTCTTAGAAAAAGCCCCATGACGACTTAAATCCCAATCTCCGCGATTGTGAATACCGGCCATTTCTTTCCAACCACCAAAAGGAGTGTTGTATTCTATATCCCAAGCATCTTTGGCATAATGAGCTCGTTCATCCTGCTCATGTTGACGTAAACGAATATTTTCTTCCCGTATTCCCAAAGATTTATACCAAGCAAATCTTTGATCCTTCCAATATTCGTAAATTTTTCCCGCCTCTTTGGGATTAACAAAATATTGCATTTCCATTTGTTCAAATTCACGCATACGAAAAATAAAGTTCTTAGTAGTAATTTCATTACGAAAAGCCTTGCCTATCTGAGCAACACCAAAAGGTATTTTTTTTCGCATCGTTTCTTTAACCGCCAGATAATCCAAATAAATACCTTGACATGTTTCACCGCGTAAATAAACTTCTTCTTTTTGACCTTCAACCGCTCCAAGCTCTGTTTTAACCAAAAGATTAAAACTTTTTGGCTCTGTCAGTTCTCCACCACAATCCGGACAGTTAATATCTTTGATATCAATTGGCTTTTCTTTGGCATATCCAGGTTGAGCTTGTTTAGCTTCCAAAAGATGGTCGGCACGAAAACGATGATGACAATTTTTACATTCTACCAATGGATCGTGAAAACTTTGCATATGGCCAGAAGCTTCCCAAACTATTTTAGGAGTCAAAATAGAAGAATCCAATCCAACTATATCATTTCTCTCTTGTACCATTTTTTTCCACCAAGCTTTTTTCAAATTATTTTTTAATTCCACTCCAAGAGGTCCGTAATCATAAGAAGCCGATAATCCGCCATAAATTTCAGCCGAAGGAAAAATAAAACCTCTTCTTTTTGCCAAAGCAATAATATTTGCGAATTTATCCACCATATAATTAAACATTAGTTATTTCTTTCTCTTTATTTTCTCCAACTGCCTTTATTTCTTCATTGTATTTCTTTACCATTTCTTCGAGTTGTTCTTGTAGATGATATCTTTCATCTTCAGAAATTGTTTTATTTTTTTCTTCAGCCAAAATACTATCCTTAATTTCTTCTCTAACTTTTCGAACAGAAATACGAGCATTCTCAAGTTTTTGGTGTAAAACTTTAACCAATTCAGCCCGACGTTCAACGGTTAATTCCGGTAGACACACACGTATAAGACGTCCATCATTAACCGGATTAATACCTATTCCGGAATCTCTAATACCCTTTTCTACTGCCGCTAATAAACTTTTGTCCCAAGGTTCAATGTTGATAGTTTTTGAATCAGCAATAGATACAGCGGCTACAGCTTTAAGCTGTTGTTTGGCGCCATAAGCTTCAACCATTACATTTTCAACCAAAGCGGTATTAGCTCGACCGGTACGCAAACCGGAAATATCTGTTTTTAAAAATTCCACCACCTTATCAAAATCCGACTTAAACGTATTTAAATTCATAAATAAATTTATTAAACTTAATTTAAAATTGTAAAACCCATTAACAAAGTATTGTCATTTTTTGCATTAATTTTTATCATCACTGGCAAAGTATTAGTAGGCAGTTTCTTTGTTTCCCAAGTAATACCACCATCTGAAGATTTATAAAATGTTGATTTAATATGCACATTTTTTTCTCCTATTTGCGAAGCTGTATAATATAATTCTTTTGGATTTTTTTCATTAACATCAAAAGCTAAAATAGAAGCTGAACCCGGTGGAGTTAATAATTTTAATTCATTCCAATTTACTCCGGCATTGTCTGAACGCAGAATCCCATATTTACTAATCCAAAAAAGAGAATCCTTTTGCGCACTATTTAAAACTAAACGATAAAAATTAAAGGTTTCACCGCCAATTTTTCTCAATTCGTCATTCAAGGTTACCCAATTTTTACCCCCATCATCACTGCGATACAATCCCTGGCGATAAGAAGCAATATAGATTCTACCGGCAACTTTATGATCTATTTCCATTTGTTGCAATTGAAAACCAAAACGTTTTATGGTTTGCCAAGTTTTTCCTTCATCACGAGAAACTAAAATATCTCCGTTTAGCTGTGCACCATAAATAGCTCGTGTATTGATATTTTCAATGGCTATTGAAACAAATCTTTCTCCTGTTCTGTTTTCGGTAAAAACCAAATTCCAAGTTCGACTACAGTCGACAGTTTTATAAATATTGGCTCCATCACTAACATAAATATTACATTTATCTTTAGGATCTACAGCCAAAGCATAAATAAATTTATCAGCAAAAAAAGACACTGTTTGCCAACTGTCACCATTATCATAAGTATAAAATAAACCTTGCCCACGAGTCCCTAAATAAAAAGCATTCGAATCACTAGGATCTTCGAAAATTCTATAAACCTTTATACCAGCAATACTTTTTACACCTTGCGGAGTAGGAAAAGCTGTAACCGGTTCCCATTTTTCACCTTTGTCCGGCGAACGAAAAACACCCATTGGGCCGGTTTCTTTTTGTCCCACACTAATACAGCTGGCTCCGGTTAAAACAATACTGGCCAAAAGCAGGTTAAGAAAAAATATTTTAAAGCGCATAAATTAAAATTTTAATAATAATCGTTCAACGACTAAACGCGTTTGAACATTGTTTTTTAAATAATTTTGACTATTGATAATTTCTTCAATAATAGTTTGTATCTGGACCGGATTATAATTCAAAGATGTCAACTCTCCTTCTTTCAAAATTGGATTATCGTTTTTATTATTAATTTTAAAAATTAATAACTCACGCCAAAGTTCCAGCCAAAAATTAAATTTATTTATTAAATTCTCCCTAACTTTATTACCGTCTTTTTCCGATAAAATATTTTCTAATTCTTCCAATCTTTGGGTAAAATTCATTTTTAACAACGAGAGCCATTTTCGCGCTTCTGTTTTTAATTCTTCAATAATTTCTTTATTTTCTATTATCGCTATAGCTCTTCCCGGCAAACCCCCTGCAAAAGTAGCGGCAATTTCCGCACTTTCTTTATCGTATCCTTTTTCTTTTAAACCTAGAAAAATATCTTTTTTATTAACTGGTAGAAAAAAAGTCTTTTGGCAACGAGAAAGTACAGTCGGTAAAATATTTTTCTCATGGTCTCCTAATAAAAACAAAAAACTTTTTTCTGCCGGTTCTTCTAAAGCTTTCAACAAAGCGTTACCAGACTCGGCATTTAAATATTGCGCACCATTGAGAACCAAAACTTGTCCGTTTTTGTTCCAAGATTTTTTGGTCATTTTATCTCTTATTTCTCGAGCTTGCGCGATGGTAATCTCTTTTTTTACCTTACCTGTTTTTTCATCGACTGATTTTTCAAAATAATAAAAATTGGGATTTTGATAAACTTCATTTTCTGGCACAGATAAAATTCGAGATGCAATTTTTTTGACCAAGGTCATTTTACCGATATTTTCCGGACCGCAAAAACAATGAGCATGAGAAAGACAGCCGTTAATTACGGCTTTTTCAAAAAAAATTTCATTTTTTTTATTTCCAATAAACACATCGTTTTTAGATTATTAATATACCAAAAAATTAACTATTTTGCAACCTTAAAAACAAATCTTTTGTATAAATAGCTGTTTTTTCCCAAGAATATTGTTGCACTCTTTGTAAACCTCTTTGTTTAAGCCAAATTATTCTATTTTTGTCACTAAGTAAAAAGTTTAGTTTTTCAGTTAATTCCGATTTATTTTTAAAATCAAAATATTCAACTGCATCACCTCCAACTTCCTCTAAACTATGGCCTTTGGCAGCCACAATCGGACAACCACAGGCCATTGCTTCAAGAAGCGGCAAGCCGAACCCTTCATATAAAGAAGGAAACACAAAAAATTCAGCTTTCTGAAAACAAACGACAATCTGCTTGTTGCTTAACCATCCAGGCAAAACTATATCCTCTTTAAAATTACTTTGTTCGATTATTTTTTTTATTTTTTCATAACCATAACCCGGCTTACCACCTAAAACCAACTGACCAAAAAACTTATTTTCTTTTTTAATTTGTTCAAAAGATTCCAAAATTGAAACTATATTTTTTTTATATTCCAAACGACCGACATAAAAAATAAATGGCTTTCTAATATTTAAATTTTCTAAGATTCTCTCTGAAATTTCTTGGTTTGTTGTGTTATAAACTTCTTTTTCATAACCAAGTGGAGTTACTATGATTTTATCTTCGGCAAAATTATATAATTTTTTAAACTCTTTTTTACTAAACTCCGAAGGAGTTAAAATAAACATAGCTTTTTTAACTATTCTTTTATTCATCCATTTTAGATATTGCCTACCCCAAAAACGATAACTGGTTGGAAAAATCATAAAAGCGCTGTCATGCACCGTTACTACGGTTTTTTGAGGACAAAAAAACGGTATTAGTTGACCAGGCGCAAAAAAAATATCTGGTTTATTTTTAAACAATTCAAAAGATAATCTGATTTGACTCCATAACTTACCCAAAGGCCAAGTTAAAATTTTAATTTCCCAATTCAAAGGTAACCCTTGTGCCAATTCAGGCAAAAGAGGTTTTTGTGTATATAAAATCACCCTCACGTCCGAGGGGATTTGTTTTTTAAGATTATTTATAATATGCCAACAATAGTTTTCTACCCCTGTCCTCTGCTCTTTATTGGCATGATTAGCTTCAATCCCTATAATCATAGCGAATTTCAAAACTCAAAACGCAAATCTCAAAACTTTTGTGTCCCAATTTTGTATCGGGACAATTTATTAGATATCGCGAAGCGATACTATGGTTTTGACTTTTGACATTTGACTTTTAACTTAAATAATTATTTAGTCGCTAATATGCTTCTCTTATAACTCTCAATATTTTCCAGCGCAATCCCCGTTCCTTTGGCCGCACAAAACATTGGTTCATCAGCTACATAAGTTGGCACGCCGGTGGCTTGAGTAATTAATTCATCCAAGTTTCGCAACAATGCCGAACCTCCGGTCAAGATAATGCCTTTATCCATTACATCCGCAGATAATTCCGGCGGAGTTTTGTGTAACACTTCTTTTATGGCATTCATTAATAAATTTAAATCATGCTGTAAAGCTTCGGTCACATCATCTGAACTAACCGCAACAATTCTTGGCAAGCCGGTTATCAAATCACGTCCTTTTATATCGGCAGTTAAGGGTTTGGCAATATACATAGCCGAACCAACAACAATTTTAATTTCTTCGGCCGTGTGCACTCCAATTTCCAGGTTATATTTACGACGTATAAAATCACTAATAGATTGATCGAATTTATTACCTCCGATTCTAACCGAACCCCATGAAACTATACCTCCCAAAGAAATCACAGCAATATCCGAAGTGCCAGCGCCAACATCTATTACCATGTGTCCTGAAGCCGCACCTATCGGAATATCTGCCCCAATTGCAGCTACCAAAGGAGCTTTGATAAGATAAGCGGCTCGAGCTCCAGCGGCAATAGTAGCATCGATAACCGCTCGACGCTCCGTGGAATTAATTCCTGCTGGTACTGCCACCATTACTTCTGGACGAAATAAATGAATCCCCCCCAAAGCTTTATTGATAAAATAACGCAACATCGCTTCGGTTGTGTGATAGTTTGCGATAACCCCTTCCTTGAGAGGGTGATCGGCAATTATACTATCGGGAGTTCTTCCTGTCATATCTTTGGCTTCCAAACCAACAGCTAAAATTTTACCATCGTTTTTAGAAATAGCCACCACACCAGGTTCGTTTACCACAATCCCCTTTTTAGGTACATAAACCATAACATTATTTGTCCCTAAATCAATTCCTACTTTCTTAATAAACATAAAATCAATTTAAAAAATTATTCTAAAACTATATTAAAACTTTTATCCAAGCGAAGATCTGTATTTATTTTATATATATTATCACCAAACTCTTTAGTATCTTCCGAAGGCGAAGCATTACTTACTTTTTTACCAAAATCAAGATTTAGTGTCAATCCATGACTCTCGGTACCCAATTGTTTTTGTACCAATAATTCGTATTTACCTTCTTTTATCAAGGAATTTATCTTTGGTGACAAATAAAATTCAAAAGTCAATTCTCCGGTTTTTCCCGGTTCGATTGCTATAAAAGTACCAAACCATTGTTTATCTTTTTCTAAACCTTCTTCAATAATTGCCGGTTCTAAACTTTTTTCTTTAAACATCGCCCCTTTTACTCCTATCAATTTACTTCCTTGAGGAACAAAAATACGAGTATAGGTTCTATATCTGGTAGTGCGCCAATCAAATTCACCCTTATGAACATATTTCATAGTCGCTCTGACAAAATATTGATTACTGCTAGTTGGAATAATGGTATAGGAAAGATTTCTTTCCATAACTAAATCTGTTTTTAAAGCGCCTAGATTTGCATCCGCCCACAATAAAAAATCGCCGTTGGTTTGATACATTCGACCACTCCAATCTCCATTTTTAATTAAATCTTGAATTTTCTCATCGATAGCATAGACAATGATTTGTTTCTCACTTAACATTCTTTTAGCCAAATTCATAAACTCTTCATTGTATTTCAAAAAATCGCGACCAAAATTAAATAATACAGCTTTGGTTAGATCTTGCAAAGTTTTTTTTCTTTCATCAAAAGAAACTCCTTTTTTAGCATAACCGTATTCTACTTCCCATTGTAATTTTTCAATAAAATTTTCAGCATTAAATTCCATTTCTCCAACTTTAATCGGACCTGTAATTTTCAAGATTTCTCTAATAACCGTAGGAGTAAGTCCTAATACATAATCTATTTTATCAGCAGCTACACCTTTTTCTTTTATATATAGTTCTAAACTTTTTTTAGCCGATTCTTCAAAATCAGGCGACCAATTACTATCACGGAAAAACCATTTTTCCACTCCCAAATAATCTTTTAGAGGTCGAGGAGGAACAGACTCCAAATAAGAAGCGGCATAATTATCTATAATCTCTGTGCCTTCCACTTTTAACAAGTGAGGTGTCCCATTTTGAGTACTAATAACGGCATAAGAACCTATAAAACCACCTCCCGGACGTAGCTCTGTATTGTTTAAAAATAAAAGTAAAATATGCTTTTCTTCTTGGAAACCTAAACTATCACGAATTATCTCGTAAAGATAGTCGTTTTGAATAGTTTGTTTACCATAATTTTCTAAAACATATTCTTGCATACCACCACTTTGAAACCAAAAATACATGCTCGCTCCAAACATAAACATCAAAATAGCAACTACCAATAAAATATAAAAAATTTTTTTCAACATATTTTTTAATTATCTCTTTTTTTGTGAAACATTAAAACCCAAATATTTTCCAAACATCAAGTGGGTCACGGAATCTAAACACGGTAAAGCCGAAAAAAACAATAAAGAAACTGGTAGAAGTACCCATTGCCCAATCATGGTTAAGTATTTAAAATGCGGCTCATGAACTGGTTTACGAGGTAAAATCAACATACTCATGATAGCAGAGATAAACAAACCGCCCATCGCCAATGTCATCATAACCTCCAACATGTGCGGAGTGTTAAAAAACAAAGCACTTTGACGAACTTGATCTCCAGCCACATACAAAGGTAGACGACCAACCACTGTAATCAAAATGGCCACAACCGCCCAACTCCATTTACCTTCCCACTCTCTAAAAATAATCCCTATTTTTTTCCACCAAGATATTTCTTTTACCTTGGGTGCTTTCCATAATAAATAAGGGATATTTTCAGCACCCCAAGCCCAACGTCTTTGTTGAAAATAAAGGTTTTTTAAACTTTTCCAAATACTATCATCTCTTACAGTGTCCATTGATACCGGAATATAAAGAGGGGTAACTTCATATTCCCCTTTGTAATAAAGCCAACACTGATAAAAAATACGCGAATCTTCAGAAACAATATTCTTGGAATGCCCACCAACATCTACAATTGCTTGGAAACTCATACTATGAGAAGAAAAAGTTACCAAATTATCCAATCTGGCAAGTGAAAAAAGCATCCAAAAAGTCGTACCGAAAGACATAATGCGTAAAATAGACGGGGATTCCCACAAATTATTATTATACAAAGTTATAGGTTGAAAAGAACTGCGCTCCGGATTGGGGTGTAAACAATATAAATAAGTCAAATGAGCAAAATATTGAGGATGTACCACAGTATCAACGTCAAAAACCGAGGTTATAACATCTTTATAATTCCAACCAAAATTATCTATATATTTTTTAAATTCAATTTCAGCATGATGAATATTACTACCTTTCCCCGGTATTTCATCTAATAAATTTTTTGGGTGAGTATTAAAAATTAAATCAGCAAACTTTCCAGAAAAATCTTTTTTAATTTTTTCCTGTAAATTTTTCCAATGTTCCATTTTTCTTTCTTCGCCTGAAATAACCACAAAAAGTTTTTGCGCCGGGTAAGAAGACTCTAAAAAACTGTTCAAAGTAGTTCGCAAAACTTCGTATTCTTCATTATAAACCGGTAAAAAAATCACATTTTTTCTTTTTTGTTGACAGTCGGGAAATTTTTTCATCAGTAAATCATACCAATTCAATTTTACGGCTTTACGAAAACGAAACCATGATAAAATCAAATAAATAGAGAAGTACATCACTCGTAAAACCCAGTAAACAGAAAAAACTAAAATAAAATATATCATCCAAAGGGGTTTAACAAAAGACAGGATAACAGTTAAAATCAAAGTAAACCAAATACTCAAACCGGGTAAAAATTCATAAAAACGATATTTGGCATAATCTGAGATCATAAACATTTTTTACTTTGACCGATATTGGCATCGGCGCTATACTTGGCGCTCAAATAAATTCCTGTTTTATTTTTTTTAATTTTAGACAAAAATTCATCAATATCAAAAATTTCTAAACCGACAATCGGACAATGTAAAAAATAACTCAATGTATTGCCAAAAGTTACACCGATTCTGGTGGCCGTAAAACGACCACTACCGATCAAAACTCCGACACCTTGTATGTCTTTTAAATTAATTTTTTTTGTTTTAATCATTTCGTCAAAACAAAAAAGTGGACCTTGGCGAGCTTTCTTTTTTTTAAAGAGAAATTTTTTGTTTTTTTTATCACGATTTACAACAATAAAAAACAGATTATCTTCAGCACTATTGTCCAAAAAAAGATACATAAAAAACTAGCTTAAAACATTGTAATCATCCACCGCTTTGATATAACGTTTTTCCAATAAATTATAGAGAAATTTATCACCCATTTCCCGACGATCTTTGAACTCTTCTTCACTAAAAACAGTGTAGCGCAAATCCTTGCCAATATTTTTTTCAAAAGCATGGATAATTTTTGCCAGAGTTGATTCCTTGATATTCCCAACCAATAATAGATCAGTGGCTGCGTCTTTATCTTGAGTAAAATATCCGGATAAAATCAAAAATTTTATTTTACCAGCCTTTTTTTGTAAATCCTCTACAAATTCTTTTTCTTCCAACATGGAAACTTTATCCAATAAATTTCGAAGTTCATCATGGAGTAAAAACCCGGTTTGTAAACGATAGCTTTTAATATTTTCTCTGGTTTTTTCTTGATTTAAAGCATTATTAAAACGAGCTATAAGGCCCAAAGCCTCCAAATTAGCCAATTCACGACGAACGCCGTTAATCTGACTATCACAAAGACGAGTCAACTCACGGACATAAAAAGATCGCTCCGGATAGGCAAAAAATACCTTCAGAAGCTTAAGTCTGGTTTTTGAACCAAAAAGGTGTTCAAGCATAAATATCTATTGTAATTTTTTCTTATTATTAGTATAATAAGAATAACCTAAAAAGTCAAAGTTTATGGAAAAACTTCTCCAATTAAACGAATTTTTTGTCGAAGGCGGACGCCCGGAAATGTCTCACGTTTTATTAACCCTCATTCAACCAACTTCGGAAACAGAAGAAAAAGAAAAAGGGTATTTTTTTGCCATCTGTGAAATCAACCACAGTACTAGCGAACAACTGACCGAACTACAGAGAATAATGGAAGAAATAGAAAATGGTTATTATGAAACCGCCGACACTTCAGAAAGAAATTCTTTAGAAATTGTTTTAGAGAAAATCAACCAACAAAATCTCTCTTTATTTAGTTTAAATTTATCTCTTAGTTGTATAGTCGGAGCCGTCAAAAGCAATTCGGTTGTTTTTTCTTATTGTGGAGAACCGAATATTTTACTTTTTTATAAAAGTAAAGAAGGTGTTTATAAAAAAATGGATTTGGTAGAAAAACAAGATGAAGAAGAAAAAGAAAAAATTCTTTTTTCTCAAATTGTTCAAGGTAAAATTAATTTTGGAGACTATTTCTTCTTGGGAACTCAAAAAATCACAAATTATTTTAATCACGATCGTTTACAAAAAATCATTACTGTTCGCACCCCCGAACAAAGTACCGAGCACATTCACAGGGTATTATCGGAACTCAAAAACGGCCTTTCTTTTGGCGGTTTAATCATACACCTCAAAGAAAAATTGAGCCCAGAGATAATTACTGAAAAAAAATCTCGCCCTCAAACAAGTGGCGGAGAAAAAATAAATTCGCTTTTTTTGACCGAACAAAATACGGCCAACACATTATCCCCTTCTCTATGGGAAAATTTGATTACTCCGATAAAAAATAAAATAAATAAAACAAGAGAAGAAAAATTGAAAAATAATTTTCCGGAAAAAGAATCCGATACCATAAATATCACCGCTGCCGAGTCAATACACCTGAAACAACGTTTTACAGAAAAATTGAACAAAGATAATTTTATAAATATCGCCAAAATTATCGGCAAATATTTATTAATAACTCTAAAAGGAATCGGGCAGTTATTGTGGTGGATATTTTTAATGGTTGCGGCTTTATTTACAATTTTAGGAAAAGCTTTGAAAGATTTATTTATTTTTGTTTTTAATTTTAAAAATCAACGTCGACAAATCAAAGAAAGATGGTCACAAGCTTTTTACAGTTATAAACAAAATTTTAAACATTTACCGTTATTAACTAAATTTTTATTTGTTTCTTCTTTGATTGTTTTGACAATTTTTGTTGTAAGTCTTTTTTACTTGCACAATGCTAAGCAAATTCAAAAAGAAAACCTTTATTATCAAGAAACTTTCTCTTTACTTGAAGAAAAAATGGAAGAAATAAAAATCACTATGATTTATGGCGATCAAATTTCCATCAATTCTTCTAAAAATGAAATTAAAGAAATATTAAACAATTTGATTTGTCGCGAAAACGACAAAGCTATTTGTCGAGATTTAACAGATCGTTTCAAAGAAATAGAAAAAGAAATTCAAAAATTTGTAAAAGAACCTAAAATAACCTTGCTTACAAATTGGAGTGTTTTGGGCTTTAACAATGTAATAAAATTTACCAAAATCGAAGGAAAAATTTTGAGTTTTAGCTATGACAACGATACTATTTATACTTATAATTTATTGACCAAAGACGGCACAGTTACTTTAAAAATTCCGGGAAATAAAAATCCATATTTAGTTGCTTCTCTTAAAGATGGAAAGAATTCACTTTTTCTAAATGAAAATAAAGAACTTTACAAATATAATTCCGAAGAAAATAATTTTTCCAAAATATCCCTAACATTTCAAAATAACGAAGCGCAAATAAAAGAAATACTACCTTATAGCAGCCGCCTTTATACATTGGATAAATTTAACAATCAAATTTATCGCCATGATGCAATTTCTTCAGGTTACGGCTTGGGTAAAGATTGGATAAAATCAACAAACATAGATATTCGTAATGCAGTTTCTTTTGCAGTTGACGGTGATTTATATCTTTTGAAAGATGACGGAAATATTTTAAAATTTACAGCAGGAGAAATACAACCTTTTGTCATTTCGAGCTTGGAACCTGCCTTGACTTCTGGAATTAAAATTTGGACTTATTCCGAAGACAAATATATTTATATCTTAGATAATAAAGAAAAGAGGCTAATTCTATTAAATAAAGACGGCACATTAAAAGAGCAATACACTTCTGATCAATTTGAAGAACCAACTGACATGATAATAGAAGAAAAAAATAAAACAGCTTATATTTTAGATAAAGGAAGAGTGTTTCAGATCGAATTAAAGTAGGATATAAAATGCAAAAAGACCGCCCTAAAAGGCGGTTTTTAATATTGACAAAATGATAAAATTGTATTATATTAATTTATTCGTTCTTTTCCCCTTAACAACTACAAAGAGGTGTAGTAATGAAAAACAATCTTCCCCTGAAACTTCGGGTTCAGCCCAGATGCCCCAAACTCAAAATGGGACAAATCTGGACCGTGTTTGACAATCAGGAAAGAAAAAACGGTGTCGCTTTGTTGGTATTGGTCATCCACGTTCTTGAAGATAGCGTGGTTGTCTCCAAGCTGTACGCGAACAAAAAAAGGAGAATTTCTGTCAAAGACATCATTCTGCCAGAAAATTCTTTTTATGTCTTAACCGAAATCTCCAAGTTGTACATCAAATCAAAAAGTCTCACTCCTATTTCAAGAAACATCTTCAAAAAAAAGGAGGGGGCCTACTGTATCGGCTACCTCCGCAAAGGATTCATCAATTTATTAGAACTTTAGAAAAGATAGATCTTCCCGAGGCGATTTTTAAAAATCGCCTTTTTTTATTCTTTTTTCAAATTTTTTATTTCTTCTACAAAATCATCCGCATCTTTTTTTTCATTTAACCAATACCACCATTCCGCGCCCCAAAGATAGACTCGTGGAAAACCAACTTTTTGCGCGTAAATAATATTTTTTTGCAACCTATTTAAATCCATTGATTTATATTGCTCTTCCAAAGGAGTCAAAATAAGATGATGGCTATCAACCCATGGTTCAGCTTGAAGCTCCATTACAAAAGCGTGTGAAACACTTTTGCCAGCTAACCACAATTTACTCACATAAAAAAATGGTGGCAACCAATCATAGTCAAAATAACCTAAATGCTTATTCCAGATAACACGATACATAGTAGTGCCAAAATAATCAGTTGCTCGCGCACTTCTTTGCCAAGTACTAATCTCCCCGCTGTCGGTAGTGATAAGCGGATGCTTGTTGTCTAAACTCCTGACTAATTCCACTACAGCTTTTAAATCTTTATATTTGAAACTTTTACGGCAAATTCCAAACGGTAAAAATGGCTCATTTTCCACTTGCCACATTTCCAAAGCCAAATGATCTTTGTATCTATTTACGGTTTGTAAAATATAATTATTTAAATTTTCAATATACTCTTCATCGCTTAATTCCTCGGTCCAATCAGGAGTATGACATTCCGGCCAACGCGGAGTTTTTTGACCAATCGCCAAGATAACTCTAACTCCCATTTTTTCCGCTTCGTTCAAAAAATAATCCGTTTCACTAAAATCAAACTTACCTTGCTCTTTTTCTACAATATTCCACTGCACAGGAATACGCACATACTTAAATCCCCAATCTTTGATTATTGCAGAAAAAACCCTACCCTGATCTATTTGTAAATAACGAGCGTGGTCCGGATTGAAACTAACACCAAAAATTACACCTTCATTTTTCTTTAGGCTTAGAAGCCAAGCTTGGACGTAAAGAAAACCAAGTACAGCAATAATGATTAAAGAATATTTTAAAAGTTTTTTGTAAAACATAGTTATTTAAATTCAAAAGTCAAAGGTCAAAAGTCAAAACTTTGGTGTCCCGACAAGTCGGGACGATTTTATTATAAGCATCGCGAAGCGATACAATAGTTTTGAGTTTTGAGATTTGAGTTTTGAGTTTTTTAAATTAGCATCCCCAACCCTACTCCAATCACAACCACTGCGATTATTTCCTGCAATACTTCAAGTTTACTATATTCTTCTTTAAAAATTTTCGGATAAAACCGACTCAATAGAGCTACTAAAATTATCAATAATCCAAATTGCGCACCAGCCATAGCATTGACTAAAGTTACACTACCGAGCGCCACAGCCAATTGCACCAAAAATACACCAACTAAACCAAAAGTTTTGTTAAAAATTATTAAAGGCAGTTTATTTGTATTTTGCAGTAATAAATCTTTTTCTTTATTTTTAAACCAAGATTTTATTTCCGTGCGAACCGACGGTATAAAAATCAAAGCTAAACCAAATATTCCAGACATTCCTCTGCTCCATACCAGTCCGGCGGTAAAACCATAAATATCGTATAAATATTTAGCTGCTACATGAGAAACAGAAAAAGAAAATCCAGCCAAAATTATCCAAGCAAAACCCTGGTGCCAACCATTATATTGAACACTTTTTTCAAAAGAAATCAAAAACGATCCACAAATCAACAAAAAACAGGCTGCCAGTTGTTTGTCGCTTAACACTTCTCCCAAAAAAAAGTAACTAATAACCAAAACAAAAATTGGCATTACAGCTCCCAAAAGTGGTCCAGCATGAGAAACTTCACTTTTGAAAAAACCTTTATACATTGTCCAAAAGCCAAAAAGTAAAGCCAGTCCAGAAATCGCCGCCCAAAATAAACCCAAGCCCAAAAAAATCTCCACTCCAAAAAATAAAGATAAAAATAAAACCAAAAGAGGAACAGTGGAATAAAAAACAAAAACCGCCGGTGTCGCCAGTTTTTTGGATAAAATGAATTTATCAGAGACCGAAACTCCCGCCAAAACAAAATAACCAATTAATGCGATGAGAAACCAAGACATAATTTGAAAATTTTTAATTTTTAATTTTCAATTTTTAATGAATTATCAATTCACAATTTTCAACCTTTGCAATTTCTGCAATCTTTGTAATTTTTGTAATTTTTTATTTTTATCTCCCCACACTTTGCAGCATTGAACATCAATTTACCCACCGTCACCGGCCCTACTCCTCCCGGAGTTGGAGTAACCCAAACACCTTTTTTATCCAGAGCCGTAACATCGGCATCGCCGTAGGATTTACCATTTACAAAAGAAAAACCCGCATCAATCACTATCGCGCCCTTTTTGACCATACTAGCTTTTACCAAATTTCTCACTCCAGTACCAGCCACAATAATGTCCGCTCCCAAACATTTCTTTTTCAAATCTTTGGTTGCGCTATTACACACAGTTACAGTTGCTCTTTCTTGCATCAAAATAGTTGCCAATGGTTTTCCAACCAGTATCCCCGCCCCGATAATCACTACGTCTTTGCCAACAAATTTTACTTTAAGGTTTTTCAAAATTTCCATGACTGCACCAGCAGTTGGCGGTTCCAACTCTCTTTTATCTTGATATAACCTACCCAAACCATGCGCACTCAAACAATCAATATCAATCTCATAATCTAAACAATTCAAAATTTCAAAAGTATTTATTTTTTTTGGGAGCGGTAGTTGAACTATCAAACCGCAAAGATTTTTTTGTTTTTGCAAAGAAATGATTTTATCTTTTAATTCCATTGTGGTAATTTTATTTTTCAATTTTATCAATTCAAAATCAAAACCAAGCTTTTTAGCCAGTTTTTCTTTTTGCGTAACATAAACTTGCGAAGGTTTTGAATCTCCCACTAAAACCACGGCGATTTTGGGAGATATTCCTCGCTTTTTCAATTTCTTAACCAAGTCAACCGTTTTTTGGTTTAATTTGTCAGCTATTTTTTTACCATCTATGATCATAAATTTTGATTATATGACCATTATACTACATAGTTTGATTTAAAGCAAAGGTAAAAATGAGAATTTTAAAATTATTTTTTGGCCAATCTTAGCCACTTTGGGGGCTTGCCACGCTTAGCGTGGCTAATGCTAGCAAAAATTAATTTAAAAAATAAAAAAACCCCTTTAAAATAGATACTTTTTACCCAGCTCAGCGGGGTTGACAAAAGCGTCAAAATATGCTATAATACTTCGTTACTCAAAAAACAGGTCGGAGTAATGTTAATTTCTGGTTTTCAAGCTAATTTAAAGCTTGAGACCTAAAACTTTATAAAATATGAAAATAGCTATGATCGGTCAAAAAGGCGTCCCGGCAATCTTTGGCGGTATTGAAAAACACGTTGAAGAGCTTGGCGCACAATTGGCCAAAAAACATGAAGTTTTGGTTTATGCCAGAAATTGGTATACTCCAAAAAACGTGACGGAATTTAAAGGTATGAAAATCGTTCATCGTACCACTTTACACACTAAACATTTAGATGCGATTGTACATACTTTCATTTCCACCTTAGATGCTATCTTTATGCAAAAGGCCGATGTTATCCACTATCACGGTGTTGGCCCTTCTCTTTTATCTTTTATTCCGAGAATTTTATCTCCAAAAACTAAAGTTATTTCCACTTTTCATTGTATTGACAGATACCACCAAAAATGGAATTGGTTTGCTCGTCTCATGCTTGCAATGGGTGAAAAAGCTTCTTGCAAATTTGCTCATCAAACTATTGCTGTGAGTAAAACCATCCAAAACTATGCACTTAACGAATATAAATGTTATACCGCATATAATCCAAATGGAGTAACACCGGTTCAAACAATTATCGGTGACGAATATTTGAAAGAATTTGGACTGGAAAAAGGAAAATATTTGGCAATGATTTCTCGTTTGGTAGCTCACAAAGGAGCCCACTACTTGATAAAAGCTTATAAAAACGCCAAAGCCAAAAATCCGCAACTGTTAAAAAATTATAAATTAGCAATTGTCGGCGATGGGGCTTTCACTGATAAATATGTAGAATATTTACATCGTTTGGCCGAAAATGATAAAGATATTGTTTTTACCGGAAATCAAAGCGGTAACAAACTTGAAGAGCTTTATGCCAATGCAAAAATGCTCGTTCATCCTTCCGAAAACGAAGGTTTGCCAATTACCGTTTTACAAGCGATGTCTCACGGCTTACCAACTCTTGTTTCCGATATTCCCGAACACCAAGAAGTTATCAACGATAGTCATTTCTGGTTTACCAATGCATCCATTCTTTCTTTGACCAATAAGATTATAAATCTTTTGGAAAAACCCGAGTTGCTTGAAAGCGCCGGGGAAAAGAATAAGCAAACGGTAGAAAAAAATTATGCTTGGGAAGATATTGCTAAGAAAACCGAAAGTATCTATCAAACTGAGGAAAAAATTCACGAACTTCAACTTAAAACAGTTTAAAAAAATCGTCTCGCTAAGCGAGACGATTTTTTTTAAACTAATTCTTGATAAATTTTTTGTAGCTCTTCAATATACTTTTGCGGGGAATGATTTTTTGCGATCAACTCTCTAGCATTATCAATAATTTTACAACTTTCCACCTCAGATAATTTAAAAGCTTTTTTAATCCCTTCGGTCAGTGCAACAGAATCCTCTGGAGAAACTAAAAATCCGGTTTGACCATCAATAACCAATTCTCTGTTTCCTCCTCTATCACTAGCCACAACCAATCTACCGTAACCAAGCGCTTCCAAAATAGAAATGGAACAATTCTCATAAAATAACGACGGTACCACTACCACTTTGGCTTGTTTTATCATTTCTTGCCACTTATTATCCGCCACCCAACCAACCAATTCCACATTTTTTAATTCATGTTTTTTTACAAATTCTTCCACATATTTTTCTTCCGGTCCGTTCCCGGCAATAATCACCGGAACATCTCGTAATTGTAGTAAACTTTTCATAAAAATCTCGATGCCTTTTTCCTGATGTAACCGACCTAAATATAAAACCTTGTCGCCAAGTGGCGGAACTTGCACAGGTGACAAGTAAGGATTGCGGACAACTCTCATTTTATATTCAGGGAAACCCCATTCTATCATTTTATTTTTGAAAAATTGACTTGGTGTAATAAAAATATCTATTCCATCATAAATTCCTTTCCACCAATAATAATAGGCTTCAAAAGCCGCCACCTTGCTTTTGATAAAAGAATCTTCCACACACCGGCCAAAAACACATTGATAATACTTATGCTTATGACAACGTTCGCACAAGCTGTTGTTTCTGATCATACGATGGTTGGGGCACATCGGCTGCACATCATGCACTGTCAGAACGGTAGGAATTTTGGCACGTTTAAGTTTTTTAAAAATCGTGGCAGAAAGCTGGTGATAAACATTATGCAAATGAGCGATGTCTGGTTTGCCTTTTTCTTTAAACAATGAATTTAATTTTTTTTCTACTTCGCCGGAATTAAATAAATGCCAAAATTTTTGCCATTTATTTTTATTGTCCTTCAGATCAACTTCAGAAATAAAATATTTTGCATATTCAGAGGGTAAATTTTGCAAATGATTCATGGAAAATTCTTGCACCTCATCCCCTTTTTCGCGTAACAAAGAAATAGTGTCAAAAAAAACTTTTTCCGCACCACCGCGATGATAATAAAATTTATTGGCTTGTAGTATTTTCATATTACTTTTGTAAAATCGTCACCAACTCTTCGCCGTTTTGCTCTTTGGTTCCAAGTTGAGTATAATAATCAATTTTAATTTTGGTAAAACCAGCTTCTGCGGCCAAGACGGCCATTTCTTCCGGTAAAAAAATATGAATAAAACGTCTAATATTTGCTCCCGGAGTACCTTTCCAACCGACATAAACATCTCTTTCTCCGTTTCCGTTTTGTGCCGATTTTATCAAAGCATTTTTGATATCAAAGCGATCATAAGTGGCATCACTTAGTAAATTCCAATTGACAATTATAGCCTTACCACCGGGTTTGAGAATCCTTTTTATCTCTTGTAAAAACTTCAAATGATTTTTACCGCCCGGTATGTGATGCATAGTCGCGAAACTAAAAATCAAATCGAATTTATTTTTCTGATACGGCAACTTCAGAGCATTGCCAGCTTTCAATTCTACCTGGCCTTTTTTGATTTCTTCCGCATATCTTTTTTTGGCAATTTTTATCAATTGGGAGGAAATATCCAAACCATAGTATTTTTTTATTTTTCGTTTCATCAATTCCGGAATGATTATTCCGTTACCACAGCCAATGTCCCCCACTACCATACCGGGTTTAGTATTTTTTAAAAGCAACACTTTGACTTCACTCGGGCGAAAGCGCGAAACATCCCAATCTTTGGCGATGGTATTGTAATTTGCTGTAATAGTGCGTATAATTTGAGCGGGATTATAAACCATAATCTTAATAATTTTCAATTTTTAATTTTACAATTTTTAATTAATTTCCAATTTTAAATTTTCAGAAATGAACGAGCAGATTGTTCTAAAATTAGCTAAATTAAAGAATATTACTAACGACAAATTTGATCAGATTCGTCGCGATTTTTTGCGTGTAAATAAAGTCATAAAAGACATTCCCAAAAAATCAGACCTGCTGGCAGTATATCATAAATTACTCAAAAACGGCAAGATTAAGCAAAATCCGACATTAGAAAAACTGCTAACCAAACGAGCAATACGAACTTTATCCGGAGTTTCCATAATTACAGTTTTAACAAAATCATACCCCTGCCCGGGAAAATGCGTTTATTGTCCGGATGAAAAAAACATGCCTAAAAGTTATATTTCCGACGAGCCAGCAGCCGCGCGGGCATTTCAATTACATTTTGATCCTTTTGAACAAGTAGTCCGCCGTATCGATGCTTTGCAAAAAAACGGTCATCCGACCGATAAAATAGAATTGATTGTCAAAGGCGGAACTTGGAATGCCTATCCCCTCCAATACCAGTACTGGTTTATCGTTCGCTGTTTTCAAGCAGCAAACGCGAGTAGAAAGTTGAAAACTGAAAGTAAAAAGTTAGATATTTTAAAAAAACAATTGATTATTGAACAAAAGAAGAATGAAAAAGCTAAGCATAGAATTATTGGTATAACGCTTGAAACTAGACCGGATTTTATCAATGAAAAAACTGTTTGGCAAATGCGCGAACAGGGCTGCACCCGCGTGGAACTTGGCGCGCAAACAATTGATGATAAAATTTTGAAAACTATCCAACGCGGACATGGATCCTTGGAGATTAAAAATGCCATGCGTTTATTAAAGCTTTATGGATTTAAAGTTGACTTACATTTGATGCCACAACTACCCGGATCAACTCCGGGAAAAGATTTGAAAATGATGCTAGAAATTTTTGACGACCCCGATTATCGTCCGGATATGATAAAAATTTATCCTTGCACAGTGGTAAAAAATTCCGAACTTTATACTTGGCTAAAAAAAGGAAAATATAAACCTTATTCAGATAAAAAACTTTTGGAAACTCTGATTGCTGTCAAAACAAAAATCCCGCGCTATGTCCGCATCTCCCGACTTATTCGCGATATTCCTTCTCATCATATTGAAGCTGGCAACAAAATGACCAATCTAAGACAAGTTATCCAGATGGAGATGAAAAAACGCGGTTTAAAATGTAATTGTTTACGCTGTCGGGAAATAGGACACGTTGATAGTAGAAAGTTGAAAGTTGAAAGTTTAAAGCCTAAATTGTTTATTGATAAATATGAAGCTAGTGGTGGAAAAGAATACTTTCTAAGTTTCGAAGACAAAAACAGAAACGTTGTGTTTGCTTTTTGTCGATTGCGCTTAGATAAAAATGGTCTATTCCCTGCTTTTATTCGCGAACTTCATACTTATGGACAGTCATTGGAACTAAAAACTAAAAACAAAAAAGATAGTCAACACAAAGGTTTTGGGAAACAAATGGTTGCGATGGCAGAAAAAATATGTCAAGATAATGATATAAATACTCTGGCGGTAATTTCGGGAGTAGGTGTAAAAGGCTACTACAAAAAATTAGGGTTTAAGGAAAAAGAAACATACTTGGTTAAAAAGCTCTAAACAATTTAAAATATTGGATATTGGATATTATTAAAAAAAATTAAACATATGGATTCTTACAACATTTCTTTTATCGCTTCCGGTCCGGTAATTATTGAAAACAATAAAGTTTTACTAAACCGGGAACAAAAAGAAAACGGTATTTCACCGTGGATGTTTCCAGGCGGTAAAGTTGAAGATTATGAAAAAACTTTGGAAGATGCCTGCAAACGAGAAGTAAAAGAAGAAATGGGTATTGAAGTAGAAATAATAAAACCTTTGCGACCAATTTTGGTTAAAAAAGAAAATGAGGTTTTTATCTTAATCCATTATTTGGCAAAAAGAATTGGAGAAATAAAACCAGGCATAGAAATTGCAGAGTGGGATTGGCACGACATTAACAACTTGCCAGAAGATTGCGCAGATAATGTATATCAAATAATTAATGATATAAAACAATAAAACTCAAAAGTCAAAACGCAAATCTCAAATCCACATCTCAAAACCTAAAAACTTCTAACAGTTTTGACATTTGAGTTTTGAAATAAAATTTATTTTATGCATAACCAAAACTTATTACAATTTGATCCTGAAATATACCAATCTATCAAACACGAACAAGCTCGCCAAGAAGAAAGCTTGGAAATGATTCCGTCGGAAAACTTCGTATCTTTGGCCGTACTACAAGCACTAGGTTCTGTTTTGACTAACAAGTACAGCGAGGGCTACGTTGGCAAGCGTTATTACGGCGGGTGTGAACACGTGGATGAGGTGGAAAAAACCGCCATAGACCGTGCCAAGGAGCTTTTTGGGGCAGAGCACGTCAATGTCCAACCATTATCGGGTGCTCCGGCTAATATAGCCGTTTATTTCGCGTTATTGAAGCCAGGAGACACGGTGCTTGGCATGGATTTGGAACATGGGGGTCATTTGACCCATGGCCATCCGGTCACGTATATGGCCAAAATTTTTAATTTCATTCGTTACAAAACCAACAGCGAGGGTTTGATAGATTATGATGAATTAAAAAAAGTGGCGATTGAAAATAAACCCAAAATTATTTTAGCCGGCTACTCGGCTTATTCTCGTCATATTGATTGGAAAAAAATCAAAGAAATAGCTGATGAAGTTGGAGCTATCACTATGGCTGATATCGCTCATATCGCCGGACTTATCGCCGGAGGTGTGATGGAAAATCCGGTCCCCTATTTTGATATCGTTACCACAACCACTCACAAAACTCTTCGCGGACCTCGCGGTGGTATGATAATGTGTAAAGAAAAATTCGCCAAAGATATTGATAAATCCGTTTTCCCGGGATTTCAAGGTGGGCCTCATGAAAATAATATTGCAGCCAAAGCTGTGGCGTTCAAAGAAGCGCTGGAACCGGAATTCAAAGAATACGCAACACAAATTGTCAAAAACGCCAAAGTGTTGGAAATAGAATTTAAAAAAATGGGATATACTATTTGTTTTGGTCAAACTGATAACCATTTATTATTGATTGATTTGAGTAATAAAAATATTTCAGGGCGTGAGGCGCAGAAAGCACTGGATAAAGCCGGCATTACAGTAAATAAAAATATGGTTCCTGGTGAAACTAGAACTGCTATGGATCCTTCCGGTATTCGCTTGGGCACTCCAGCACTCACTACGCGCGGGATGAAAGAAAAAGAAATGGAAATTATAGCCTCTTGGATTGATGAAGTGATACAAAATAAAGATGATGAGGAAAAACTGGCGGAAATTAAAAAGAAGGTTTTAGAAATGAGTAAAATATTTCCACTTTATCCGAAACTACAGTAAAGTAAGTAAGCTTGTAAGCAGTAAAGCTATGGAGCATCAAAAAACTTTCGCCGGTAAGCGAAAGTTTTTTGTTACGTTAAAGACTCTCCCCTCACCCCTCTCTTAAATAAGAGAGGGGAAGTTCCCTCCTCTTGTTTAAGAGGAGGGTTAGGGTGGAGTCTCTCCCGCTCCCTCCTAACCTCCCTCTCGGGCAGAGGGAGGGATTTAGACTCTCCCCTCGCCCCTCTCTTGAATAAGAGAGGGGGATAAAAACTACTCCACCAAGCCACCTTCACCCTCTGGTGTTGAGGTCACTTCTTCCTCCGGCACTGAAAAAATTATCAAATCTTCAGGCACAAAATTATAAATAACATTTTCAAAATTACCTGCCGACATGTTGGTAGTTACGGTTTTTATCAAACCATAATAATAATCCGGATCGGAATGAATACCACAAAACAAATCAGCAAAATTCACATTATCCAAATCAACAATTCCGCCGTCTCCGTTAATACCCAAATTTTCCGCTTCTTCCAAATAAAAAATTTCTCCATAAGGCTTAATCGTAATAAAAGAAACTTCTTTTAAAGAACTAGTAGAATTATATAAATTCAAAGCGACAGACCACGGAATAAAACTATTAAAAAATCTGACATTTTCTAAAACAAGATTGCCATTTCTGATTATCAAACCCTGACTACGTCTTTTGCTAAAATTTAAAATTTCTCTTCTGTAAGAATCCGACAAAACTAAGCCCCAAGAATTTTCTACTCCGTATGAATCTTTCAATCCGGTATTTAGATAGGGCTCCAAACCGACAAAATCCACGTATTTAAAAATATTTGTTGTACCGTTAAATGACATGGCGCTTTCATAAATATTTGGTAAATATATTTTAATCCTATCTTCTGGCGTACCGATGAGAGATAGATTTTTGTTAGAAGATATACCATCCATTCCTTCATAATAAAAACTTGCCCCAGGATCAACTGTAAACGAAGACAAACTATTCAAAATATCTCTATTTAAAACCCAAAAATTTTCATCTTTTTTTAAATTTAAATCACCTTTTAACTCAGGGTTTAAAATAGCATTAACTCTATTATTTTCCAAAGATAAATCAATAAACTGAAAATTTGCTTCCGCTAAAATTTTTAAAGGATATTCACGATAACCGCTTATTTTTACTGTATCCAAAAATAAATCGCCCCCTTCTACTACCACACCATTATCATAAGCGTTTAAATCGGATATTATTTGGCTATTTTTTATCGTAACTTGCGAATTTTTTATTTGTAATGCTCCTTCTCCCCCGCATCCTTTAAAAACAGCACCGGTAATATTTATAGCCGAATTTTCAACAATAATACATTCATTGGTAGGATAAATATAATCATTATAAAAACCACCAAAAGAAGCTAACTGAACATGGGGTTGCGGTCTATCAAACTGTCTCATCTCAAAATTTTTCAAATCAACAGTAGTATCAAAAACTCCTATCAAAATTCCGCCCATTACCTGTTCGCTTGAAGTGGCCAAAGATAACGTATTTAAACATTCATTTTCAAAACTATTGTCATAAACAGAAGTAAAAATCACTTTATTTTCCGAAGTGCCCAATATCTCCAATTCTCCGGCTACATCCAAATTGGCGTAAGCAAAAATATTTTCGCCATCCTCATAAGATAAACTTTTTATTACTGTCCCAGGTTCTATTATCAATTTCTTTCCGGGTGATACATAATAATAATCTAAAAGATAAGGACTGCTATCCGGAGTCAGAACAACCTCATCATCTTCTTGTTCCCCGGTTAAATAGCTATAAATGCACTCTCTTTGTGGCACAGTGACAGACATTTCTGTCCAAGTAGAAGTATTATAAACACCGTCAATCGCACGCACTCGAAAATTATATTCTCCACTCTTATTTGTTTCAAAAATATATAACGTAGACGTAGTCCAAGAAAAAAGCGAATTCCAAAAAGTAGAAGTGCTATGTTTCCCCTCAAAACTCACAGGTAGCGACGAGGTTTCGCTGGAGCTAAAATTCAAGGTGATAAAATTACTAGTAGTGGTTTGAAATAATTCCAAAAAAAGTTCCGGGGATGGGGTTTCTAAATCAAGGTTGATTTCAGGTGTGGTAGTAGGTTCCACAGTTGGTGGAACATAAGATGACCCTCCCCCACTGGAATAATAAGATGTTGTAGTTGTTATAAGTGTTGTGGGTGTTGTAAATGTTGTAGATGATATAATTATTGTTTTTTCTTCTTCCGCTTTGGCTTCAGGTATAATTTTTTCATAAACTTCTGGTTCTTGATTTTTTTGCGCAATTTTTTCAACTGTTTCTTTGATTTCTTTGGCTTTATCCAAAACATCTCCACCAAATTCAATAGCTGGGGCCAGAGTTTTTTCCATTACATACCCTTCTACAGTTTGACGAACTATCGGCAAATCATCGTTAAATAATACATTATTAATTTTTTGCCACCAAGACATTTTTTCATATTGTAATTGAGATTTTTTGGCTTCTGCTTCTTGTAAAAATAATTTTATCAAACCAGAGCTGTAGGAAACAGCTTGGGGGATGAGGGTTTGAGAATAGTCGGTTAGTACTAAATAATCATCAAGCTCATAAATTTCTTCATCGTTCCATTTTAAAGGATTTTTATTTACAAAAATTTTATATTGTTTATTGTTTATTTTAGAAAAATAATATCTATAAAATAAGCCGTTGTTATTTTGTATTAAATTATTTTCAATTATATTTACAATGCTATATTTATTGTTTTTAATAGTTCTGTCAGAATAAAAATTATTATTGGAATAATTTGCTAAATCTGTAAAAGCTTGTTGTAAGCTATTTATTTCTCTAAATTCATAATTGAGATTTGGGGCAATACTACTCCAATTACTTTTAACAAAACTTTCGTATGAATCTCCCGGATGAGCACTGTTGCGAGTGTGCGCGGGTACGGACATGTCTGATATCAGATGGATAGCGTGTCCTAATCCCAAGAATGCTTTTTCTTCATCTCCACGAGCGTAATCATCTATCGCTCTTTGCCAACTCCTATCGCCGACTGAATACTGTATTTGATCATAAGGACTTTGTAGCCAAACTGGTGCGGTCGGGAAAATACCCAGTTTTTCTCCAAATACGAAATCACTAAACCCAATATTATAAATCGGATCATAAAAATGGTTAAACCAGCGGACAGGAGAATCTTCATTATTGGATCCTTGTAAAATATATTCCACTTGTTGGGCCGTAATTTGTATTTCATTTTGACTGTTATAAAGTTTTACCGCTAAATCAGCTATTCCCGGATGAGCAATACTGTGGTCATAAGCAAATACATTTTGTAGATTAAAAAACAGAGCAAACATAAGCCCTGCGAAAAATAAAAACTTTCCCCTCCTGTGCATAATATTAAAATACTTAATACTTAATACTAAATACTATATACTTATCAAAAAGATTCTATCATCCAAATACCATCAAGATTTTTTTGGAAAGTCATCAGCGCTCCAATTTTTTTATCCTTTTCAATACCATAAAATTCAATATTTATTCTTGATTCTTTTTCTAAATCTTTATTATAAGAAAAATCAGCGGTGGAAATATCTTTCACCATCAACATAAAATTATCCGCGTCTTTAATTCTGTTTAATTTTTCTCTCATCTTTTCTTTATCTACTTTCAATACACAACACTCCACTGCTCCGTCTATATCCCCTTTTCGCAAAGCGGAAATAAATAACGCATGGGTTTGCTCCGGTGTTTGGGTTGTTTTCACATTCTCTAGAGGTTCTTGAGAATACATACCTTGGAGTTCAAAAGCGGTATAAAGTTTATAAGGGAATTTGCTTTCCGCTAAACCTGCTTTGACAAAGAGCTGGGATTGAGCGAACCAAAGATATCCGCCGATGACCAAAAGAACTAGGATGATCCCGCTGTTGATAAGTAAAATGAGTTTAGTAGTTTTAGACATATTTAAATAATATTTAGTATATAGTATTTAGTATATCGTATATAGTATGTGAAATACGATACACGTTATACGATATACGATTTTATTTTATCCCCTCCACATACTTCTCATACACCGCTGAAATATCCATTTGTAAAACCGGAGATGTTTTTACTTGATAATAATAACGGTAAAGATAAAGGTCAGCAAAAATAAAAAAAACGACGAGCACAAAACTCAACGTTATGTAAAATTTTTCTTTTAAATTCATAATATTAAAAAATTTAAAGATTACAAGATTGCAAGATTTAAAGATTGATTATGTATATTCTACACTATTTTTGATTTTTGAGAAAGTAAAAAAACATCAAAAACAAAACCCCGCCCCCTCACCTGCACGCAGATGAGGGGCTTGCATATATAACAAAACCCCGCCTTTTAGGCGGGGTTTTGTTTTACTTTATCTTATTAACCTAAATGATTATAGGCTGTAAGACATTGTAGCGCCAACAACAGGTACTCCGGAAACTGGAGTGATACCAGTAGCCTTACCGTCATTCCAAGTGAATGTAGTAATTTGAGAACCCAAAGTCTTGGTACCAGTTGTACCAGGAGTTAAGTTGACATCAGTAGAATCTACAACGAAGTAAAGGGTTTTTACACCGTTAAATTCATTGCGAGTTGTTAAAGTAATAGCACCAGTAATAGCACCTCCAGCTACAGGCAAAGCGGCTTGACCCATTAAGGATTCAGCACCAAAGCTTGGGCTGTCGTATACGTTTACAGTTACTAAATTATCTCCTCCAGCAGTAATCATACTACCACTCAAAGCAACAGTAACGGCAGTTACAGTAGAATTCTGGTTGCTGCCAACTTCTGCTTCGGAAGTGAAGGTATAAGTACCAACATTATCGTTAATCTTCTGAGAAGAAGCGCCATCGGTTTTAGCGTTAGCTACGATAATATTAGTTTTACGAGCTGTTTTAGCGTTTACTGTGGAATCTACCAAAGTAATATTGTTGGTGTTGCCGTAAACTTTTGCACCAGAAGCTTTACCAATAGCGATAAAGGCATCTGTCAAGTTAGCGGAAGCACCGAATTGGTTAGCAGATTTCTCCAAACCAATTTTCAAAGCATTGCCCCAAGTACCAGCATCATCAGCTTTGTTGAGGTCAGCTTTAATTGTCAATATAGCGTTGGTGTTAGCAGGAACAAAGAGATCCATTTGACCATCAGAGAAGGTCAAAGCACCGGCAGAAAGATATCCTTCTTTAGTGACAGTAGAACCAGCTTCATTCTTGTATTCCAAAGTAATTTTATTGAAGGTAGCATCTTTGGTAGGATCGCTATTAACGATCTTTGCACCAACGATAGTGAAGGCTTCATCAGATGCATTGAAACGATATGTGGTGTAAACAATATTGCTAGCACCAGTCAAAATCATTCCAGTAGTTGGAGTATTTCCATCTACAGCAGCAGTTAATGTACCAGTTTGAACAGCAGTAATTAAAGGAAGTTTTGTTGTAGTTCCATTTAATTTACCGGTTAAACCAGTCAAAATGTTGCCTTCTGCATTTTCAATTTCCAACAAAGCTTTGTCAGCATCAACAGCAATGTACTTAGTACCAGTAAAAGTATTGCGTAAATTTATTTTAGCAATCAACTGTTTATTAGCACCTTTATTAAGTACGAGGCTGAGATTGTTGAATTCTGCTTTGTACCAATCACCAGCGGTAAAAGCACCACTAGCATCGTTATCTACCAAAGTAAGAGATCTAGTTACACCAACTTGAGTGGAACCATCCCATAAAGAAATGGATTCAACCAAAGTATTAGCATCAGTATCACCAGAAACAGTACCCCAATTATTTGTAGCTGAGTTGCCATAAACGGCTAAAACAACTTTGTTAAGTTTGAGATCTTGAGCTGTACCGGCAGAGAAACTAATACCAAGAGCACTAACATCTTTGTTGCCTTTTACTTGAGTAGAGTTGTTTGGAGTAGCAGTTTTTGTAATAGTAACCGAAGCAGTGGAAGCAGTCATATCTTTACCGACCAAAGTGGACGGAACGATTTTACTGCTAGCCATGTATTCGGAAGCATCATTATCATAAAGATAATTAGCACCGCTTAAGTCCAAAGTAGCTTTAATAGTAGCAAGATCAGTAAGAGCTGTATCAAAATCAGCTTGGATAGCCAAGTGTCTGACAGTGCCAGCTGTTAAATCAAAAGAATCAGTAAATTCTTTTGTAAATACTGGATTAGCATCAGTAAAAGAACTTAGATCAGCTGGACCAACCAAGGTATAACCTGTATCGGTATCAACTAATTTAACATTCTTGATGTCAGTAACATCACCAGGATAAGCAAAAGCTCCACCTACATTAATAGTCAATTTAACTTTTTTAACAGTTACGTTTCTTTCAGAAGAAACATTAACTTTAAGCAAGTTGTTATTGGTAGTATTAACTGCAATAGTGGAAGCAGCAGGACCGTTATCAGCCAAGGTGATTTGACCACCGGCCATATTGACGATTTGATCGCCAAGAGCCCAGCTGTTTGTGACACGAGCACCAACATTATACATAGAATCAACTACATATAAATCGGTAACTTCGTCAACATAGAATTTAACATTGTCGGTTGTACGACCACCAGTCAAGTCACCAGTAACAGTGAAGTTCTTGGTTTGACTTTTGGCGATAGTATAAGGAGTAATCAAATTGAAAATCAATTTTTCACCAACCAAATTGCTGGCAGTTGCCAATAAAGTGGAACCAACATACAATTTGAGATTAGCTAAATTTGTATTAGCCAAAGCGCCGCCTTGACGTAATACGATTCTGCTTACGTTAATATCATTAACGCCAGCAACAACTTTAAATTTAGCAAGATCAGCTCCAGTTGAACCCAATGTTACTTCCCAATTACCAGAGATATCATCAATAGTAACAGCGGAAGCGGTAGCATTGGTGTTAAGAGAGAAATAATTACCATTTACATTATTAATGTCAACAGTATTTACTTTTACAACAGACAATCCGCTTTGGTTACCATTATTACCACCAGCAATTGTGAAATCACCTACAGCAGTCAAAGTAGCTGGTAAGCTGATGTTCAAACTACCAAAAGTAACAGTGTTGGTATCGGAAGCGATAGTACGACCACTGGTTAAACGAGTGGTACCGCTGTAAAGATAAACATTGGTCAAATCAGAATTTGAACCAATGCCATTTCTTTTCAAAATGATCTGATTAACAATACCACTGCCATTAACGTTGAATTTCAACATTGTAACATTGGTAGAGCCACCAGGAACAGTCATAGAAGCTGGGGTATCAGCAGCCAAGCTAACAGTTACGTTAGTTGTTGGAGCTGGGGTGGTTCCAGGAGTACCGGAATCACCAACTCTTTTTGTCAAAGAAGTAACTTCAGAGCTGATAGTAGCACCAGTTGTCAAACCAGAAACAGAAACGGTGCGAACAAAAGCAGCTTTGAAACGGTTAGCGGTCATGCCTTCGGCAGTAACTTCGCGTAACACTTTACCTTCATCAACAAAATAATTGATACTGCCAGATTTCACGAGCATACCAGGATAAACGGTAGCTTCAGTGATAGTGGTGGTATCTTTGGTATATAGAGGCCATTCAGACAAACCAATTGTTTTGAAAGTATAATTGGTGCCAAAAATAGCTTTTGCTGCAGCATCAGTGATAGGAATCAATTTGTTGTTTAAAGAAACAACATACAATGTATCAGAGCTTAGGTACTTAACGAGGTAAGAACCGGAGCGATAGAAAACATGGTATGGAGCTGCGGCAGGTTGAGCCAAGCTGTCAAAACAAGCTTGGGTGATGGACTTATAGTATGCACCATAAGCTTCATCAGCGTTCCAGGATTTGAACACATCACCATCTGGAAAATAGCGATAATTCAAGTTGTTATCAAGAGCATAGATAGCTGGTTTGCCAGTAACTTTGATCATGTCACCTGCAACTAAAGTTGGACAGGTAGAATCCATAGCATTAGCTACAGAAGGAACCAAAGTGGCAACGCCTAATGACCACACGATGGTTGTCATTACTACGCCCATGGTAAAAATTTTCTTCAAGTTCATAATTTAATTAATAATTTATAGTTTCCGGTTTTCTGCGCGCCCGACAAGCAGGGTCAGAAAAATTCGGAACTTTTTGTTTGATGACCTAAGACATATGCCCTTAGCCCGCCAAACGCACAATACTGTGCGAGTCCATATGGACTCTCGACCTTGTAAGCAACAGTGGATTGACTTAGTAGCCCCCTCCAGCTTGGAGATAAGATTTATCTTTTCTACAAACTGGAAGGAGTAAGTCGGGTGAATTAAGATTTAAATGAAATTTTTAATTTAAAATTTAAAATTTTTAATTAATTTACAATGAATAAATTTTCAAAAATAATTTAAGCATTAAATCTTAAAAATTCATTAAAAATTGTAAAATTAAAAATTGAAAATTATTTTTTAAGTGTGCTTGTCTCTACCGTAGTAGACGTATTAACCGGGGTAGTTGTTACTATGATAGTCGTTGAAGCCGTCGGAGTGCTCGTCACTATCACTTTTACATCCGCTGTTGAAGTAACACTGATTCCGGCTTCGGTTTTTTCTTTTACCACACTGACTACCGGAGGCAAAGCCAATTGAACACTGCCAACCGCCGTATCAATAATTTTCTCCACGGTTTTATTTACTTCGTTTACTTCCTTTACCATATTTAAAACTCCGGCCAAATCTCCGCTATTTAACATTGATTGTAATTCATCGGTCTTTTTATCGGAATCTTTGATAATTTCCTGAGTTTGTAACGCAGCTTGCTTGGTAGTGCTGGCTATATTTTCTATTTGTTGCGCCAAATCAGCTGAGCTGGTTGTAGAAAAAGCAGTAGAACTGGCACTATCAAGAACTTTAATTTCTGTTTTAACCGCTTCAACAATATTATTTACCCCCACCAAATTACCGGTTTTAACCAAGGTTTCATTGATAGTTTCAGTAACAGTTTCGTTTAACATTTTTTTGATTTCATCCGTACTAACACTAACGTCACCTTCTAGATGTTTACTTACCACCGCTTCAACGGTTTTAACCGCTACATCTTTTACCATGTCTTTGGCTTGCGAAATAACTTCTACTGTATTTTTATCTACTGTTGAAGTCGCTACAAGAGATAGGTCATCTTTTACTTCGGTCAAAACGCTTTTAATCTGATCCGTATTTTTCTTTACTTCTTTGAGAGTGTTGGCCGCTAAACTAACTTGTTTGCTTCCTTCCAATTTATCACTCAAATTATTCATCTCATTTTTTAAATCTTTTACTGTTTCTACAACTCTTTCGGTTTTTTTCGGATCATCACTAACAGAAACTTTTTTTATTTCATTGGCGCGACGTTTGGCAAATTCAGAATGAAGTTTAGTTTCAGTATCTTTATTACCCAAAACCGAAGCGGTAGTAATCTGGGTTTTTTCTACCACTCTTTTGGCTCCATATAATATGTCTCCGGGTAAACTTTCGTAAGCAGCATCCACAGTAGCTATCCAACCAGAAGTTCCGACCATAGTGACTATCAAAAGAATAGATAGGGGTTTTACTACATTTAAAATCATTTTTTCACCAAAAAACACGGACATTGCAATCCAAAAATTTTCATAAGAAGTATGAGCATTGGACACGGCATTGTTTTTGATTTGAGATAACAAAATACCGCGGTTTTGCTTCAACCACGCATCACTGGGAGTGATATCTTTATGTTTGAGATTTTTGAGTTGTGAGATTAAATCACGAGACATAAATAAATTACGTACGAACTTACGAAATAATACGAAATTACGAATCGACATTATTCTGTTCCTGATAATTTTTTTAATTTTTTCAAGGCGCGATGCAAAGTGACACGAACTGCAATATTTCCCTTACCAGTAATTTCGGCAATTTCTTCTATTTGAAGTTCATCTACATAGCGCAAGGTCAACACTTCTTGATATTCTAATTTTAATTTTTTAATCGCCCTTATCAAATCCTTTGCTTCCAAATCAACGTTCATCTCCCTCGCTTTTTTTCCTCCGTCCCCAGGTTCTATCCCGTCAGGTAAAGAAGAAATTAATATAGTTTCAGCGCGAACCGATTTACTGCGATAAAGGTCCACAATACTATTTCGTGCTATTTTATAAAGAAGACCGCTAAAACTTTTTATTTCTTTATTTTCATTAACATAATTCCAAGCTTTCAAAAAAACTTCAGAAGTAAGATCTTCAGCTTCTTCACGACTACTGACTTTGAAATAAACGAACCTGTAAATTCGTTTAACATAAATATCATAAAGAGACGCAAAAGCTTCAGGATCTTTGTGAGCTTTGAGTTTATAAACCAATATATTTTCAGAAATACCGCTCAACATCTTAGTAGACGTTAATAATGAAGAAATGTTACACCCCTCACCTGGAAACAGGTAAGGGGCTACGACCAATAAAATGGCCTTGCCCTTATTTTATTGGTTAGTTTTGAATACAAATTGTATTCAATTTTATTTAATTATAGCAAAAAAATTAAGACCGGAACATTCTCTTTTGCCAGCCATTCTAATGTCTAAAATAATACCACAAAACCCATTTGTGCGTCAATGAGAAAAGGTGTATAATGCATATATTAAGTATAAAGTATTAAGTATTATGCAATATGCAACATATAAACTTAACACTAAAAAATACATAATGCATACTATATACTACATAATACAAAAACAAAATTATGAAATTAATTAAATTTTTAAAGAAAACCTTTGATAATAGGTATTTAAATATTTACAAGCATGCTAAAAAACTTTTTGTTTTTGATATTATTTTGCTAATATTAGCCATTTCTTTGTTTGGAATTAGTATTTTTTGGTTTTTTTGGACTCCTAGTATAGCTTCTAAAATAGAACTAAATTTCGCTTATTCTAGCGAAAAAATAACTAGCGGACAAGATTTGGATATTTTCATCACCTATGCGAATAATAGCAAATTTAATCTTGAAAATACATCACTTTCTTTAAACCTTCCATCTGGTTTTATACTAAATAAAGCCAAAAATGAACATATTTCCGACTCAAATTCTATCAATTTAGGTCAAATAAAGCCTAGCGGAAACGGTAAAATTACAATTTCTGGACAATTAATTGGCGATGTTACCCAAACTGACAAGATTTTGGCTACACTGACATATAAAATAGGAAAAACAAGCAAAATTGATCAAAAAAACGAAATGGGACTTATAAAATACACTGGTTCGGAAATTACTGGTCAAATAAACATACAAGAAAGCTCTTTTCCTGATAAAGAAATACCTTTTACTATCAAATTGACTAATTTAAGCCAAAATAATATTGATGGTTTAACATTAGAATTACCAAATTACGCTAAAATCAGCAAAAATACTGATAAAATAGACAAATCCGGTTTTTTTTCCTTAAGCCCGGAAGAAGAAGTTGTTTTTGAAGGTGTAGCGCTAATCCCAAAAACAATCGGCAATATCCCCTTTTCTTATTCTGTCAAAAGAAATTTTAATGGAAAAAATTTCATTCAACATCTGGAAAATTCTTCATTAAAAATTTTAAGCCCAGATATCGGTTTAAAATTAAATCCCCAAATAATAAAAAATTATCTTGATTCCGGTGAAAATTTAAAATTGGAAATTTATTTTCAAAATCTTTCCGGTAATATTCTCCAAAATCAAAGTTTGATTTTGGAAGATGTCAACGAGGTACTTGATCTCCCGTTTTGTGCTCAAATGAATAATATCGAAATAGACGATAATAAAATAATTATCGGATCTTCCGCTCGAACAATTTTTTCCGATGGCACGCCTTCAAAACTAGACTTATTTACTCTAAATTTAAAATTAAAAAATGATGCCGGTTCTTTTTCTTCACTATTGAAACTTATTCCTATTTTTTCCGCCGAACTTTTTGACAGTGAGATAAGTTTTTCTACAACCGGAGAAAATTTAGAAATTTATATCCCCTCTTTGCTTATTACCAAAAATAAATTACGATATTATACGAAAAATGGAGATCAAGTAGGACGAGGACCTTTACCACCGCAAGTTGGCCTTTCTACAAAATATTGGTCTTATATAGATATTCAAAACGGAGCCAACGAATTAACAAATTTCAAACTCATCGCTAAACCGGGAACAAAAACAACTTTTACCGGCAAACAAAGCGTGAACTATGGAGATGAAATGATGTTTTCAAACAATGAAGCGTTGTGGCAACAAGACTCAATCCCCGCTTTTACTTCTTTTGGTTTATATTTTGAAACGGAAACTATCCCTACTATAGATGATTTAGGTAAAAATTTGACATTAATAAAAGAATTAAAAATTGAAGCAACTGATAAACTTACCGGAAAAAAACATGAGTATGTATTTGAAAAAATAATCAACAAATTGGAAAGTGATGATGAAGGAAGTAAAATTGGGAGTGAAGTGGTGAGATAAATCTCAAAAGTCAAAACCATAACTTTAAATGTCAAAATTAACAAGAAGTGCTATCCCCGCGTAGGTGGGGATCCAGGAAGGTTTAAATTAGTTATTACTACTGGATTCCTCCATCGAAGGCAACGGGAATGACAAAGTTTTAAGGTTTTGAGTTGTAGTTTCGAGATTTGACATTTGAGTTTTGAGTTAACAAAACAAGGTCTTAACACCTTGTTTTATATTTAATATTATTTTAAAATCTTTTGTTTAACCGATCATCTTCACTACACTATAAACCGCTGTAATACTAAAAATAATAAATACCGGGACTATAAGAACCCAATAATATTTTAGTCCGTATCGATCTGCGGGTAAATCGCCTTTTTTCTTGGCAGCGGCATAAATCAAAACCAATAAAATAGATTCCACACTGACAAATAAACCACCAACTATTTCCAGAACTCCTATAAACGAACGCGCGCCTAAAGCAAAAATAAGAATCGGAATAAAAATCACAGCAATGTCAGCTAAATAATTATTTATTTTATGATCCCAAACCAATGTTTGTTTGAGCGCAGTACCAAAACCCATAAAACAAGTACCCATGGCAATTGCGGCAAAAATATTGACTATGAACGCAAAAAACGGCCCAAATTGACGACTTAAGCCCACAGTCGCTACTTCGGTGATGCTTTGACCGTTAAAGCCCACAGCCGCCAAAACAAACACCATATAAACGACCATCGGGATAAGCGAGCCAATAATAATGGCTTTTTTAAAATGTTTCTGGCTACCTGGTAATAACGCATGAGCTTCCACTATAGCCGGAGTGGCATGCAATGCAAATAACACCACGCCAAATGGCAAGAAAATATTGGCCGGATTAAAATAAGTAAGTGTTTCAAAATTAAATTTTTTAAATAAAAATAAAGATAACCCGATGATAATAAATATAACTATGGAACTAAGATATTTTTGAACTTTTTTGATAGTTTGCAAACCAAGCCAAATCATCAAACTGCCAAAAAACCAAAATAATACACTCCAATAATCAGCCGGTCCGCCAAATAAAGCAGATAATACTTCCCCTTCCCCAATAATATAAGCAAGCAAAACACCGTAACCACTAAAAATAATAATAAAAGACATTAAAATCTTCGCCCATTTACCTAAATATTTACCGGCAAAACCCGGCAATTGTAATTCTTCATTAGTGCGAATAGCTATCTCTCCAACCATTAAATTCAAAAACATCATTATTAACCCCAAAACTATAATATAAAAAAGGCCGGGAATTAAACCTGTTTGCGCCACAACATAAGGAATACCCAAAACTCCGGCACCAATAATCATCCCTGTAATCATAAAAATAGCTTCTCCGACAGTGGCTTGATATTTATAAGCACCTTTATGCAAAACTACTTTTTGATCTGAATTTTTATACATAACTCTTTAAAATAATATTTTGATGTAATATGTAACAAATCAAATTATACCTTATTTTTTATTTTTTGACAAAGAAAAATGATCCTTGACTTATCTAAAAAATTATTTTATAATATTAACCATTCAAGCACGCTTAGCTCAGTTGGTTAGAGCACCTCGTTTACACCGAGGGGGTCGTGGGTTCGAATCCCTCAGCGTGTACATAATAAAAAAAATACTCGTGAGAGTGTTTTTTTATACACGCTGAACGACTCAATAATTTGAGTCGTGTAGGGATAAGAACAGCAGAGCGATGTTTTATGAGCTTACAGGCGAATAAAACCGCGAGCTGGTGGCTAACCCGAGGAGTCGGAAGACGACGAGAGGTGAAGCCGAATCCCTCAGCGTGTACATAATAAAAAAAATACTCGTGAGAGTGTTTTTTTTATACACGCTGAACGACTCAATAATTTGAGTCGTTCAGCGTAATTTTATTTTTATGTCAAAATTGACAAAACATTAAAATTATTGTAATACTATTTCTAGTCAGAACCGTAAAAATTTTTACGTTTCCTTTACAATTATAACATCAACTTTTTTTAGGAGCTATTCATGAAAAAAACTGCACTTTTGTCAGTGTATGACAAGACCGGTATTGTTGAATTTGCCAAAGCTCTTGTCGAGCTTGGCTGGAACATTTTATCTTCAGGAGGAACGGCCAAAGTAATTAGTGCGGCTGGGATTTCCGTAACAGATGTAGCCACGCTTATTGGAGGAAAAGCGATTCTTGGCCACAGAGTTGTCACTCTATCAAGACAGGTACACGCTGGTATTCTTGCCAGATATATTGAGGAAGATCTCAGAGAACTTGAAACCGAAAAAATTCCTTTGATCGACCTTGTGTGTGTTGATATGTACCCTCTTAAAGAGGAAATATCCAAACCAGATTGCACTGTAGAATCAGTAATTGAAAAAACTGATATTGGTGGACCAACCATGTTACGCTCTGCTGTAAAAGGCAGAAGGATAGTATTATGTGAAGCAGGAGATCGCCCTCGTGTAATTGAGTGGTTAAAATCAGGTGAACCAGAAAAAGAAAAATTCATCAATGAACTTGTAGCAAAAGCTGAATCTGTGGTAGCTGACTATGTTTTGTCTTCTGCTATTTATCATGGTAAGGGCAAATATACCGGAATGGTTGGTACCCAAAAAACCGTATGTAAATATGGGGAAAATGGTCATCAAATACCGGCTGCTCTTTATTGCAAGAGTGATAATGAAGATCATTTGGCAATTGATAAATTCAAAATCACTGCCGGAACTGAACCGAGTTATAACAATTATTGCGATATTGATCGACTTTTACAGACAATGACGCATATTGCTGCTACATTTGATATAAACTATAACAGAATACCTTTTATCGCGTTGGGCGCCAAACATGGAAATGTTTGTGGAGCAGCAATCGGATTTTCTTCTCCTGAAGAAGTTACAAAAAATATGATCCTGGGCGACCCCTTGGCAATTTTCGGCGGACTTGTTATGTTAAATTTTCAAGTCACTAAAAAAATTACCGAGGCTATTCTTTCATACAGAGCATCCAAAATACTGGATGGTATTATAGCACCGGGATTTGATGACGGTACTATGGAAATGATGAAACGCAAAGGTGATAAATGTAGGTTTATCGTTAATCCATCCCTCGCCAATCTTTCGCATGACAGTCTAGATAAAAATCCAAGATTTCGTTATGTAAGAGGCGGGTTGTTACTTCAACCGAATTATACATTTATTCTGGATTTAAAAAATCCGGAACTTAAAAAAATCGGTCAAGCAACTGAAGAACAGGAGCGCGATATGCTCTTAGCAAAAGCCATTTGCGATACTTCAAACAGTAATACCATAACCCTAGTTATCAAAGGGACGCTCATTGGAAACGGAGTTGGACAACAGGCTCGTGTTTATGGCTCAATGTTAGCTTTGGATAGGGCTACTGCTTGCGGACATTCGATTTTGGGTGCCTCAGCCGCAAGCGATAGTTTTTTTCCTTATACTGACGGAGTGGAGGCTCTTGTTAAAGCTGGGGTTAAATCTATCATCTCAACGAGCGGATCAGTCAAAGACGAAGATGTTATCAAATATTGTCAGAAAAAAGATATTGCTCTTTATCTGATTCCGGATAAAATTGGCCGTGGATTTTTCGGCCACTAATTTCAAAATTATCCAAAAAATTATTTACCGCGAAGTTTATCTTCGCGGTATTTTTTATACAAAAAAATAAAATAAAAATATCAATATAATGCTTGACAAAATGATTATTTTTTAGTAAGGTTTCTCCATAAATTATGGAGGAAATTTATAAATTCGTTTTTTTACAATTAAATAACACTTTATCTATCAGCCAAAGGAGGCAACAATGTTAGACCGTTACACTACACCAGAAATGAAAAAAATTTTTTCAGAAGAAAGAAAATTTTTCTACTGGTTATTGACTGAGATCGCCGTGCTTAAAGTTCGGTACAGGATTGGAGAACTAAAAGAATCTGTACCCGAGAATCTTATCGAAAAAATCGGTATTGACCCCAAAGAAATCAACCGAATCGAAAAAGAAGTGACCAAACATGATGTGGTTGCTTTTTTGTCTTATGTATCGCCACAGTTTCCCGAAGGTTTGCGCCCCTGGCTTCATAAAGGCTTGACTTCTTACGATATCGGCGACACAAGCTTGAGCCTTCAGATGCGTGAAAGTATTGTTCAATTATCAAAAACTATTTCCAAACTCATGGAGGTAGTAAAAAAGATAGCTGAAAAATACAAATACACACCTGAAATCGGGCGTACTCACGGAATCCACGCAGAGCCAATTAGCTTCGGAGTTAAATTAGCTAATTGGTATGACGAACTGAAAAGACATGCAAGGAGGCTCAAACATTTAAAAGAAACCATATCTGTCGGAAAAATCAGCGGAGCGGTGGGTATGTATACCCTTGATCCAAAGATTGAAGAAATGGTTTGCGAAGAACTTGAACTTCAACCCATTATTGCCACTCAGATTGTCTCCCGTGATATAGTCGCCGAATATATGACGACTTTGGGAATAATTTGCGCCAGTATTGGAAAATTTGCTCTAAACATTCGCCTTCTATCTCAGACGGAAATCGGCGAAGTAATGGAATCTTTCAGTAAAAATCAGAAAGGATCCTCGGCAATGCCACACAAGCAAAATCCCATAAGCAGCGAAAACATCTGTTCTTTAATGAGAACAGCTTGTTCTTATGTACCAACCGCTTACGAAAATTTGGCAAATTGCTGGCATGAACGCTCTCTTGATAATTCCGGATCCGAGAGGGTGCTTATTCCTGACATAGCTTCCCTTTTGGATTTTTCAATGAACAGATTAACCGGTGTTCTTGAAAATATGGGGGCTTTCCCGGAAATAATGATGGACAATCTCAATTTTACCAAAGGCCTTATTTTTTCTCAGGAAGTTATGATGCTCGTTGCTTCAAAAAGTCCTAATAGAGAAATTGCTCACACGCTGGTGCGCGACATCGCTCTTGAATGCAAAAAGAATCACACTGACTTCCTTCAGGCATTACTTGCGCATACAGAGATAAAAAAAATGGGGATTGATGAAAAAGAACTGAGTGAATGTTTCAATCTCGATTCCAAATTGCGTCATATCGATTATATTTTCAAAAAAGTTTTTAACAATGATTAATTAAAGGAGTAAAAAATGTCAGATGAAAATTTATTGTTAAAGGAAGGAAAAACAAAAAAAATCCTCCGTATTGAAGAAAAACCGGGATTTGTGGTCATTCAAAATAAAAATGATATCACAAAAAACGACGATTCTTCACAAACACAGGTAATGGATAACAAGGCAGTCCACGCCACCACCACTACTTGTGCAGTCTTTTCTCTTTTGAAAGAAGCTGGTATTTCGGTCGCTTTTGAAAAACAGATTTCAGAAACAGAATTTATCGCACCGGAATGTAAAATGATTCCGCTTGAAGTAATCATCCGGCGTTATGCCGTAGGGAGTTATCTCAAGCGTTTTCCCAATCTGGAAAAACAGAAAAATGAAACCCCTCACCGTTTTCACAAACTTGTCTTTGAGCTGTTCCTGAAAACAACTGGAAAAAAAATTGTGGACATGCAGGGTAACTACCGCGGAGAAACAACGGTTGAAGATCCTTTTATCGTCAATCCTTATGAAGAAAAATGGGTATTGTATGAACCCAAACAGCCCAGTTGGATCAAAACCGCTAACACCGGCATTGAACTCAACAAAAATGATTTCTTGCCAAAAGGCGTAACTGTGGAAAAAATTGAAGAACTTACCCGTAAAACTTTTCTTGTTTTGGAAAGTGCTTGGACAAAACTCGGTTGTCGTTTGATTGATTTCAAAATCGAATTTGGAATCAATCAGGAAGGGAAACTTCTGGTCTCTGATGTTATAGACAATGATAGCTGGAGATTACGGACAAATAAATGGGAAGAACTTTCAAAACAGCTTTTCAGAGATAATGTAGAAATGGCAACTATTGCCAATAAATATGCCGTGGTTGCCAACCTGGTAAACAGATTTAATATTCCAAAACAAACCATTGTTCTTTGGCGCGGTTCCCCTTCTGACCAGTTTCCTAAAATTCCAGAAATTGCCGGCATTGAAAAAACAGAGATCACTATCTCCGGACATAAATCACCTTCGTCTTGCCTTGCCAAATTGGAAGAAATTTTAAGCTCATTTCCGGAGGGCGGAGTAATTGTCACCGTCGTTGGCATGAGTAATGGACTCGGACCGATTTTAGCTACCCGTACTTCCTGGCCTGTAATAGCTGTTCCGGCTACAGCCAAAGAAAAACCTCACGATGTCTGGAGTTCGCTTGAAACTCCTTCAAATGTTCCTATGGCAGTTATACTTTCTGCTAAAAATGCTATTTTATCCAGTTTAAATATACTGGCACAAACCAATCCGGTTGCATATATGTATCGCCAGTATGCTCTTGAGGAATTGGATAAATAAAAAAGTGTTATTTAACCCTTAAAAAAACGCCACCTAAAAAGTGGCGTATTTTTTAAATAAAAAAATCGCCCTTACGGGCGATTTTTTTATTTAATCGAAATTATTTATTTCAATTCTACTTTACCACCAGCTTCTTCAATTTTCTTTTTCATTTCTTCAGCTTCGGCAGTTTTAACACCTTCTTTAATTACTTTGGGAGCAGCGTCAACCAAAGCTTTGGCTTCAGCAAGACCTAAACCAGTAATTTCTTTTACAGCTTTGATAACATTGATTTTGTTATCACCGCAGCTAGTTAATTCAACATTAAATTCGCTTTTTTCTTCAGCAGCAGCAGCGGCAACTGGGGCAGCGGCCATCATCATAGCTGGAGCAGCAGCAGAAACACCAAATTTTTCTTCTAAGACTTTAACCAATTCGGCTAAATCCAAGACAGACAATTTTTCAATTTGTTCCACCAAAGATTGAAACTTTTCAGGAACAACTACATTTTTTTCTTCTGACATAATTTTATTATTAGACTTCAGTCTATAAACTGAAAATTTTAAATTAATTAAGCTTTTGATTCTTTGATATTATTCAAAATTGAAACTAAAGCACGTAAATTTCCGGCTAAAACATTTACAAATCCAGAAACCGGAGCGTTGATAGTACCAACCAATTTGCCTAAAAGTTCTTGTTTGCTTGGTAATGAGGCCAAGTTTTTTACATAATCACCGGCAATAAATTTATTTTCTAAAATTCCACCGTAAATAAGAACTTTATCATTTTGTTTGGCAAAATCTGCGACTACTTTGGCCGGGGCAATTTCATCGTTTTGACTTGTAAAAGTGGCAACACCACCTTCAAAAGTTTTTGGATTAATATCACTTAAACCAAGCTCTTCGCAAACTTTACGTAATAAGGTTTTTTTGGCCACCATCACATTTACTCCGACATTACGACATTTTTTACGTAAATCTTCGGAATCTTTGACAGTTAAACCTTGGAAATTGGCAAAAACTACAGCTTTTGCTTTCTTAACGTCATCACCTAAACTTTCCACGATTACCTTTTTTTGTTGTTTTGTTTTTGGCATAATTTTTTAGATCTCGCTAACGCTTAGAAATTAAGCGTTAACAAAAAAAATCTATGGTTATACCACAGACAAAACGGTCATCTTCGACCTGACCCCAAAAATTTGGGTGAGATTACCTCGGTAGCTTATTTAACCCCAAAGGGGAGCTACTGTCTATGGTGAAACCATTATATCAAGATTAAATTATTTGTCAAGGGTAAGAGCTTGACACAAAAAAAGAGGGGGTCTGTTGTCAGAGCACCCCTCTGTAAAGCGAGTTGGCATTAGAAATATCATTAGGTTCCTTCCCTTTGATTATTATAGGGAGTGGAATCAATTCAGACCCCACACTATCAGAACCTATGGTAACCAACAGTTGATTTTTCCGGCAAAGACAATACATAAAAATTACCGTCTCTTTAGGAACTTCAGGATAGTAAACCTCAACTCCATCAATCCCTATCTTCCTAAAATAATTGAAAACTCCCGAAAAATTATCTCGGAAATTTTCTTCTCCAAAATTTTCTCTGATGGTTCGCCATGGATGAGCCCAGACTATCAAGGCTCCAGCCGCACGCATAGTTTTGATCAACTGATAAACACTACTAACCTTACGATCATAGTAAGCCGGTTTACCAAGTTCCAAATAACGGCGATAAAAATCATCATTACTAAAAATCCCTTCTTTTAATAGCCTTTCCTGATTGTCTGCGTGATTTCGAATATTTTCCACCACCAAACGCCGCCCGAGATTAGTCTTGGGTATATTGCCCAATTTTTCCAGATCAATTTGCCAGCCTAGTTTTTGTAAAAGAGCAATCACCTTAATTACTCGTTTATACTTGGCTTTGGCTTCTCTCTTAAAGAATCCCCGCACTTTCTGAATATTTCTAAACTTATATATCAGAAAATGATAGACCTTGTTTGCATATTTAGCATTAACCTCCACGCCACGCAAACAATTCAAACTGTACTTTTTACAAACCGCTTCAATCTCCAAAGTCCTTTCCACACTCTCCTTGTCAAGTAATGAAAGTGTTCTGATCCCGGACTTTTTTGCATTTTTTACAATGTTTTCTAAATTATCTCCACCAATATGCAGGTGGAGATCTTGTCTACACCTGTCCATGGTTTTTTACCTCGCTTGTAAAAGAACTTAATAGCTTAAATTAGCATATTTTAAAGATTTTGTCAACCCGACGCTTAGCGTGGCCCCGTTTTAGCTAAGCGCCGGTAAAGCCACACTAAGCGTGGCCCGCGAAGAAAAGTCTGGGGTTGTAGTCACGCTAAGCGTGACGAGGCTTCCTGTTTTTTAACTAATTTAAAATAAAGAATTTTATATCTTATATTAAATACTTAACATTAAAAAAATCCCCCGCTTTAAAGCGAGGGATTTTGTGTTTATGAGATTACCGTACCTTTGATTTTTTTACCTTCTATCGCCTTTTTGACTTCTATTAGCTGCGTTCCTTTGACAAATAGTACTTTCATTTTGTTTTTTCTTGCCAAAACACTAGCTACCGGATCAAAAGGTAAATTTGCTCCGGGAATCCATTTAGTGCCAACAATTTTTTGAAATTGTTCCCAATCTATATTTTCCAGTTTTTTAGCATCCTTATTAACACGAGGGTCTTTGTCGTAAACATAGTCAATGTTGGATAAATTTATTACTGTATTTGCGCCGTATTTTTTCGCTAACAACACTGCATCATAATCTGTGGAAAAACCGGGCTTCCAACCAGCAGCTAACATTATCGGGGTTTTCCAATCCTGTTTTTTAAGCGGATATTTTACTACCGCTTTATGGGCATGTCGACGAAAAATAGTTCTCATTAAATGTCCGTTTAATCTGGTAGAATGAATACCTATCCAATCCAAATCCTCAGAACTCAAATCTCCAAGCGTGCGGGCGGCTTGTTGATAACTACGGGCCGTCTGTCCCCCGCCACAAACTATGATAAATCTATATTTTTTTATCAAACTCAAAATAAGTTTTTTAAACCCTTTTAAAAACATTGTGTCAAAACCTTCTTTGGGAATAATAATAGAACCGCCCAAAGAAATTACAATTGTTTTTTTCATAATATATAAATTATTTTTTAATTAAATCTATCAATCCTTTTATCCAGGCCATATTTACCGCCATCGCTTCTTGCAACGGTGTAGCGCCGGTAGTTTCCACAGTGATACAATATGGTGTTCCTAGACGATAAAAAAGATCCGGCAAAGTTCCATCGTGACGCACAACAAAACCGTTTTTATCTGACAACATTGCCTCTTCCAAACAATGACTACGATCTCCTTCTTTATCTACTTCACAAAAACCCGCATCTATCATCCTATTTTTATAAAGCGGTACTATTTTTTTGATATTTTTTATAATATCTTTATAAACCCCAAGTTTTCCGAAAGAATAGTGATAGGAAAAAGGTAAAGAAACGTTACTGATATAATCTTGATGTAAATCAAGCAAAGCCCTAACCTGAGTAAGTGGTTCTTTTTTGAGAAGCTTATGCATTATTTTTGTTTCCAATGGTAATTTTTTGGTAATCTCTGATGACCAATACCAGGCCTTATAATTATTGCTTTTTTTAATATCATCTTTAAAAGTTCCATCAGCCATTTCGTAGCGTAAAAAATCATTATTACCGGTTTCCCCTCCCTCATCACCGTCAATATTATATCTGGTCATCTGTGAAAAACCGCTAGGGTTGCAAAGAGGGTAAATAATCAATTTAACTTTATTTTTTCGCGCATAAGAAAAAATTTCTTTAAGATTGTTTAAAATCGTCAACGGACCGGCGGTTTCCTCACCGTGGATACCGGCAGCAATAAATAAAACCTTATCTTTGGTTTTTATATCGGAAGAAGCCAAGCGTAAAAAAGAAAATTGTCCGTTTTTATATTTCAATTTAAAGGAAGAAAATTTAACTTTTTTTAATTTTTTAGTTTTTTCTTTTAAAGCTTTGGTATATTCGTCAATATCATGACTATAATATAAGCTAACTTTTCCTTTATTTTTTTTCATAATAATTAAGAAAGGTGTTAGTTTTTTTAGAATTTACTCTTGATTTTAAATCTGCGTAAACTATAGCCTTATTGGCTTTAAATAAACTTGGAGTACGATAGGCAGTTTTGCCTTTTTGTGCTCGATTGCTAGCATAATTTTTCATAAACAACTAAAAGTTGTATTACTGGACTATTTATTTAATATGGCATTTATTATCCACCCTATAATCATCATACACAGCGCACCCCAAAATGCCGGTACAAAACCAGCTACATAAAAACCCTCTACTAACCAGCCAACCAACCAAAACATCAAAGCGTTGATAATAAATGTGAATAATCCTAAAGTCAAAATATTAATCGGTAGTGTAAAAAACAAAACAACTGGACGAATAAGGGTATTAACCAAACCCAAAACCAAAACTACTAATAGCGCTCGTGCAAAACCAGAAACGCTAATGCCAGGCAGATAATAAGTTAGAGCTATTAAAGCGGCGGAGTTTAAGAGCCAACTGAGAAGAGTTTTCATATAATTAATTGTTTTATCGCGCTAATGCGCTTGTTTAAAATGATTTATCGCGCTAATATGCTTGTTCTAATTGTTTTATTACAACACCTACAACATCTATGACAATTACAACATTTACAACCTATTAGAATCCAACTAAAAATCTAACCAAAAACTGAATAATCGGGAAAATCAAATTAAACAAGAAAAAAACAAAAACTAACAAAATTATAAAACTATTTTTTTCCAAAAAATAAATTATTTTTTCACTTCCCGCCGGTAACAATGCATAAAGTATTTTAGAACCATCCAGAGGAGGAATGGGTATCAAATTAAAGACTAAAAGTAAAACATTTGCGTAAACGATAATATACAAAAACTGGGTTAAATCACTATAGGGCAAAAATCTGATTAGCAGAGCGAATGAGAAAGCCAATAAAAAATTGGACATCGGACCGGCTATTGCCACCAAAGCCCCTCCCCATTTTTGATTTTTGAGATTATATGGGTTATATGGTACCGGTTTAGCATAAGCAAACAAAAATTTACCGGCACTCAAAACAGATAGAATGATCGGCATTAAAACTGTACCCCAAGGATCAATATGGGCCTTGGGATTCAATGTCAAACGTCCGGCATAACGAGCGGTCGGATCCCCGAGTTTATCCGCCATAAAACCATGAGCATATTCATGAATTATGGCCGAAGGAACGATAATTAAGAAATAAAACAGAATTGACATCCACTGCATAAATATTGACAAAATTTAATAATTTAGTTATAATATTTTTACTTAATTATAAAGCATTTAACTTAAATTAGCAACAAAAATATGAGCCGAACTTGCACTATATGTGGAAAAACCTCCGCACGTGCCAATCATGTTAGTCACGCTAAAAACAAAGTTCCCCGTCAACAAAAGCCAAATTTACAAAATGTAAAAATGATGGGTATGACTGTAAAAGCTTGTACAACTTGTCGCCGCACTATCAAAAAAGGTTAAAAATAAAAAAATCTCTACCATTGGTAGGGATTTTTTTGCGTTCAACCAAGGGGTTAAAACATGCCCCTAAATGTATAGGTGGTAAGTCTCACGCTTAACCCGCAGGTCAAGCAAATATCGACAAACCTTCACATGTTTTTTTGTAGAACAGTTTTACCCCGTTGGTGGAACATAGGTATTGTACCATAAAAATAACAATGTCAAAAGTCAAAACCAAATAATTTAAAGATTGAAAAGATTTAAAAGATTTTTTAACACAAACCATAATCTCTTAAATTTTTTTAATTTCTTAAATCTTTTAAATATTGAGATTTGACATTTGAGTTTTTAAAAAAGCACTCCCGAAGGAGTGCTTTTTTTATTCCAAAATTCCATCCAAATTCACATCGTATAGTATCTCTTCAGCCAATAGTCTATAATTAATAATTTCTTCTGGTTTAAACCAAATATCTATTTCTCTTTGAGATTCGGCTGGATTATCGGTGCAATGTACTAAATTACGTACAGCACGATCATCTGCACCGGCTAAATTATAAGAATCCAATGTTAAATCTCCGCGAATAGTTCCAACATCAGACGTTGCCGGTTCCGTAGAACCAACCAATTTTTTAACTACACCAACAGCTTCATTACCTTCCCATATCATCATTACCACCGGACCACAAGTCATAAATTTCACTAAAGCTTTGATAATATCTTTGCCATATTCAATAGCTGATTTTTCTATCGACATACCGGAATTTTTACGATTTTCCAATATTTTTGTTCCCTTACTTTCAAACCAAACATCGTCTTTATTATAATGAGTCCAACATTGATCTTCTGTTGGCACGGCCATTTTCAAAGCTACCAATTTTAAACCGGTACGCTCAATTCTTTTGATAATATCTCCGATTAAAGATCTTTGAACACCATCTGGTTTGACGATAACGAATGTACGTTCTTTTTTCATAATAAAATATTTTAAAATAAACTCAAAACTATTGTTTTTTTAATGACTATATATTACTTATTAAATTAATACCTGTCAATATATCACATTAAATAAAAACTTAACTATTTTTGTATTTTTATTTATATACACCACCAAAGCTGCCGGAATAAGTGACACGTCCTCTAATTTCTTTTTATAGGCATAAATACGCATGCTTTTCAAGAGTTTTTGTAATTTGTCATAAGTAACAGCCGAATTATTGGCCAATTCTATATCAAATCTGGTTTTAACCTCTACAAAATAATAATCGTCGCTTTTTTTAGCGACGATATCAATTTCACCAAAAGTAGTGCTAAATTTTCGATCAACTATTTCAAACCCCTGTCTTCGTAAAAATTCCACCGCTTTCTCTTCCCCCCAATCACCAACGTCTTTTTTGTACCTCCCCGGCATAAAAACTATTTATTTTTCAAATATTTTTCTCGCATTTGCTTTTCTTCTTCAAATTTACGAATTTCCGGGATTCTCTTTAACATATAACGCAAAGTGCTCAGTGCAGAAGAAGCGGCAAAAAACAAAGCTAGCAACCACCAAAAACGCCAAGCAAAAAAAGGAATGTGTTGTTGACGAAAGAAGAACCAAAACAATAAAAAAATAGAAATACCTAAGAAAACATTACCAAAACGACGAAAAATTTCAGCCTTTATCTTATCTAAACTATTTTTTTGTAAAAATTTAAAAACAAAACCAACTATAATCAAAATAAAAATAAAAAACATCCAAAACCATTTTGTATTGCCGTACAAAATATAAGGCTGAGAAAACCAATACTCTATTTTCAACAAATTTAAGATACTCATAACTTATTAATTACACTCCTTCTTTTTTAAAAATTAAACAAAAATGATAATCTCCGGCTGGAAAATTTTCCTGTAAAACAAAATTATGCTCTTTGGCCAATTGAATCAGTTCTTTTGGGTCAACCATTTTATCCCGATCCGGTCCCAAAGTTTCTCCAACTTTGGATGACCAATCTACTATTACTAAATCGCCATTTTCTTTTATCAACCGTGTAGCTTCCTCAAAAGCGCCTCCTTTATTTTTCAATTGAAAGAATACATTAACAAAGAAGCCTTTGTCAATACTTCTTTCTGGAACACTGGCAGCGCCAACTTTTTCTATATCTGTCCAAATAGTTAAAATATTATGGTAACCTTCAAAACGACAACGATTTTTAACACTTTCTAAAACATCTTTCAAAATATCCATAGCATAAACAATCCCCGTATCTCCCACTACTTTAGACGCTGTAAACAAAAAATGACCGGTTCGTCCACAGCCAAATTCCGCAACTTTCATACCCTCGCTCAAACCAATTTTGTTATAAATTATTGTCGGATCTAAAAGACCCAGGTCTGCATTAGACATATATTTATCTTATAAATATTCTACCGATAGTGGCCATGAGAAAACCCTCCCACATATTGGTAATTAAAAGAAAACCCACAAAAATCAAAACTAATCCTATTAGTTTATAAGCCAAACGACTTCCACCCTCAACATCTAATTTTTCTTCCGCCCAAGCAATACGCCCAAAATTTTCCATAAACCATTCGGTTTTCCAAACAAAAAATAAACCAACGACAACAAATAAAATTCCAAAAATATATTTCATATGATTTTTTATATGGAGAAAAAATAGCGTACCCTGTACAAATGGTGGGCGGAAAGAGACTCAGCTTCGCCTCTCATCGCCTTCCGGCTTACTCGGGCTAGCCACCGCCTCGTGATTTTGCTCGTCATAAAACTCGCAAAATATCACTCCGGCGTTCTCGTCTCCGCGAAATGCACATTAGTGCATTTCTATTGCAAACAAAGAATGATTTAAATTTTTAACATCTTGCAACCTAATACTCTGTACAAATGGTGGGCGGAAAGAGACTCGAACTCTTAAGGCCTTGCGACCGCTACCACCTCAAGGTAGTGCGTCTACCAGTTTCGCCACCCGCCCCCCATTTATACAGGATAAATATACCAATTTCACCACTCGCCCGTGTTTGTATTATGCAATATTATACACATAATACATACTACATATCAAAACATCCTATTCTTTCCCACCACCATTTCTATTTTATTTTTTGATAATTTAATTTTTAAATTTATTTCTTTGGTTAACTTACCATCGGTTTCCACTAAAAATACACTGTCGCCAACAATTTCCATTTCTTCAAAAGGAAATATACTAGGCTCTTCATATTTATACCCAAACCAACCGCTTTTTGTCAATGGACGTAAAAATGCTTCCAATTTACCGTCTTGAGGATGAACAACCTGAATTTCTTTATCTTTTTTGTTCTTTCTCCAATAAAAAGGCTGAAAATTACAGACTACCACTTCCATTTTATCTTTAGCGGTTACCTTAAATTTACGATCATAGATTACTTGAACTTTAGAAGGTAAAACATGGAGCTGAGAAACAAAAAAACGATTATTAACCAAGCCGATATCCAATTTTTCTTTTTTTCTTTTTGCCAAAACTTCCACACTTTCTTCGTTTAAAGGAATACCCAAAACAGGTGCAACAGTATTATTTTCAGCACCGATAGGTAAAAAACCGAAAACACAATCGCTTCCGGCTCCTCGTGATAATATGGAACCAAAGGTTTTATCATTTCCTACAATAACAATATTTTTTGCACCACGTTTAATCTCATCTTCTATTACCGGTTTAGCGTCTATAAAATTATTCAAACGCAAAATTTTTCCGGAAATTCCATAATCTGTCAGACGATTTTCAATATTTTTTATAATATTACTATATTTCCTTTGCTCCAAAAAGCTGTCATATAAATAAACGTACATAATCGTTTAAATTATCCCAAATATTCTTCTCCCGTATTTTCATTAATTTCTTCTGTTTTACGACTACGACGTCCGGACTTAATTTCTACTCCTTCGATTCCGGGCATAACTATTTTTCCAAAAATTACAGCTCCTGGTTCTACAGACAAAACTTTCACTTCGATATCTCCCAGAATTCTCGCTGTTGAAGCCAATTCCAAAGATTCTTTAACTTTCATATTTCCGCGAACTTCACCGGCAATCAAAGCACTGCCGGCTCTAACGTTGGCAATAATTTTTGCACCGGCTTCTACGGATAAAATTTTACTGGTGTGAACACTGCCAGTTACCGTACCTTTGACAATAATATTTCCTTCAGAAGAGAAATCGCCCTCTACATTAACCGATGGACCTACCACAGTATCGATATTATCCTCTGATTCTCTTTCAACCTGTTCGATTAATTCAACTTCTCCTTCTGTGTTTTGTTTATTTTTGTTTTGAAAAATCATAATAAAATTTTTAATTTTTAATTTAAAATTTTTAATTAATTTTTAATTTGCAATTTTTAAATTTAAACCAAACAACTTTCTACTTTTAACTTGTAACTTATGTATATTTTACTCTATTTTAAAAAATAATTCAAACAGCAAAATTCTTCCTTATTTTTAGCAATATTTTACATCTCTTCCACCGAATCGATGGATAAAATATCCAGAGCATTTTGTAAAACTATTTTAGTGGCTAAACACAAAGATAGTCTGGCACAACGAATTTTATCATCGTCGGTTTTTAAAATGCTGATTTTAGTATAAAAATCACTGAATGCTTTAGCTGTGTCAAAACAATATTTAGTGATAACAGAAGGATTATAGTTTTTAAATGATTTTTGTAATTCCGTTTTAAAATTCGCCAAATGTTTAATCAAATTTTTTTCTTCCGGATTTTTTAAATAATCATAATCAACTTTTTGAATTGAACATTTTTTACCTTTGGCCAACAAACTATTTATTCTGGCCACAGTATAAATAACATAGGGACCAGTAAAACCATCAAACGAAATAGCATTTCCGGGATCAAAAATAATATTTTTTTGTGCCTCATGTTTCAAAATATCAAATTTAATAGCACCAAGCGCAATTTTTTTTGCCGTGTCTTCTATTTTTTTCTTTGACCAGTCTTGATGACGCTTGATAGTTTCTTGATGCACTCGAGTAAAAACTTCGTCGTAAATATCCTCGTATAAAACAACCGTACCTTCGCGTGAAGACATTTTACCACTTGGTAAATTTATCAAACCATAGCCAATGTGGGTCATTTTATATTTATATCCGGAGAGTTCCATTATTTTAAATAGTTGTTTAAAATACAGATTTTGTTCAATGCCGGTCAAGTGAATACTTTCACTAACTTTGTATTTTTTATTTTTGGCAACTGCCAATCCCAAATCGGAAGTTAAATAAAGCCCAGCGCCGTTACTTTTACGCAGAAGCGCAATTTCCAAACCATACTGATTTAAATCAGCGATAATAGCTCCTCCCTCTCCTATTTGAGCAATATTTTTTTTCAATAATTTATCAACCATTTTTTGACCTACATGTTTAGTTTCTTTTTCAAAAAAAACGGCTTTATGAAACACCTTCAAATCTTTAAAAACAGGAGCAAAACCTTCGATACTCCACTGGCGTGTTTTTAAATAGAGCGGCCAAATACTTTTATCTTTGGCCTCCATTTTTCTTTGTACTTCTTTGACTTCATTTTCATTTTCCGGATGATCTTTCAAATATCGACTGGCCTCTGCATAAATCTCGCCCAACCATTTTTGTTTATCCTTTGGAGGTTTTTCTCCAGAATGAAATTTTTGCAAACCCCACAAACATTTGGCCACATGAGCCCCAAAATCATTTAAATAATTTATTCTTACAACTTGAAAACCGTTGCCCTCAAAGATATTTGCCAAAGCATTGCCTAAACAAATATTACGTAAATGACCGATATGTAATTCTTTATGAGTATTATTGCTAGGATATTCAATCAAAACTTTTTTATTTTTGCCGTCTTTGTTGAAACCATATTTTTTACCTTTTTTTATAATTTCACCCAAAACTATTTCTGCATATTCACCGGTAACAAAAAAGAAATTAACATATGGTCCGAAAGCTACAGCTTTTTCTATAAATTTAATCGTTTGAATTTTAGAGTTTATTTTTTCTGTTAATTCTTTGGCAACTTCTGCTGGATTTTTATTTTCCTTTTTTGCCAATTCAAAACAAGCGAAAGACAAATCCCCCATCTCTGGTTTGGGAGGTATCGAAAAAGCAACGTCACCTTTAACACCGTTTTTTCTTAATAAATTTTCTAATTGTTTGTTTATCTTACACATAATTTACGTATTTAGTATTTCGTATATGGTATATCGTATACGGAATACGACATACGCCATACGAAATACGAGATACTAATTAATCTTCACAAAAAATCTACTCCCTTTCTGAACAACATCTCCTTTTTTAACTTCAGATTTGATGTCCGTGACTTTTTCTTCATTTATTTTCACTCCGCCTTGAGTTATATTTTGTCTGGCTTCAGATGTGCTTTTACAAATTTTGCTTTCGGTGAGTACAGTAATGATATCATATTTACTTGGTGTGATTTCTGGAATATCTGTAGGAATTTCTTTTTTAGAAAAAGTATTGATGAAATATTCCTTGCCTTTTTTTGCCGCTTCATCTCCCAAAAAAGTTTTTACCACTTCATAAGCCAAGACCAGTTTAAAATCCCGGGGATTTCCGCCTTTTTCCAGTTCTTTTTCAATCTTTTTTATTTCACTTATATCCATTCTAGTACAAATTTCCAAACCCTTTACTATCATATCATCTCCCCAACTCATCGCCTTTCCAAACATATCTTCCGGTGTTTGATCAAGTGATACGGCATTGCCAGTAGTTTTGCCCATTTTGGCCCCAGAACTATCCACTAATAATTTAGTAGTCAAGACAAATTTATTTTTACCTTTTAACTCCGACATCAGATCACGGCCAGCTAACATATTAAATGTCTGATCATTACCACCCACTTCTCCATCCACATTCATCGCTACACTGTCATAACCCTGCATCATCGGATACATAAATTCATGCATAAAAACAGGCTTTTCTTCTTCCAATCTTTTTTGGAACATATCTCTCTCTAACATCTGCTGGACTGTAAAATGGGAAGATAATTCTATCAAATCACTAAAACTTAATTTAGAAAGCCACTCACTATTATATTTAACTTCCACAGGATTTTTCCCTTCAAAACTAAGTACCGAACTTGCTTGTTTTTGATATTCCTTGCAATTTTCCAAAACCTGCTCACGAGTAAGTTGTTTTCTGGCAGATAATTTATCGGTCGGATCACCAATCATACCGGTAAAATCCCCGATAAGCATGATAACTTTATGACCAAGCTCTTGAAATTCACGCAATTTGAGCATAGTGATGCCATGTCCGATATGCAAAGTCGGAGATGTGGGATCATAACCGGTATAAAGTGTTAATTGTTTTCCCGATTTTAAAACATCTTTCAAAAAATCTTTATTTGGGTAAATATTTTCTACACCACGAGTTAAAAGTTGATCTATTTTACTGACATCTGTATCAATTTTCATAGTTTTGTTTTTTTTAATGGTTCGTATATCGTATACCGTATATAGTATACCGTATACTCATTTATTAAAATTAAACTTTTTTAATCCAAAAATCATTTTATTTATGTTTACTGTTAAATAAGCCACATAATTAAATTCTTCCTTTTCTAAATAACCAACATCTCTAGCCACTACTAACTGATTCTGTAACTCAGTCAAAGAACCTAAGGCAATATTATAAAAATTATTTTTATCTTTATCTGTCGTCCTTCTAAATCCTTCTGCTATATTTGATGTTATTGACACTACACACCTTCTCATTTGTGACACCAAGCCATATATTTCTCGATCTGGAAAATCTTCAGTTATTTTATATATTTTTAATACTAATTTATGCCCTTCGCGCCAAGCCCTTAAATCGGTAAAATTTTTTATTTTCCCCTCCTCGGTCATAAAATACTATATACGATATACTAAATACGATATACTTTACAATCTCTCCAATTGTCCTTTAAGTTTGTTTAATTTCTCCTGCGCTTCAGCAAGTTTAATTTTCTCTTTCTCCACCACCACCGCCGGAGCGTGCGCCACAAAATCTTGATTATCAAGTTTTGTCTGCAAAGAAACAAAATATTTTTCCGTTTCTTCCAACTCTTTACCAATTCTCAGTTTTTCTTTTTCTACATCTATATCACCCATCACATCCAAAAATATTTCCATTCCTCCTTGCACAAAACCAACATAATTTTTCGGTTTTTTGGTTGTCTTTTTAATAATCAATTCTTCCAACCTTCCTAGCCCTTTGATAATTTCTAAATTCTTGGATAATAATTTCTTTTGTTCCCCGGCGGAAATAACGGCTTTGATTTTTTTGGCCGGTTCTATTTTATTATCCGCGCGAGTTGCCCGAATTGCAATAATAATATCTTTGATAATTTCAAAGTGATGCACAGTGTCATCCCCGACTTGATCGGGGATCCAGGACGGATGACCACTGGATTCCCGCCTTCGCGGGAATGACAATGACGGCCAAGGTGCGACCATCAACATTTCGTTTTCTCCATAAACCTCCTGCCAAATAGTTTCTGTCACATACGGCATAAACGGATGCCACAATTTCAAGATAGTATTTAAGATATAATTCAAAATATCGGATTTATTACCTTCAATTTTAGCAACTTCCAAATACCAATCTGCAAGTTCTCCCCAAGTAAAATCTCGCAAAATTTCTCCGCTAAAAGAAAAATTATATTTTTCCAAATTATCAGTAATCGCTTCCGTGACTTTTTGCAATTGATTCAAAATCCATTTATCAGCTTCTGTTTTTGATTTTACTTTTCTAATATCCTTTTTTGGCTCAGGAATATTAAGCAACATAAAACGGGAAATATTCCACAGTTTATTGGTAAAATTTCTAAACCCTGCGATTTTTTCTTCAGACAGTTTAATATCATTACCCGGAGATGTACCTAAAAGCAAAGAAAGTCGCGTTGCGTCAGTGCCAAACTTTTCTATAGTTACTAGCGGATCTATGACATTGCCCAGACTCTTACTCATCTTACGACCCAAATCGTCTCTGACCATGCCGTGCAAATAAACTTTCTCAAATGGAATATCACCCAGTGCGTAAGTAGTCATGAGAATCATTCGCGCCACCCAAAAGAAAATGATATCATAGCCTGTTTCCAAAACACTGGTCGGGTGAAAATTTTTGAAATCAGCTGTTTTTTCAGGATAACCAAGAGTAGAAAAAGTCCACAAACCAGAGCTAAACCAGGTGTCCAGGGTATCAGGATCTTGCACCACTTCTCCACCGCAATACGGACATTTTCCAACAGGATCAACACTAACAATGGGTTTCTTGCATTTATTATTTAATCGTTGCGTAGCAACACCTTCATTGGACATTGGGGTTTGGTCATTGGTCATTCCGTTTTTGCAATAGTAAACAGGTATCCTGTGTCCATACCAAATCTGACGAGAAATACACCAATCGTTTAAATTTTTGATCCAATTAAAATATACTTTTTCAAATCTATCCGGCATTATGTCTATCTGTTTATTTTCCACCACCTTGAGCATCAATTCTTTGAGAGTTGCTTCGCTTCCCGGTTCTATGCCCTTTATTTTTTTACCTTTAAATTTGAATTTTTTATTTACTGCCACAAACCATTGATCCGATGGTAACGGCTCAATAGGAGTTTCACAACGATAACAAATAGATAAATTGTTTGGGATATCTTTTTCTTCCAACATCAATCCGGCGGCAATCAGATTTTCCACCACTTTTTTTCTCGCTTCTTTGACCGTCAATCCTGCATATTCTTTACCAGTCTCAGCCGTCATTCTCCCATCTTCATCGATAATTTTTATTATTGGCAAATCGTTTTTTATTGCCATTTCATAATCTACTAAACTATGTGCCGGAGTAACACCAAGAGCGCCGGTACCAAAAGTCATATCTACGCCCTCATCGGCGATAACTTTGATTTTTAAATTATTACCTCTAGCAAAACTTTTCACTTCAAAAGTTTGACCGATATATTGTTTGTATCGCTCGTCACTGGGGTTCACTGCCACGGCCGTATCGCCGAGTTTAGTCTCCGGACGAGTAGTGGAAATAGCGATTGGAAAATCGGCACTATATTTGAAAGTATAAAATTTAGCAGATTGTTCTTTGTGTTCAACTTCATCGTCAGCCAAAGTGCTATGACATCTAGGGCACCAGTTTACAATTCTATATCCACGATAAATCAAATCATCGTCATACATTTTTTTAAAAACCGTACGCACAGCCAAGCTTCTTTTTTGATCCAAGGTAAATGCTTCTCTGCTCCAGTCTAAACTGGAACCCATCTTTTTACATTGATTAATAATAGTATCGTGAGATTCTTGCGCAAATTTATTCACTTCTTCCAAAAACTTTTCTCTACCCAATTCTATTTTTGGTTCTTTTATTCCTTTTTCCATTAAAAGTTTTTCCACTTTAGTTTGAGTAGCGATAGCCGCATGGTCGGTTCCCGGAAGCCATAAAGTCCTGTCCCCTTTCATCCGATGATAACGAACAAGTACATCCTCTATCGCAAGCATGGCAGCATGGCCTACATGTAAAATACCGGTAACGTTTGGCGGAGGCAAAACTATGCTATAAGATGGGGCATTTTTCTTACAAACGCCTTTTTCTACGCAAACATCAGGATTAAACAATCCACTATCTTCCCATTTTTTATAAATATTATTTTCAAACTGTTTTGGCTCGTAGGCCTTGGATAATTCTTGCATATAAAATACACAAAAGATTTCGATCTAGCAGATCGAATCTCTTTTTTTGTAATTTTACAGGAAAAAAAAGAAATTTGCAAGGCAAATTTCGACTTCAGACTACAGACTACAGACTACGAAACGGATCATAGAAAGCCAAATTATTAACTACATGTAGACTGCATACCGACGACCGAAGACTGAGGTATATTTTGGCTAATATTAGCAGAAAATTGATTATTGTCACGCTAAGCGTGACTGTAACCCCGCTCAGCGGGGTTGACAAATTCCCTGTTTTATGCTATCATATATTGTTTAGTGCCAAGAATTGGGCTAAAATAAAGGTGCTAATAGTTCATTAAAAAAATATGTGTTTGCCCCGGCTTCGCTGAAGCTACGCCGGGTAAAGAAGTTAATTGGATGAAGAGAGAAAAGTATAAAATAAGCTAGTAAGCAATAAGCTTGTAAGCTGATAAGCTAAGAAGTTGACGAGATACAAAGCCCATGAAATAAATTTTAAAGAGGGCTGTAGTCAGAAGACTGTAGACTGAAGACCGAATTTACTTTTTTCTTTCCATCCAATTAACATACACCCTAACGGGGAGATGCTGAAATAAATTCAGCATGACAAAAAACAAGCATTACAAACATCATAGAGGGAGAATCCCATGAAAAAGCACAACGCTTTCACGGTCGCGGTTGCGGCCATCGCCTTTGCCTTTATCTTCGCCTGTGGTGGTGAAGAACCAAAAGAACCGGTCGACAACGACCAGAACGACGAAGAAGTCATCGTGGACAACGAAGAATCGGATGATGCGACGGACAATGAGGAATCCGACGACATCGTTGACAGCGAAGAACCTGATGACCTGGTTGATGAAGAACCGACCGATGGAGAAGCAATCGACAATTGCACCGTTACCAAGGAACTTAACCTCAACACCACCTGGATTTGCACTATTTTCCGAGACGGTGATACTTTCGACGGCGGTGAAATGGTATTGTCTTTATCCAATCGAGAAGGTACTGACGAGTGTGAATCTGATTTTCCACGTCCAAACAATAACTGGAGTGCTTGGGGCAAAACTTGGGGCAAAGGAGACCTCCCATATTCCAACCCTGAACTCGGAGACGGTAGCAATACTTCTCTAAGCTGGAACAAAGAAGATCATTCGGAAATTTCTTTCAAAAAAATTCGTACTCAGATAGATTTTGAAGCAATCTGTACCAGAAAGTAATTTTTTCGGGTAACACAGAGCCGAGACTATGTCTCGGCTCTTTTTTATTTTCAAAATATAATTAATCAACTTTTACAACACCGTTATATTCTAAAAACGGATTCAAACCTTCTTCTTTTATTTCACAATTACTCATCATATCAAAATCAGCATAGCACCCATTTCCTGTATAATTTCCTCCTGTACACGATCCATTACACCACCCCCAATTATCCAACACCTGAACAGCTGGTTGATAAGTCCCTGCGTTAAATCCGCTAAGATAAAATTCATAATAAGTTTCACGACAGCCAGAATCTGTAGTGTTACCAAAACCGCCCGGTGTTTGACTTGATGGACTGGTATCATTGGCATTACAAGTTGCTGTTACCAAACTACCGTTCGGATTTCTAAATACACAATCCCAATCTCCGTTACAAGGTATCTGATAAGTATAGCGAGAAGGATTGCTCCAATTACTACCGGTATTTGAAGCACAATAACCATGAGCGGTACAAACTGGTTTACGATTTCCTACACTATTAGCTTCCATAACTATCGGAGTAGCACTGCTACTCTTTTTAACCATTAAACGACGCAGAGGCATCTGTGAGGGATCGGCCCAAGCGTAAAAACGCAAGATAAGTGGTGAATTTAGAGATAAAGGCAAAGTGCCACTAACCATATTTTGCGCACCAACGCTAAATCTGCCCAATTGGAAAGATTTGCAAAGATTTTTATCGCCACAGTTTGTGCCTCCTTTTTCAACACAAATTTTTTGCTTTGTTTCACATTCACTAGCCGAAAGAGTGATCGGAGCAGCAATCACTGGTGGACGAATAGTCAAACCTGTATTTCTTGCATTAAGCGGAGTGGTAAAATCAACCAACGTGCCAGCAGTGCCAATCCATCCTTTGGTAAACATTTTTTTAAACATATTACAAACCGGAGAATCGTTCTTTGTGTCTTCCCAACCATTCGAAACTTCTTTTTGAAAAGTAGTTAAACAAGCAGATAAAACATTATCAAGAGGAAAATAATATTTATGATCATCAACACTATCATCTTTGAGAAAAGCTGCATAGTTTATAGCATCTAATGTCTTGGCCCTATCTGAATCATAATTTATCAATGCCACACCACCTTTTAATACTGTTGATTTGTTTATCAAACCAAATGGTTGTTGATTGTCTAGATCCCAATAATTAAAGTATTTGCGATAGGTATTTAAATACTGTGCAGAGCTGTCAGAAGTCAAACCATAAGCAGGGTCAGTCATATTTTCAGGATTACGAGCATATACGGTTCTGTATTTATAACTATTGACATACCCAGCACCTGTAGCAGGCTGATTGTTATTGGAAGAATTGAACAAAAACACTTTTTCTTTTACTAATCTCCAAGTTACCGGTTTGGTAGGAAAATTATTATCTGCGCTATTTCTCAAACTAATTTTACTATTGGCTTCGCAAGTACCGTCAGTATAGTGAACGATGAATATGAAAGACATACCTCTACTTCCGTTTTCATCTCCCGCATCTACAGTACGACAATGCTCCACACCCCAGGGATGTAATTTAAATGTGCCATTTATTTTTCTAGATTCAATATTAAGTTTGTTTAAATTATCATCAGTATCCCAATCTATTTTAACAGAAAAACCATTACTATTATTCGTTATTGTTTCTGTACTTTCTGAAGAATTACCACAATTATCTCTACCCCACATAGCCAACTCCCAACTATTTGCAGAGATTGATTTACGATAACAGGTATCTAAATTAATCTCTGAACGAGAGGAACTAACATGAAAACTACCAGAGCTATCTTTAAAAGCAAAGATAGAACCATCCGTTGGGGGAATAAAAAAAGTATTGTTATAAAAAATTAAACGATTATTGTCAAACCTTCCTTCAATCCCCTCTTTTACCGAATCAGAAATTAAAACTTCTATTTTAGTAATACTATTTTTATTTATTTTTTCCAATTCAGAACCGGATATAGAGTATGCATCTGTCCCTGTTTTATTGTCGTCCTTCGCATAAACATAATATGCTGTAGCATTTGGTGGTAAATTTTTAATCAATAGAGGATCGCCTGTATTTCCATATATGCCTGTATCATCGTTGTTCATTTCACAGCCAAATTTTTTTCCTTGGATATAGTAAGGTGCCATATAATTTCCTTGCCAAGATATATATTCATCATTATTTGAATCACATAACGCGCCTCGATTTTCACATGTACCATTTATTGTACTATTACAAATTTTGGTATTACCACCTAAAGAATTTAGTGGTTCTAAAGTGCCTTTATAATCATTGGTAAAGTTTCCATTTATCACATACCACTCACGCTTACCATCTGTAGATGCTGGTAAAGCTTGCGAATAAAAATATTTATCATCAGGTGTAGATCCTGGACAATCCCAAGTCGAAGAATTTATATTCGTTTTTACAGGATCATTATAAGCACAGACAGCATAAGGAGTAGTTTCTGTAACTTTCCATCCGGCTTTATCATCATAAATCCATAAATCAGTCGTTCCTTGCGCCACTTCCACCGGCCACCAGGTCAAACAGGTTTTGTCGCTTTTTGTAGCTGATTTATAAAATGAAAAACGACTGTCTTTTTCAAAACAATAACCTTCCCAACCGGACAGGTCTTTTTTGGTTTGCAATGAAGTGCAAAGACCATCTTCACCACAAGCACAATTTGATTTATCAATTGATTGACAATCTAAAGGATTACATGGTTTACCGTCAACAGATTTATTATCTTTATAACCGCCAATACAAACACCTGTATTATACTCACCCAAATCGGCATTTTTGCTCAGATAAACGGTCTTACCTTTATATTCATATTTTTTATAACTACAATCACAACTTTGAACTCCGGTACCGGTGGTACTGGCGCATAAATTTACTTTTTCACTGATCCCGGTTCGAAAAGCCTTTACACCAAAAGGATCAGAAAAAGGTTGTAAAACAAACAGATCAAAAGGACTGTCTTGCTCCGGATAACCTCGACAAGATAAAGACGGAGTGTAGTCATCATCCAAGCTCAAAGATTTTACATCGCTATTTGTGTTGGCTAAATCATATTCTTCAAAAGGTTTGGCCGGATAAATACATTCTTCGTTCAAACAATAACCTTTTGGTGTGCCCACTACTGAAATAGCGGGAACAGGTAAATTACACTCTGTTTGTTTGGTAGAATCTCCCAAAACCAAATCTGTATTTGGTAAACAATCTGTATACGCGGTACTACTTGTGTCAGGATGAACCAACAAACTTATCGCGTCGTTGTCTTTGGTTTTTAAAGTCCTAACTTGTAAATCATAAATTTGGAAAGAATTATGCACAGAATAACCGGTAAATTCTTCGGAGTTCCAGGCTACCGGACGAGCTTGATAAAGATATTTAGTCAAAACCTTGTTACTCTCGGTAGTACTGACTACTCGATTGGCACACTGACCTTCTGAAGTAGCTCCTTCTTTGGCTTGATCACACAAACCCAAACTATAACAACGGCTGGAAATATCACCGGTATCTGGATTTCTCTCTACCATATAGGATTCGCAATAAGACCAAAGCGAACACTCTCTGTCTAGTGTGGTTTTCAAAATAATATTAGCATCTTTCAAACCGGTTGTTACCGGTGCGACCAAAATACCGCCTCCGTCTTCGGAATCTTCATAACTCAAAGAAGTATTCCAAATTTTTGTCGGATTATCTGTTTTATCCAACAAAACACAACCCGCGGATAAACTGACTTTACCTTCGCATTTTGCCTGAGAATCTTTTATCTTATCATTATCAATCAAGAAATATTCTTTGCTGGTATCAATACACAAATCATTGGAATCACTAGAACACTCTTTATCAAAAACACATTTTTTACCGGAAATAAGACAACGCTTACTTTCGGACTGGCCATATTTATCGGTAAACATCGTACAGCCAGATTGATCAGCCGGACAAATACCGACATAATTTTGATAACCGGTAGCACCAAAAGAAGGTAAATATAAACCGTTGTTATCAGTAGCAGTAGCATAACAAAGAGTACTAGTAGAGCCTTTGAGCATCCAACGAAAATCACCGGTTTCGGTTTTTTTCCATTCACACAAAAGATTACCATAAACTTCCGGATCTTTGAAATATTGGACACTGGCTCCAGATTTCCAGGTTTCACACCCCTCTGCTTTATTATTACATAAAGCATTTTCAAGTACGGCAGTATTAGGGATTATTTTCAAGAAAACATCGTTGTATTTACGACTACTATCAGCTAAAAGTATTGACGAACCCAAAGTAGTACAGCCCTTGGCTGATTCTGCGCAGGCAGATTCTTTGTTTAAAACCAAGAAAATAGGTGAGGTTGATTTTGGCGGAACAACAAAAGTGGAAATATCTACATGGAAACCCCAACCAGCACTTATACGACCTTCGGTCATAATATTAAAAGGGGTTAAAGTTTTTGTTACAAAACAACCGTCTTCATCTTTGGCCACAAAACAACTAGAGGTAACCCCTTGCAAATCAAGCGATAGGGTACCACTAAAATTACCAGCTTTTTGCGCATCAGTTTTTCCTATCCAAAGATTATAGACAATATATTTATCACTTTCTATTCCAGAGATTTCTCTGTTTTTTGTATCATATACTTTGGTACAACCCACCGCACCTTCTCTACAAAGATAACTGAAATTGTGTAAATAAAAATCTTTATTTTGAGAATTTTTATATGCTCGACAGCCCAAAGCTACACCCGGTAAATTATCCTCTTGGTTTGCATCACAAACTAAAGGAACGGATAATTTATCTTTGACCAAAGAAACCGTGTCTTTGATTTCTTTGACTACCACATTATCAATAAATAAAGTTTTAGCCACCGAAGTTGCTTCAGGCTTAAAAACCAGTTGCGTAGTAGTGACAGATGAACCAGTATTATCTACCGCAACAAAAGTAAATTCAAACCGACGCCAGTTGTCGGTAACTGTAAAATCCATCAATTTATTATTTACATCAAAACTATTATTCAAAGAATGCCAGAAGCGTGTTCCCCAATTACCATTTCCTTTGGCCAAGAAACTAATAGTATAAGTTTCTCCCGGAACCATATTTTTCAAACCAAATCTTTTGGTACCACTGGCGCTACTGGCTGAAGCAGTTATTTTCAAAGAATATCCGCCATTTTCTAAACTCTCGGTAGAAATTGCAACGAAAGTATTTGGATCCGTATTTCCACCACCGCTAAAAGGCCAAGCCGACCCCCATTTTTCAGAATCAACTTCTGAACTAGTAACCATGTTTGGATCCGCGAAAGTTTCATTAAGTATTATTTTTGAATAATTACCTGTATTTCCTTTGTATTGTCGACAAGAAACCATTTCTTTAGGGCAAGCTTTACTTGCGACATTGGAAACATTGACTCCTTCCGGAAGACCGTTATAAATACAATAACCACTGTTCATATCATAAGCAACAACATTTTCTCCATCATCATCAACACTGCCCAAACAATTGGTTCCGCTATAAAATTGGGGCTTTACCAAACGATACGGTGTACATTTATCAAAAACCGCCACTGTCTTACTCAAAAAAGCATAGTGTTTTTTCCCTTGATCATCTACAAACTCCTGACATTTTTCTCCCTGCGAAGTAGTATAGGTAAAATCTTGAGACCCCACACTGCATTTTGATTGAAGCAAACTTTTTTCAACTAAATCTCGATACATTTGCTTAGGTGCGCCAGTGCCATCTTTGAGCAAAGTATAACCTATCAATTGATAACCACCGGCATCTCTACCCTCATAAGTATAAAAATTCTTTTGCTTGCCTTGGTCAGGTAAAATACAAAGACGTAAATCACTATAATATTCTGTTTGCTCCAATCCCCCGCTAACAGCGTTCAGATTGACAAAAGCACTACATCCCTCATAACCAGAGCAGGTATATTCTTCTTTGGGAATAATATAAACTAGATCTTGACTATTGCTATAATCAGTTTCTAATTCTTTGTAAGCGTTATAACCAACACAACTCTCATCGCACTGATCATTCCAAGCGGTTACCACCTCGTTTGATACTATAGCGGGGGTAAATTTTCCGGTAACTATTTCTTCCAAAGAATTTTTGAAAACCGCCAATGGTTTCAAAGTATAAATATTACAGTTTTCTTCTTCAGGCAAACACACAGCCGCATATTTTTTACATTCATTTTCATCTATCGGACGAAGTTTATTAAAATCAGTCAAATTCTGGGGCCACTGAACACCCTCTTGGCTCAAATTACTATCATAACATTGCAGATAATCCGGAGCTTTTTTAAAATAAATTACAGATGAAGTCGGAGTATTTTCCAAAGCCAAAGCCGTACAACCCGCATCTTTACTTTGGCAAGTTTGCGTTTTTTTATTTAGAAAATAACCGGTCATTCCCAAAATATCTACACCGCTGCCTCCCCAAGTGCCACTGGCAAAATTATTATTCGGATAAGTTTTGTAATTACTATAAAATAAACAACCCGTATTTTCGCTATCGCACATCTCACTGTTGAGAGTTCTGGTAATATAAGAAGCGGTTTTGCCTTTACTGTTGGTCAAAACTTTACAAGTAGCATTTTGTTCATCACAATAATCAGCGTTAAAACGCCAAACACTTTTTTCTTTCAAACAATAACCGTAAGCTATGCATTTACCGTTTTTGTCGTAACCGACACAACTCTGCAAATCTGCACATTCCTCTTGACGAATCGGACTATCTTTATTGACCAACTGAGTGCCATATACCAAGGATTTACAACGAGCCGAAGGAATTTTGAGAACCCAATTTGGATTGACCAAATGATAAAAAGGAGAGGTAACTTCATAATAACCTTCTAAAACTTCTTTGAGTGTCCATGGTTTATTGTCAGATTTGAGAGGAACCAAAGCGGCGATTTCAAAACCAAGTGGTAAAACCCTAGCCTTACGAAGAACCTTCAAATTTTTATAACAATAACCGCTATCATAACAATCTTTTTCCGCATGAAGTTTTTCGGTAGCCGAATCTTCCATCGGTCCAAGAAGCGGCCAATCTGCTTTGAGTAATTTTTTTTCTACCGCTTGAGCGATAGTCAAAGGCTGACCTAAGTTGGCTTGACGCACCGCTTGAGCAAACTGTTCGTCAATAATACAATTTTCCGGACTAGGACTTTCTGGACAAATAGTAAATTTTGACAACAGATCATAGACATCTATTTGTTTACTTTTGGCCACCAATAATTCTTCGGCAAACAAAGTAATGGCTTCTTCTCGGTAAGAAGATCCACCGCCACCACCATAATAATCATCAGCGCTATATTTTGTATCAACACATGTATCTATCGCCAAACCGCCGATTTTGAGATAACTTGGGACGCACTTCACTTTTCCCAAGCCAAAAGGAAACATACCTTTGGTCAAAAAATTATCAACTACCGTTCCAGCAAAAGCCTCGATAAACGTGGATGCCGCATTCATCAAAACTTGTACTGAACCTTTTTGTAAAGCAGCGGACATATATTCTTGAGTGGTTTGTTTCTTCCCTTCAATCTGAGCGGCTTTACCGGATTTAACCAGCATATCTTTATTAACCTCGGCCGGAGTTATAATATCTTTGGAAATTATTGTAGAAAAAGATTTTACACCTTTACCTTCATCTCGCTCCGCTTTCTTTGCCTCTGCAACATTGATAGCATGTTTATCTATCTGAGTTTTAGCTTCGTAACCGATACCAATATCAGTGTCTTGAATATCAAGCGAAGTATTAAATCTTTTGGCAAAATTTTCGCCATCCGCTCCCCAATATTGACTACGAATATTTTCCGCACTATAGGTGTCTTTGAGTTGTTGAAAAGTACAACCCGGTTTCGGTTGGGAATATGAAAAATGTAAACCAAGTTTCAAAGCCAAGTCCAGTTTGGGATCAGGCAAAGAACAAAGATTGAAACCTATGCCTTGCGCAAAACTATCAAGCGCCGTTCCGATAGCGTCACTAGCTACCCCAGCCCAATAATCACCCATGCTTTTGGTATTAAATAAAGGTGATTGTCCCCAATTTCCCGAAGCCAAAGTCACTGCCAAATCATAAGCAATTTTATTAAGCAAAAATTCCATCCCTTTCATCGCCCCGACCATCACTGAATCAATAAAATTATCTTGAATGGTTTTTTTCATGTCTTTTACCTCTTCTTTTACTTGAGCGACAGTATCGTTGGTAGCAGAAGTTGCATCAATAACTGGCAATCCTTGCGCGGAAACTATAGAAGCATTTAAAAAAGTAAAAGAAAAAACAACTAATAAAAAAATTGGTATTAGTTTGGGTTTTAGATGAGGAAAGAGGGACATAAACAGGTAATTTTTAATTTTTAATTTTGCAATTTTTAATTAATTTTTAATCTTCAATTATCATTCTCTTTTTTGTCGTAGCTATTATTTTCTGGAAAATCATAGTTAATTCTTGAGATTCTAACCAAAAAACTCTCAGTTCTTCTTTTCTTTCTTGGTTGGTAGCGGACAACATTCTTAACCAGTGCTTTGTTTCTTGTGTTTCTTTTTTACAAATAAATATCTTGTTAATAAAATCTTTTTTGAAGCAGCGCCGTTGGCTTCCATATAATTGGCGTCTACTCCCGTGGCTGAACGGATTATCTGATTTATCAAGGGTCTATTAAATTCATCCAATTTTATTGTTTTGCAAAATTTAATGATATTTTCTCCAAGTCTTGCCGTTCTCTCTTCCAGATCATAACCCAAAGGCATACTTAAAAATTGGTCATTAAAAATTAATTAAAAATTGCAAAATTAAAAATTAAAAATTTTATTTATTATACTCCCCACTCAAACTTCCCTGTCGCTTCATTATAATAATAAAGTTCTTTGATTTTTTCGTCATTGTATTTATTTGCGGTTTTTTCCAAAACTTCAAAAACCCCCTCGGTATCAATAATTTCCCCGCTTTCGTCTTTGGGAAAAAATTGCAAGATTTTATCTTTGATTTCGGCGTGAGTTGGGGTTGTTGTAATTTTTTGTTCTTCTTTTGTTATTTTTTGAGAAATTTTAACCATATTTTCTTCTTTTAAGTCCGGTTCAAATTTAATATTACTGTTTAAAAATTTATTTATTTTTTGTTCCAAGCCACTTTCTTCTGTATTAAGAAAAAAATCAAACAATTCCTCTAATCTTTCCAAAATTATATTTTTTTCTGTCAAAAAATACTTTTTTACTAAAACATTTTCATTATTTTCCAAAATTTGTTCTATATTTTTTTTAAAACTTTTCGAATCTTTATTGTTTGTATATTTTTTATAAAGATCTCCCAAAGTTATAATCGTCTTTTCTTCCAAACCGCAGATAGCTTTGGAATTTTCTATTTTGTTTTTTAACTCTTTAAAAAAATCTTTTGCTTCTTTTTCTTCTTTCAGATTTAAAGATAAATAATATAATATTTTAGGCAAAACATTATAACCAGACATCAAAGTCAGGAACAAATAATTTTCTATTAATTTATAAACTTCTTCTTTGGATAAAAACATAAAACGATCCAAAGACATGTTTACAAACCATCTGGCATAATCAAAACGATATTTCCAAACATCCACGGGAGAAAAACCTTTTACGGTTTCTTCTAAAAACATGTAGAGCTCCCCTGTCTTACCTGACAAAAAAACCGTTTCCATCTCCTGGTTTATTTTTATAATTCTTTTATAGGTTTGATTTGTCTTTTTTTCTTCCATAATAAATAAATTACTCATTTCTTTCTTTCATTAAATTTGTCAACTCGTCAACATCTTCGGCCAACTCCTCTTCTACTTCTTCTACTTCTTTTAATACCTTTTTAACTTCCTCTGGACTAATTTTAGTTATTCCGGCTTTAGCCATTTGTTGTTCATTGAGTTGTAATTTACCAAGAAGAGCTTCCCACGCTCCTTTGTTATTTTTTACACTTGCTTTTATTTCCTCGAAGGTTTCTTTTATTTTTTTCATTTCTGTTTCGCTTTCAGCGTTATTTATTGACATTTTTACATCATCAATAGTTAATTGATTCATATTAGCATAACCAGCAGAAGTCTTTCCCCCGACAACCTTAACAACACTTTCTTTTGCAGAATCTGAACCGATCACTCTTTTACCATTTCTATAATCTAAAGCTCCACCAATTCCTTTGGCATGTGTTCTAGCATTAGATAAAGCATAATTTCTTTTACCGTCAATATAATCTTTATCACTATTTGTAGTAGCTATATAACTTTCACCTTTTTCATCTAATTTAAATAATCCGGCATTTTGTACAAGACCATCGTCAGCAGAAGAAGATAGACCATTTACATAGTTATTCATAAAAGCATCAAATCCGTCTCCTTTTACTTCTTTTAATTTTTTCATTGCAGCAGTGACACCTGTTGCTGATTGCGCCACTTCTTCTTGAAGCAATGCTGATAAATGAGCGGCTTGTACACTCGCCACATCATCCATATTTATAGAAGAATTTACCATGGCTTTTTCCAAAGCCGGACCACCAAAACCAGCACCCCGACTATTGGCCGCTGATATCCAATTGTTTAAATCGTTTATCATCGCTGTTTTCTTTGTCGAATTAGCTTCGGTTGCAATTTTACTTTTTAAACTGCCAATATTAGCTTGCATTTTATCCGAATTTACCACCGAATAGGCAGCTACATCTTCTTTATTATGTTTTTGCCTAACCGCTTCTTCAAACCTAGCCACACCACCATCGGCAATCAATTTTCGATCTTTGGCCGTGGCTAATTCTATCTCCCTGTTTCTTTCTTGAACCGATTGCAAGGTTCCGCCTGCGGCTTTCAAATCATCAATTTCTCCTTGCTTTTCGGTGTATTTATTATTTTCTTTCAATAATTCTTGGATTTTTTCCAATTCTCTGTTTGTTTCTCTTGTAGCTACTTCATCTTTGATTTGTTTGGTTTCTAATTTTGTTTCCACAGTTTGATCTCTCATTGCTTCAAACCCTTTATCTTTTAGAATTTCTTTTTTTGCTTCAGCAGAAATTTTGTCTTTGTCAGCATCGCTGGATTTTTTATATTCTTCCATTTTTTCTTTCAATCTTTCCAATTCCTGTTGTTTGATTTTGAAACCTTCTTTTTCTTCTTCTTTTCCTGCTTCAACCTGTGTTTCTTCAGACATCAATCTTTTGGCTATTTGCTCTCTACTTAAATCTTCTCTGCCTTTTATGATACCGCCTGTTTGAATACCTCTTAATTCAGCTTCTAGGACTTCGTCTCTCAAGCCAAAATTTTCAGTATCTACAAAACCTTGAGCTGTTTCTTTGACTCCGGCAGCGCCCGCTTCTTTTTTTCTTTTTAGCAGTTCACCATATTCCTTAACCCCTGCATTTTTATTCTTTTGATTCCAATTTGCTTTGGCACCAGAAAGATCATCCAAAACATTGTCCCAAGCTTCATTTTCACCTTGAAGTTGTTTGTTTAATTTGGCATTTTTTGTAGCTCGATTATAAACCCAACCAGCGGCACCACCTTCTGCCAAGCTCTTTGCCACTCTTCTTTTTGCCCCTGCTTTTGCGGTTTCATAATAATTTTTCCAAGCATTACCACCAACAAGCGGTACATTCATGGCCACTCCGGTAGCAACACCTTTAGCCGCCCATTTACCAGCTTGAAGACTCTTTTGACCAACCCAACCGGCAGCGGCTACACCACTGAGAACTTTAGCTGTTTTGGTTGCTGTACTCATCGCTGTACCCAAAGCACTAGCCCCAGCTACTCCAAGCTCCTGGGTCTTTTTTACCCCGATCATTAACAAAGCGATAGCTACGGCAAAAGAAGCCATGTTCCCCCATTCCATAGCAGAGGTTAAACCAGCAGCAGTCCCGGCGAAAACACCTTCTATTTCTTGTTGTCTATTTCCACTAATTTTAAATTCATCAAAAGCATTACCGGCTCCGACAATCGCAAAAGCCAACCAAAAGAAGAAAGCCAAAATCGGTCCGGCTAAAACATAATTGTTAAATTCTTTCCACCATTCGGACGCATATTTTTGCGTTGCCGGCAGAACATTACTGATAAAAGCGATCGGTGACAAAATAATCAACGTCCATAAAGCCACAACACGCGCCAATACGACAAATAAATAAGCTAATATTACAAAAAAACTAATGGAAGAAAAGAAAACTGCTCCGATTCCGGTTATCAATTTATCTATATTGCTTCCTACCGCTTTGCCTATTTCTTCTCCTGAGATACCGGCTTTATAATTATATAATTTATCTAAATTTAAACCATTGATAACATTACCTCCGGCAGTCGCTGCAAAACCGTTGACAAAAGTCATCATAAAAACCTGAGCCACATCAATAATCACCCCGCAAATCAATCGGCTAAAATTCACCAAAACCGCAGCAAACAAAAGTTTGATCATTAATTTTTTCCATTCGTATTGTTCCAAGCCCAAGACAGTACCAAAAGCAATCGCTAATAGAATCACTACAAAAAACATGTTTACAATGTCACGAACCAAAACCCAACCCAATTTAACCGCATTGGAATTTATAAAATTACTATAAGAAGCTATGGTAATGAACAATTGCGAAGCCCAAATAGTCATGCTTAATAAAAATTTTGATATTCCCAGTAAAATTTCCACCAAAAAATCAACCAAATACCTAACTAGATTATCGGCAATATCACTAGCAAAAACCGGTTGAATCAAAATCAAAGAAATAGTCAAAATTAACAACAAAAAAACTGACAAAAATACCTTTTTGTTTCTAAAACTAAAAATTCCTTTGATTTTCCCAAAAAAAGACGACATGTATTTTTATTTTAGTCGTCTAAAATACTTTGGTAAACACAAAATTTTTAACTTTTACCAGAGTCTTTTGGACACAATTATTATAACACTATTTTGCTAAAATTACAAAATAAAAACTATCCACAGGACTTCGCCAAAGCTACGCCCTGCAAGCAGGGAAAAATAAGTTAAAAGTTAAAAGTAAAAAATATCGCAATATCCTAATATCTTAATATCTATTTTCGCTAATATTAGACAATTTGAGGTATTGACAAAAGTGTTAAAATATGATATAATACTTTGTTCTTTAACAATCAAGGGAGAAACATCATGGGAAAACCTACCCAAACGGAAGATTATTGTAACAAAAAACACCAGCAACTTTTAAAACAAAGAAAGCAACAAACAAAAAAACAGTATACAACAGAGGCTTTCTTTGCAAAGAAGACATTTATTATTCCACTTGTATTTTTTTCTCTACTGGGAATAATAATGCTTTTTGACAAACTGGTCTTGCTGAAACTTTTTTTTGTTGCACTAGCAATGTTGAGCATGATTTTTATTTAATATCAGAAGGAGAAAAGACATGAGCGAACTCAGAAAAAAGCTAAACGGTCTCGTGACTGAGATCGAAAGCTACGAAAGATTCTTGGATGACCCAGGGCATTTCCGGATTAACCTTAACAAGGAGGATTATTATCGCCTCATCGACCATTGCAAATACCTGCTCAAACAGAAAGAACTGACTCAGGAGGATATCAACGAACTGAAAGAGAAATGGTGCGATGAAAAAGAGATGAAAAAATTCAAAGAAAAGAAAAGTGATATGGCTGAGCCGAAATCTTTTCTGGTGAAAGAAAAATATCACCAGCATAAGAGAGAGAAAGCTCAGGAAGATGCCTCTGACAAAAACAGGGCTATCATCCAACATTTTTTCGCCGGCATATCGCTTCTCATCGGTCTGCTTCTGTGGCTTTTCACTAACTTTTTCCCGTTTTTGTTTATTCTTTTCTCCGCTCTCCTTTTGATAAAGGAGTGCAGGGAAACGGAAAACATTACAGTGGTAAAAAGGGATAGCAGGGCATATCTGTTTTCTTACACCCATTACGCTATAACAATGACTGTGCTCAGTGTGGCGCTTCTCATTTATCTTATCGCCACAGGAAGTTGGATAAGCGCAATTTTCTTTGGCGGGACTATGACCTTTCTCCTGGTATCACTTTCTTCATATGACCGGCAAATCTTTGCCGAGGGATAAAGAAAGTATCTTTACAAAGAGGCTCCGACAAAGAGCCTCTTTTTTATTTTATTTATTTGACTAAAATTAAAAATTAAAGTAATTTTATAAAATAGTTCTTTAACAATTTCTTGAAGGAGTATACTATGAGCAACGATTTCAAAACCATTGGCCAGCGCTTGAGTGAAGCGAAAAATCTTTCTGCGGAGGAAAGAAAAAAAGATTTGCAAAAAATTGATGATCAAAAAAAAGAAGAGGAGAAAAAACAAAGAAAAAAAGAAACGGAAGAAAAACAAAAAATCTTGGATGAGGAAGAAAGAATAAAAAAAGAAAAGATTACGCTTTTGCTAGGCAAACAACTTAAAAAGTTGGGGAAAGAAATCAAAAATTACGAAATTGAAATTGTTTCCAGAGTAAACAAAGAAGATTACTATCGTCTAAAAGATCATTATGACTATTTGGAAAAACTTTTCAAACAAGGAAAACTAACCCAAAAAGATATTGATGAATTGAGATCAAAGTGGTCATCCAATGAACAAAAAGATTCAACCGGATCACCAGAAGCTTTTCTGCTTAAAGAACAATATAGAAAAGAAAAAATTGACGATTTTGAAAAGCAGCAAGAAAGAAACACAGGAGCTCTGTTTTATCACGGTATTTCTTTTGTTTGTTTTATCATTGGAATATTTGTTAGCGTAGCCGCAAAAAGTTGGTTTGCTTTCTTGCTAATATTGATAAATGTCATCATTATTAATATAGAATGCGAACGACTGGAATATTGTAACGACTATACTTTAAAAACAAACAACCGTTACATTTTTTATGTTTCTTGGCTAATACTATCCTTTCTTTGTTCCGGAGGTTTATTTTTATCTATTCTTTTTAAACACAGAGAAGCCGGAGCTTGGGGTTTTGTAATTATTATAAGCATTCTTTTGATTATGTTGTTTACACTAATTTCAAACATGAAAAAAGACAGTTAAAGACCTTTTTCAAAAGGTCTTTTTTTATTCTTGACTAAATTTAAAAATTAAGATAGTCTAATATGATTGGTTCATTAACAATTTCAACTAAGGGAGAATTATCATGGAAACGTATCAAAAAAACGGCTTGCTTAAATGGGATGCTTGGCAGTATATGTTTATCGGGGACGCGGTAAAATTTCAAGCCAATGCATTGAATGCAACTCTTCTTAAACATCGTGAAGCGGTTTGTCGGGAATATCTGGCAAACACTGACAGACTCATCGCCAGTCAAGAAACAATCGGCGAAATTATCAAAGGAATTGTTAACAAGAACAGTTCTTCTTCAATAATTCTAAATGACAACAGCTTGGTATTGGCCGACTCTTTCAAAAAAGGAATAAACGAGGTTTTGGGAAGTTTATCCTATCTCAACGAAGAAGTTTGTTCCCGGCTTGATGATATCACCGGAGCCATAAACGATCTGAATGCTTCCTTTAACTGGGGCATCAACAGACTAGTTTGGCATTTAAGTGATATTCAAAAAACTATTCAGATGCCGATTGACAACCAAGCGCTAAATTACCGCAAACATGGCATGCACGCTTACCAAAATGGATGGTTTGATGAAGCGTTAAAAAATTTCCAAAGCGCACTGACTTATTACGAATATGATTTCATCTCTCACCAGTATCTAGGTGATATTTACCTTTATTACAAAAAAGACTTGCGTAAAGCTTGGGAACACTTTTCTAAAACAGCTAAATATTCCAGAACTAGAGATGCCGGAGAAAAAGAAAAAAAAATAAGTAGCTGGGCAGAATTGCATGTCGGGTTAGTCCATTACAGGTGGAATAACTTTGAAGAGGCTGTTAAAGCCGCTTATAGAGCCCTCAAAGACAACCCTTCGGCTGAAGCTCTTTATCAGGTCGGACACTATCTGTCTTTGGGTGATAGGCGCCACGAAAAATTGACTGATATTATCAAAGCTTTTGAAGTAGCCATTCGTAAAGATCCGGTTTATTTTTTCAAAATAGACCAGGATCACAATCTTTTTGAAAAAGATCTTTATGCGGTAAAAAACGAAATGCGCGCTCTAAAAGAATCTTTGTATAAAGAGGAAAAGGAAAAAGCTCGGCAAAAAATCGAAAAGATAAACAAAGGATTCGCTTCAACAGATTGGTATTATAACAATAATACTAGGAAGATTTTAGAAATATTAGAAAAAGATATTCGTCTAGCAGAAGAAATGTTTAAAAACCGTCAAAGTTACCTGGATTTCCGGATAATTCAAGAAATGATATAAAATATACCAGCGGATCTATGTGATCCGCTTTTTTAGTCTTGACTAGATTTAAAATTTGTTTTATAATACTATGTTATGTTCTTTTTATCATATATTTATATAGACTATTAACAAGGGAGACAAATCATGGCAGAAAAAGATCGGCTTTCAAAAAGACTTGAGGAAGCTCAAGATCTTTCCGAAAAGGAAAGAAAAATTGATGAAGAAAAAAAGAAACGAGAGGAAGAAAGAAAGAAAAACGAAGAAGAAGCAAAAAGAAAGAAGAAAAACGAAGAAGAAACAAACCAATTAAAAAAAGCTCAAAGAGAAAGAGAAGTAAGTACACGAGAAGAAATAAGGGAAGCACTGAAAAACAGAAACATTGCCATAGTGGTTTTAACCGTTATTGCAACAATTGTGGCCTTAATAGTGATGGGAGGTCAAAATAGCAAAGATTTGGAAGAAATGTTTGGCTGGATAGTAATCGGATTATTTTTTTCTTTATTTTTCCCTCCAATTATTATTCTCGCTGGAATAGGGCTGATAGTTATTTTAATATTTATAGCCATAGTAGCCCTACCAGTTGCTCTAGGTACCGCCGTTACCGTCTTTATTTTAGCGGAAATATTTCTGCGAATAGTTTATGGTTTTGATTTTCGTGATAAAATTTAATCAAAGTTCACAGCAAAACCCCAACAAACGAGTCTATTGACTCGTTTTTTTGTTTTAAAAAAACAGCCTTTTTCCCTCTTGACACCTTTATTTATCTATAATATAATACTTGGTTCCTGATGCACTGGAGAGAAGCAAGGACGATTTTGTTATATTATGCTCGATACTCTACAACAACTAAAAAAAGTATTAGAAAACAGCCGTAGCGTGCTAATTCTTTTTGCTACCAAAGAAAACGAAGATTGCACCGCTGGAGCTCTTGCTCTCAAAAAATACCTAAAAAAAACTGGGAAATTTTCCGAAATTGTAGCTGGAGATTTCAAACCAACAAAACAGCTAGGATTTTTGGAAGGAATAGAAAAAATAAAACCCTCTATCACTAATTTACAAAAAATGATTATCAAGGTTGATGTTTCCCGCACCAAACTGGAAACTATTTCCTATGATGTCAAAGATAATACTTTATCTATTTTTCTAACCCCAAAAGAAGGGTTCATCACCAAAAATGATTTACGCACCGCTCAGTCAACTTATAAATACGACTTGATAATTACTGTTGGGGTTTCTGATTTAGAGTCTCTCGGGCCAATATTTTTCAATAACACAGACCTTTTTTATCGTACACCTATAGTTAATTTCGACTACCATGCTGGAAATGAAAATTTTGGTCAAATAAATTTTACCGAATTAACGGCTACTTCAAATTGTGAAATTATCTTTAATACTTTGAGTAAACTAAATGAAAGTTTGGTAGATAAAGAAATCGCCACCACTCTCTTAACCGGCATGATCGCTCAAACTAAAAGTTTCAAAACCCAAAATGTCACCCCCTATACTCTAAACTTAGCCAGTAAGTTGATGAATCTTGGAGCGGAAAGAGAAACTATCGTTCAAAATCTTTATCGCACTAGAACTATTTCCGCTTTGAAACTTTGGGGCAAGGCTCTAACTGGACTGCAAAATGACAGGGAGGCTGGATTTTTTTGGACTAGTATTTCTAGAAATGATTTTAGAGAAACAGGGGCTGCAAATGATGATTTGAAAGATATTGCCAGTGAACTTATTACTAATTCCCCTGAAGCCAAAGCAATACTTTTGCTTTATGAAAATCCTGAAAAACAAAATCAAATTATCGGAATTTTAAATTCAGAAAAATCTTTTGACACTATGTGGTTAGCAGAAAAATTTTCTCCTAGCGGAACACGTAAACAAGCGATTTTTACCCTTACAGATACTGACATTAAAAAAGCTGAGGATTTGGTTGTAAATGAGGTAAAAGGAAAAATAAAAAAAATGTAGTAAGCATTATATACTACATTCTACATAATACAAAATACAAAAAACCACCCTTAACAGGTGGATTTTGTTTTTACTTATAACTTGCAACTTACACCAAACTTCTCCCATTCATCTCTTTGGGCTGAGACAATCCAAGTAAAGCCAAAATCGTTGGTGCCACATCAGCCAACATACCAACCGGAGACAATAAACTCATATCCCCTTCCGGCGGATCACCACTTGGTCCGGCTTGTCCTAATAAATCATTGCTGACAATAAAAACCGGAACCGGATTGGTAGAATGCTCTTTGTCCATACCACCGGTTTGCAAATTAAAAATTTCTTCCGCATTGCCGTGATCAGCAGTTATGACTAAAGCGCCATTCTTTAATAAAACTTTTTCTACCACTTGTTTGAGACATCCATCCAATATTTCAATTGATTTTACCGTAGCTTCCAAATTACCTGTATGGCCGACCATGTCTCCATTGGCAAAATTTATTGCAATAAAATCATATTTATTTTCTTCGATTGCTTGCACTACTTGTTTGGTAATTTCGTAAGCTGACATTTCCGGCTTATCCTCAAAAGAAGAAACAGTTGGCGATGGGATGATAATTCTATCTTCCCCGGGGAACGGTTCTTCCCTGGTTCCGTTTAAGAAAAAAGTGATGTGGGCATATTTTTGCGTTTCAGCAATATGAAGTTGTTTCAAACCGGCCTGACTAACAACTTCCGCCAAAACATTTCGCAATCCAATCGGACTATACGCTATTTCTACAGGCAATTCTTTTTCGTATTCCGTCATGGTTACAAAAAAAAGATTATTTATTTTAGAACGAGAAAACTTTTCAAAAGAAGGCAAAACAAAAGCTTTAGTCAATTGACGAGCCCGATCAGGACGAAAATTAAAAAATACCACTGCATCATTTTCTTCGATCAAAGCCAAAGGTTTCCCTTTTTGTTCTATCAAAGTTGGTAAAAATTCCTCATCATAAATTTTTTGTGCATAAGAATCTTCCAAAGCTTTTAAAGGATCTTCACTTGTCTTTTCAGCAATGCCCGTTGTGAGCATTTTATAAGTTTTTTCTGTGCGATCCCATTGGTTATCTCTGTCCATGGCATAATATCTACCAGTTAAACTGGCTATTTTACCAATTTTCAATTCTTTTGTTTTTTCTTGCAAACTATTAATAAAATATCTTCCGGAATCAAAAATAGAATCACGTCCATCCAAAAAAGCGTGGATAAAAACATCATCTTTCAGGCCGTTAGTCTTAGCCATTTTGAGCAATTCATAAAGATGTTCGGGACTAGAATGAACTTTACCTCCGATTAAACCCATAAAATGCAGTTTGGATTTATTTTTTTTCACATGTTCTACTGCTTTTAAAAAAATAGGATTTTTTATAAAAGATCCGGTGGCTATTTCATTGTCAATACGCGGTAAAGTTTGATAATAAACTCTTCCCGCACCAATGTTCAAATGACCTACTTCAGAGTTGCCCATTTCACCAAAACTCAAACCAACCTCGGTACCACTGGCTTGCAGTGTGGCAACCGGATAATTTTTAATCAGATTATCAAAAGTTGGAGTTTTGGCCAAAGTGATAGCGTTCCCTGGGCCTTTCGGTGCTATACCCCAGCCGTCTAAAATCACTAATACTACAGGTCTGTATTTATACATAGGAGATCAATTTATTTTTTTCTTTATTATCAAGCAAAAATAATTTTTAATTTTATAATTTTACAATTTTTATTGAATTTACAATGTTAAAATTTACATTAAAAATTTAAAAATTAATTAAAAATTTTAAATTAAAAATTGAAAATTTACAATAGACTTTTCCCCGTCATTTCTTTAGGTTTTTTTACATCAAGTAATTTTAAAATAGTCGGCGCCACATCGGCTAATTTTCCTTTTGGCAATTTCCTTTTCTTTTTATAATATTCTTTTCCAATTATGATAAAGGGTACGGGATTATCAGAATGTTCTGTATCAATTTCACCGGTTTTAAGATTTATCATTTCTTCAACATTACCATGATCGGCAGTAACTAAAACCGTTATTTTGTTTTTTTCTGCAACTTTTATCAATCTACTTACTTCATTATCAATATTTTTAATTGCTAAAATCCCAGCTTGTAAATCACCGGTGTGAGCTACCATGTCCGGATTTGGATAGTTGACGCAAATAAAACTATATTCTTCTTTCTCTATCTCCTTGATAAGAACATCTGTCATTTCTTTGGAACTCATTTGTGGACAGGTTGCATAATTATCCACCACTTTACTTTCTATTTTTATCCAACGTTCATTACAAAAATGCCTAGCATAACCACCGTTAAAAAAATACGTAACGTGAGCATACTTTTCGGTTTCAGAAATATAAAGTTGTTTTAACGGACATAAAACTTGCGGTAAACTATTTACTACATCACGAGACGGAAAAGCAGTTAAAACCCCAGGTAAGTCCGGACCAAAATCAGACATGGCTACAAAACGAATATTTTTGGGGACACGAACACGCCTAAAAGAATCCACGTTTATTTTTTCAAAATCAGGTTGAACAAAAACTTTAGTTAATTGGCGAGCCCTGTCACTTCTCAAATTAAAAAAGAATATAGCATCGTTATCATTAATTTTTGCAATCGGTTTATTTTTCTCCGTTATAATTGTGGGTTGAATAAATTCATCTGTTTCTCCAGAATTATAACCCAAAGTTAAGGCATCTTCAGCAGAAATAGCTACACGACAATTACGACAAGCGGTCAACGCATCATAAGCTTTTTTAATACGACTCCAATTTTTTCCTCTATCCATTCCATAAAAACGCCCCAAAATAGTGGCTATTTTTTCATTGCCATGAAATTTATCTTGTAGTAGTTTCAAATGATTTGGTGCATCATGTTGACCTGAATCACGACCATCGGTAAATAAATGTAAATAGACTTTTTCAATTTTTTCCTGGTGTAAATAATCAAGTAAGGCGTAGAGATGTTCTGGACAAGAGTGGGCACTGTTGTGATTGGAAAGCAAACCTATCAGATGTACGGCAGTATTATATTTGCGCACATGATGGATAGCCTGTTCAAAAGCTGGATTCTTAAAAAAAGTCCCATCGTTTATTGCATCGTTGATATAAACTGCATCTTGCTTTACGACACGTCCGGCACCTAAATTAATATGACCGGCTTCACTATTTCCATCTTCTCCCCTAAAAAGTCCAACTGCTTCACCGCTGGCCAAAAGCTTGGTGTTGGGATAACTCTTAAGCCAACGAAAATAATTCGGCGCGTTTTGAGGTGTTACCGGATTACCTTTATTTTTAACATTGGCTATTCCCCAACCATCCATGATGACAAGTATGACAGGATTTTTGTTATTTTTTTTCATAAAACTTTACTCAAAATTTTTAATTAATTTTTAATTCTTAAATTTTCAATGTAAATTCTAACATTGTAAATTCAATAAAAATTGTAAAATTAAAAATTAAAAATTCTTTAACTCGCTCTCTATCTCCATCAATCTATTATATTTCTCTATCCTCTCAGATCTAGACAATGATCCTGTTTTTATCATATCCGCATTTACTGCCACCGCCAAATCTGCGATAAAAGTATCAGCAGTTTCTCCGCTACGGTGAGAAACCATGATTTTATAACCTGAATCTTTAGCCATGGCAATAGTTTGCATAGTTTCACTCAAAGTCCCGATTTGATTAACTTTTATCAAAATCGCATTGCCTACACCTTGTTTAATGCCTTGAGAAAAAATTTCCGGATTTGTAACAAAGATATCATCTCCGACCAAAATAAGTTTATCATCCATTTTAGCGGTTAAAATTTTCCAACCCGGCCAATCTTGTTCGCCAAGTCCATCTTCCACCAAAATAAGAGGATATTTTTTTGTCCATTCTCCAATAATTTTAATCAATTCATCGGAAGTAATTTTTTTATTTTTTTCAAAATCATATTTACCCTCAATAAAAAATTCCGAAGCTGCTACGTCTAAACCCAAAAATACATCTTTACCTGGTTTGTAGCCGGCTTTTTTAATCGCTTCCAAAATAATCTTCAAAGCTTCTTCGTTGCTTTTTAAACGAGGTGCAAAACCACCCTCGTCCCCTACCGAAGTATTTTGTTTTCCTTTTTTTAAAATATTTTTTAAAGTATGAAAAACTTCCGCACCAATCCTAACCCTTTCTTTCAATAAATTATTTTGCGGAATAATCATAAATTCTTGAATTGATAGTCCGCTATCTGCGTGAGCTCCGCCATTTAAGATATTCATCGACAGAGTCGGTAAAATAAATTTCTTTTCTTTAATATTAAAAATTTTTCGCAAATATTTATAAAGCGGCATTTTGGCATTTTGCGCACCAGCTCGGGCACAGGCCAAAGATACTGACAAGATAGCATTAGCTCCAAGTCGACTTTTGTTTTTAGTACCATCGAGATTTATCATTTTAGCATCTATCTCTTGAATTTTATCAATTTCCATCCCAACAACAACTTTGGCGATTTTTTCATTTACATTTCTAACCGCTCTGAGGACACCCTTTCCGTCATATCTTTTACCACCATCACGCAGCTCCAAAGCTTCACGACTACCGGTAGATGCACCGGAGGGAACTTTAGCTACAGCTTCCACTCCATTTTGTAAGACAACTTTGGTTTCTACAGTCGGATTACCACGAGAATCCAAAATTTCCCGAGCAATAATTTTTTTAATTTTCATAATATTCAATATTTAATAACCAATATCAACTTAATGATTATATCATATTTTCAACAAAATAAAAGACCTCTATTTTAAAGAGGTCTTTTATAAATTTTAAAACTTTTATTTCATTATTTCGTAAGTAACATTCACATTCATTACCACATCTTTACTGCCACCGGCAGTAACTTCTGGAGCGTAACCGCCACCAATACCGCCGCCCTCAGCTCCTACAAAACTACGGGCGTAATAAGCATCATTGGTAGCTTCGTATTCGCTATAATACATCACGCTTCCTAATTTTAAACCTAGATTATCGGCCAAAATTTGAGCTTTTTCTTTAGCATCGCTAAGCGCTTTTTCACGAGCTTCTTTTTTGAGATTTTCCGGATCATCGATGGTAAAATTCAAACCACTAACTTCATTGGCGCCATATTTACCAGCTAAATTCAAGACTTCATTCACTTTTGATAAATCACGAATTTTAACAGTAATATTATGAGTTACTTTGTAACCTTTCAATTGAGTTCCCTTATCTTGAGTATAGTTATATTCCGGATAAATCATATAATTACTTTGCAAATCTTTATCTTCAATACCCAATTGTTGCAAATCAACCATAACTTTATCCATGACTTTTTTATTTTCACTTTGAGCTACACTAACCTCTTTATCAGTATTACTAAAACCAATGGTAGTCACAGCAATATCATTACGCCCGGTAACTTTACCATAACCATTGATGGAAATACTGCGTTCGTTTTGTGGAGCTTTACCAATAAATTGATACGATTTAAAAGCGTTGCGACTAATTGCTCCTATATAAAAAATACCGTATAGCAAAAGAACTGTTAAAATTACCATTACTATTTTTTTACCGTAAGTGTACCCGCAACGGCAACAGGCGCAAGCACAATTTAAGCCGCTACCTTGCTTCTTTTCAGGCGCGGAAATTGGAGTTGCAATTTTTGGACTAATAGGCATAAAACCTCCTATTTTCTTTTTATTGTTCAATAAAAAGAAAAATAAATTAAATAAATTATTTGATATTTTGATTATAACATTTTTTCATTTTTTTGTCACCACTTTAACTCCCGGTAAATTTTTACCACTAAGATATTCAAGCATTGCTCCTCCGCCAGTACTGACCAAATCTATATCTTCGGTTAATCCTAATTTTTTCAAAACCTCTACTGTTTCACCGCCACCACTAACTCCAAAAGCCGGTCCTTTGGCTTTGGCAGCGAACAAACGCGCTATGGCATATGTGCCGTACTCATAAGGGTGCTGTTCAAAATAACCCATCGCACCATTCCAAACAAGCGTTTTGGCACTTTTGATTATTTGCGCAAAATGACTAACTGTTTTAGGGCCAATATCAAAAATCGATTCTGTTTGTTTAAGCACAATTTTTTTGTCCGTATCTACAATACGACATTTTCGCCTCTTGTCTGTACCAACTATAAAATCAAGCGGCATAATTACATTTTTCTTTTTACCATAAAAAAGAGCTTCTTTTTTACGATCTTTATCAAAAAGGGATTTGCCAATTTGGGCGCCCTTGGCAAAGTAATACGTATTGGCTATTCCTCCCCCTACTAATATATAATGCGCGGAAGTGCCTAATTGTTTCAAAAGCGGAATTTTTGTTTCCATTTTTGCTCCACCCAAAACAACCACTAGTGGTTTTTTGGGGTTTTTCATTATTTTATTTAAACCTATAATTTCTTCTTCCATCAAAAAACCGGCTGAAACTGACAAAAATTTTGCTATTCCAGTAACAGACGCTGAATCACGGTGAGCTACAGCAAACCCGTCTAACACAAAGATATCTCCCAGAGTGGCGAACTTTTTAGCCACGGTTTTGTCGTTTTTTTCTTCACCTTTTACAAAACGAACATTTTCTAAAACAACTACTTCGCCGTTTTCCATTTTAGAAATTAAATTTTTAGCTTCAGACCAATAATTTTCCGGATTTTTTTTGATTTTATTAAAATCACTAATTTTAATTTCTTTTTTCAAAATTTCTGATAACACGACGGCCACTGGTTTTAAACTCAAGTTTTTATCCAGCCCCTCCGGACGACCAAGATGACTCAATAAGATAACTTTCGCTCCTTTGTTTATCAAAAAGTTTATCGTTGGTAAACTTTTTTCTATTTTATAAATTTCTTTAATTTTTCCTTTTTTGATAGGAACATTGAAATCGGCACGTACCAAAACGCGCTTGCCTTTGAAATTTTTGATTGATTTGAGAGTTTTGATTTGCATAAAATAAAATTTTCAGTTTTTAATTTTCAATTTTTAATTTAAAATTCTCAATATTACTTTTAAAAATTGCTTCATTAAAAAATTAATTAAAAATTACAAAATTAATAATTAAAAATTAAATAACTTAAAGCTTTTTAATTATACCATACTCACAAAAAATCTTTAGAAAGTTATTTGTTTTCTAATTGTTTATACCCTTCTTCATCCGGCCAAAGATATTGTTTAAAAATCCAATCAGCCAAATCTCGAGCTTCAGAAAATCTAGCTTCGTTATTTTGTGCCCCCAAAATTACTACTATGATTTGATGATCTTTATTGTCAGTCAAACGAACAACAAAATTATAACCAGAAGCATTGATAAATCCGGTTTTTCCTACAATACGATCTGAAGAAAATTTATTGGGAATCCAATCTGTCAAAAGCCAGTTGGTACTATAAATCCTACGCGGTTTTTCATTATTTAAAGGATTGGTAAAATATTGTCCTATTTGCAAAGCTTTCAATATTTTTTCCGATTTTAAAGCTTCTTTTAGTAATCCAGCCACGTCTTTAGCATTACCAATATTATATGAGCTTAACCCCGTAGGTTCAGAAAAAGACAAGGAATTTAATCCTAAATTTTTTGCCTTTTTATTCATTAAGTCAACAAATTTTTCCTGGGATATACCGCTATTTCTAACCAAAGCTTTGATGGCATTATTCGCCGAACCAATAAGCGCCGCATTCCATAAATCACTTAGTTTCATAACATCACCAACTTCGAGCTGATGAGAAGAAACATCACAATCATCTTCAATAATCTGTGTTGAACTGTTCCAGTTTATCGGCAAATCAAGCAAAACCATAACAGACATCAGTTTAGTAACACTAGCCAAAGATCTAACTTCTTCGCTATTTTTTTCAAAAAGAATTTTATCTGTTACCACATCAATAACCAAACTAGCTACCGCAGTACTGGTGGAATTAAAAACATTTTTATTTTTGGACAAAGGCCATGCCGGCAAACTGGCAGGAAATTTATTTTCTTGTTGATTGGAAAAATTTATATTCTTACGCAAAGAAGATTTAGGGAATAAATTTTTTTCTTCCTTTTTATTTTCTATAGTAACCGAGAAAACAAAAAGTAAAGCCAGACCGATAAACATCAAACCAAAAGAAAAGAAAAAATCATTAAATTTTTGAGAGATTTTAAACACAAGAATTATTTTTCTTCTGAATCACCCAAAGTCTTAAGCACGTATTCATGATTACGCAAAAAGTCATAATCCGGCAATTCTTTAATATCATTTAACCCTAGATGGCGCAAATATTCTACTGTTACTTCGTATTTTGATAATAAACCAGTCGGATCGCCGTGTTCTTTTATCAACCCTCTCATTAATAAATTTCTCAAAATCAAACTACAGTTTACCCCCCTGATTTGCTCAATTTCCGGTTTAGTAAGCGGACCACGATAAGAAATCACGGTTAATGTTTCAAGTTGCGGTTTAGTTAATTCGCCGCCAATTTCCGCTTTAATAAATTTTTCTGCCGCTTCTTTATTTTGTGCGTTACTTACCATTTGGTAATCGCCATTATTACTAATAATCACCACACCGGATTCAAAAATATTGTATTTGTTAACTAAATTTTCCAAAGCAATTTGCGCTTCTTTTTCATCACAGCTTAAAACTTTGGCAATTTTTTTGGCCGTCAAAGGTTTACCTGCAACAAAAAGGATGGATTCTATTTGTGATAATAATGACATAATATGACAGAAATTTTCAATTTAAAATTTATAATTTTCATTGAATTTCCAAATGGAACAATTTACAAACAGCACCATTGATAATTGAAAATTAAAAATTAATTAAAAATTGCAAAATTAAAAATTAAAAATTATACTCTATTTATCTCAATATCTTCAAAACTATTATTTTGAGTGATAAATATTTTTTCGGTTTTTAAAAGCTCAAGTAACGCCAAAAAACTAACAATAACTTCGGTTCTGGATTGAGAGGTTTTAATAATTTCTGAAAAACTTACTTTTTTTGCTGTTTTTAATAGATTAAAAATATTTTCTATCTGGTGTTTAACCGATACCGCTCGATTTATTTTTATTTGTGGCAAAGGATCTACGGGCTTCAATCTTTTTAATAAAATTAAGTATGAACTTGTTAAATTTTCCAAACCGGAATTTTGCGGTGGTATAAATTCCACCGGACGAAGTGGCGGTTCAAAACGACCATACGACCGCTTGTCGTCATTCCACATTTTATTTATCTTTACACTAGCTTCCAAAAACATTTTATACAAACGTAATTGATCTGCCAAACTAGGACCCTCGTTTTCTTCGGGCATCAGATAAGGCAATAACGTCTTGGATTTAAGATAAACTAAACGTGTGGCTACCACTAAAAAATCAGCCAAATCTTCCGGTTTTCTCTCTTCCAATTTATCTAAAAAATCAAAAAATTGTTCCGTAACATGAGAAATAGAAACTTCGGTAATCTCCATTTTTTGCTCTTCTACTAAAGACAAAAGCAAATCAAGCGGACCGGTAAATTTTTCTAAACGTATTTCGTTCATTTTATTTTATTTTGATATTAACATCTTCTAACGCTTTTTGAGCAATCGATGAAGGAGCACCCATCATTAAATCACGCGCATCGCTAGTTTTAGGAAAAGCCATAACTTCACGGATATTTTCTTCTCCTTGAAGTAACATCACCAATCTATCCAACCCCAAAGCCAAACCACCATGGGGAGGCGGAGAAAAAGTAAAAGCTTCCAAAATATGCCCGAAACGAGTTTCAATTTCTTCTTTGGTCAAACCAAGTAATTCAAAAATTTTGTTTTGTAAATCACGTTCATGAATTCTCATACTACCGCCACCAACTTCAAAACCGTTGAGTACTAAATCATAAGCTATCGCCCTGGCTTTTAGAGGTTCACTTTCAAGTAATTTCATATCTTCGTCTTGTGGACGAGTAAACGGGTGGTGTACAGCTACCAATTTCTTTTCTTCTTCGCTATTTTCAAACATTGGAAAATCAACAACCCAAGCGAAAGCAAGTTCGTTTTTATCATTTTTATTTTTCCTCAGATCCGGCTTATCATTACCATATTTTTCCATCGCTTCTTGATAAGTCAAACGAGGAAAAGGTTGTTGTATTATATTTTTTTCTCCATATTGTTCTTCTACCAATTTTATCATCGCCTCCTCTATCAAATTTAAAATTTCTTCTTGATTAGTAAATGACATTTCCAAATCAAATTGGGTAAATTCCGGTTGTCTATCTCCTCTTTGATCTTCATCACGAAAACATCTGGTAATTTGAAAATATCTCTCCATTCCAGCAACCATCAATAATTGTTTAAACTGTTGTGGTGATTGAGGTAAAACATAAAATTCACCTTTGAAAAGACGGGATGGTACCAAAAATTCACGAGCACCTTCCGGTGTACCTTTGGTTAAGTAAGGTGTTTCAATTTCCGTAAACCCACGGTCAGAAAAATAATTACGTAAAAATAAATTGATTTTATGGCGATTCACCAAGTTTTTTTTCATCCTGGCACTACGCAAATCCAAATAACGATATTTCATACGGAGCGGTTCGGAAAATTCACGAGTGTCACCACTGATTTCAAAAGGCAACGCTACAGTTTCGTTGATAACCTTGATTTCTTTGGCCAAAATTTCTACCGTACCAGTTGGCATATCAGGGTTTATCTGTTTGGCTCCGCGAGCCTGAACTATTCCGCGTAACTCAATCAGATCTTCAAGACGAATTTTTTTGATTTCTTCATTGGATTTTTCATCCAATTCAGATGGCACACCTACAACTTGCAAGATACCGTTTTTATCACGCAAATCAAAAAATGCGATTTTACCCATATCGCGACGAGCATTAATCCATCCTTTTAATATTACTTCCTCCCCTACTTTATTCACCGTTTCGGTAGAAAAAATTCTATTCATAAATTTAATAAGCTAATTCTATTATTATATTTAAAAGTTCTTTGTATTTCAACCCCATATTTTGCATGAGCATCGGATACATAGAAATATCAGTAAAACCAGGTAAAGTATTTATCTCGTTTAAATAAATTTTATTTTTATACATAAAAAAATCCACCCTAGCAAATCCCCGACAATCACTCAAGCGATAAACTTTTTCTGCTAAATATTTAATTTCTTTTTTTACTTTTTCTGAAATATCTGCCGGAATAACTTGTTTAGCTTCGCCTTTTTTATATTTATCATCATAATCATAAAAATCTTTTGACAATTTCAATTCTCCAGGAACTGAAACCGTCAGATTATCATTTCCCAAAACAGCAACTTCAACTTCCTTGGGGTTTATCAACCCTTCCTCTATCAAAACCTTACTATCGTATTTAAAAGATTCTTTTATGGCTTTGTTTAAACTGTCCCATTTAGTAACTTTTGTAATTCCAACAGACGATCCGGAGTTTGAAGGTTTGACAAAAATCGGCAATTTCATCTCCTTTTTTATTTCTTTTTTGGCTTTTTCGATTTCTTTTTCAGACTGTCTATAAAAATCCAAAACTTTAAATTTAACCTGAGGAATTTTTTGTCCAGCTATAAAAATTTTAAATACAGCTTTATCCATACACAAACTTGAACTCAACACTCGACAACCACAATATTTTATTTTTAATATTTCAAACAATCCCTGCAAAGAACCGTCTTCGCCGTATTTCCCGTGAGTTATCAAAAAAGCAATGTCAAAAATTTTTTTAAACTTTTCGGGTAAAATTTTACTTTTAAAATTTATTTTATTTATATCTTTTATTAAATAAAAAAATCCATCAGTATGCCAATAAATCAATTTTAATTTATATTTCTTATAATCAAAATTTTTGACAATATTTTTTGCCGAAATTATTGATATTTCTTTTTCGTTACCCAGTCCACCAAAAAATAAACCTACGGTTTTCATACTTTTCTTTTAGTTACTATAAACTTTGTATTTATATTTTTATTATATTGATCATCAACGGATAATTCGCTTTTTTTATCAACACAGCCGCTATTTTTACATATTTGCGGACGATTTTCATAATCTTCACACAACCCTGTCTCTTTATTAAAATTTTTACATTCATAAGTATCAATTCTTACGGTTTCTATTTTTTCCTCCGGTGCCAATTCTTCCCCTGTTTTTATCCAAAGATCATTACCTTCGGAATCTTTTGGAATATCAAACTCACTAACGACACCTTTCCGTCTGTCGATTTTAACCGGATTACAACACCAAGAACAATGCTTTTCTAAACAAGGACCGCTTCTTTCTGTCATATTTAAATTATTTAATTAATTTTGATTTGTGTAAAAAGTTGTGTTTTCTATTTTGTTTTTCCAAATAATTCCGCCATTTCCACCAATCTTACAGCATAACCATATTCATTATCATACCAAGCAACAACTTTTACCAAATCCCCGTCAACTACATTGGTTAAATTTAAATCCACAATAGAAGAATATGGATTGCCGATAAAATCAGAGGAAACCAATTCTTCATTGGTGGCCAATAAAACATTTTTGAAACGTGCTGTCTTGGCGGCTTTTATAAAAGCTTTATTTATTTCTTCTTTGGTTGTTTTCTTTTTGAGTACAACAGTAACATCAGACAAAGATACGGTTACTACCGGCACACGCAAAGCAATCCCATCAAAAACGCCTTTTACCGCCGGGATAGTTTCTGCCACGGCTTTGGCTGCACCAGTTGTGGTAGGGACAATACTTTCAGCGGCTGCGCGAGCACGACGAAGGTCTTTGTGCGGTCCATCTTGAAGATTTTGATCCGCAGTATAAGCATGAATTGTGCTCATCATCGCTTTTTTGATACCAAAAGATTCTTCAAGCACTGCCATAACCGGAGCGATACAATTGGTGGTACAGGAAGCATTGCTGATAATTTTGGATTTTTCACTTTTTACTTTTGCACAATTTACCCCTCTGACATAAGTCGGGATATTTCCACCTTTTCCCGGAGCGGATAAAACCACTTTTTTGGCTCCGGCCTGCAAATGAAGTTCAGCGCCTTCTTTTTTGGTAAAATGCCCAGTACATTCCAAAACCACATCAATTTTCATTTCTTTCCAAGGTAATACAGACGGGTCTTTTTCTGCAAAAACCGGAATTTTTACTCCGTCAACAATAATATTTTTTTCATCGTAACTTATTTTCCTATCATAAATCGGATAAGCGGTATCATATTTTAAAAGATGAGCCAAAGTTTTGGTATCAGTTAGATCGTTGATAGCCACAATATTGAAACCCTTACGACCAAAACCTATTTTGAAAGCATGTCGGCCGATACGGCCAAAACCGTTGATAGCTATATTCATACATTATTTAAAATTTAAAATTAATTATTGATAAAATTAATAAGAAAAAAATAAAAGCCATGGCAAACCAGCATATTGTATAACCCAAAAATGATAGTGCTTCTTTTTTCTGATTATCTAAATATAATTGCATTGGACGACCAAAAAACAAAATAGCCATAATTGCCGCTGATAATACAAACAACATCAGAGCAATGACAGGTGAAAAAAAATTATCTCCTTTACCCAACAGAAGCTCAGCAGTTTGAAAAAAAGCGGAAATACAAAAAATATACACTATTGCCAATACGGCGTGTAAAAATGATTGTTTAGCTAATTTATTTTTCATATTTAAAATATTATTTTATTTCTTTTAAAGCTTCCCCTTTTATTTTAACTAAAGTTTTTTTCTTATCGCCTTTTTCTTTTTCTTTTTCATCCGCAAAAACTTCGAATGTCAGAATACCTTCTTTATCAAAAGATACAATGTTTACAATATAATCTTCACCCGCAGACATTTTTGTTAAAAAACCACTACTTCTGGATTTCATTTCGAGACAGGGGTTATTATCTTGTTTGTATTTAAGTAGAAGAGGGTCGTTATCAAAGAAACGTTTTAAAAAATTTTTAATTTTTTCTTCTGTATATTCGGCATGTTCAAATGGATGTTCTTCTCTGATAAAATTTGACTCTGACATCATAAATTTAATTTTAAGCTAAATTATCATACCATTTTTAAGTTACTTTCGCAAATATAACTTTAAGATATTCTCCTTCAGTATAAGCGGCTATTTCAGGGTGATCTAAACCATGAGTAAAAGTCTCTAAAATTTGCAAATTCCTTCCAACTCGCCCGGCAGAATTGGCTAACATATACCTAAAATCAACCAGGCTTAAATGGGCTGAGCAAGACGCACTAACCAAAATTCCACCCTGAGGTAAAATCCTCATTGCGGCTTCATTTATTTTTTTATAACCAACTATTCCTTCTTTGATTTTATGACGATCTTTGATAAATGCCGGCGGATCAAGAATTATTACGTCAAAATTTTCCTTTGCAGTTTCACTTCGATTTAAATATTCTTTTACATCACAAACTTCGAATTCATTTTTTTTTAAATCCAATTTATTTAATTTAAAATTTTCTTTTGCAATTTCGATAGCGGTTTGCGAAGCATCCACACTTACTGTTTTTTTTGCTCCGGCAACAGCCGCATAAATACTAAACCCCCCTGTATATGAAAAACAATTCAAAACTTTTTTATCTTTGACATATTTTTGCAAAGCCAATCTTTTATCTCGTTGATCCAGGAAAAAACCGGTTTTTTGACCAGTCATAATATCCACCCAAAATTTTAAACTGTTTTCTTTGATCTCCACTTTTTCCGGAACTTTACCAAAAAGCAAGCCTACTTGTTTTTCCGCACCTTCAATACCACGGGCCTTCATATCCGAACGTTCGTAAATACCTTTGGGTTTAAAAATTTTTATCAAAGCGGAAATTATTTGTTCTTTCCAAAATTCAATTCCGCGATTATGAAATTGAACAGATAAGTAATCGCCATATTTATCAACAATAAGTCCAGGAATAAAATCATTTTCTCCATAAATTATCCGACAAGCATCCGTATTTTTATCCAAAACAAATTTTTCTCTAATTTCTAAAGCATTTTTAATTCTGAGTTCAAAAAACTTTTGGTCTACTTCTTCTTTTTCATCAAAACTCCATAAACGCACGGCGATTTGTGAATAAGAATTGAAATAACCACCAGCCAAAAATTTACCGGTTTCATCGGTCAAAGTCACCGGTATACCACATTCCAAACCTTCTGGAATGCTTTTTAATGCCCCGGAAAAAACCCAAGGATGACGGGCCAAAACCGGGCCCAATCTTTTGGTAATAACTGTTATTTTAATCATAAAAAATTATAGTTTAAGTGTCTCTATTCTATCCAAAAAACAAAATAAAAACAACCCCGAATAAAATCAAGGTTGTTTTTGGTAGTCTAATAATTTTTAAGCCATTTGTTCTGCTACTTCGTCAGCAAAATTTTTCTCCACTTTTTTTATACCTTCACCGAGTTCAAAACGAACATATTTTTCCACTTTAATATCAGCACCTTTTTCCGCCAAATAAGCGGTGATGGTTTTTTCTTCATCTTTGATAAAAGGTTGTTCCAACAAACAAACTTCGCTATAAAATTTATCCATTTTTCCTTTTAAAATATTTTCAATAATATTTTCCGGTTTACCTTGAGCACGCAATTGTTCGGCATAAATTTCGCGTTCTTTATCCAAAGTTTCAGTATCTACCATTTCACGATTTAAAAATTTCGGATTAGCGGCAGCGGCTTGCATAGAAATATCTCGCGCCAAAGTCTCATCGGCAGTACCGGACAACAAAGAAAGCACGGCTATTTTTCCACCCATATGTAGATAGGGTCCGAAAACTTGATTTTCACTTTTTTCCAAAATTTCAAAACGACGAAAAGAAATCTTTTCTCCAATTTTTCCAATAAAATTATTTAAATAATCGGTTAAAGTAATGTCGCCTATTTTTTCACTCATGGCAGATTCCAAAGAGTTTGGTCTTTTTTCCAAAAGAAAATCAGCAATTTCATCAACCATTTTTTGAAAATCTTCATTTTTAGCGACAAAATCTGTTTCACTGTTAACTTCCAAAACAACTCCGAAATTATCTTTAACTTTTACCAATACCAAACCTTCGGCAGCGACTTTATCTTCTCGCTTTGCGGCCTTGAGTACTCCTTTTTTACGCAAAATTTCAGCGGCTAATTCAACATCGCCGTTAGCTTCTTCAAGGGCTTTTTTACAATCCATCATTCCTGCGCCAGTTTGTGCGCGAAATTTTGAGATATCTTCAGCAGTTATATTCATAAATTTAATAATGATTAATTTTTTACCCCGTGAAACCCCAACTTTGTTGGGTTTCTGTCTGTCATAACAGACAGAAAAATTCACAGGGATGAATTTTTAATGCTTACCGGCTTACAAGCTTATTTGCTTACAAGCTTATATTGATTCTTCTTTTTTAAAAGCTCGAGATGGGGTTTTTTTCACCATAGCTGGAGTTTTTTCATCTTTAACTTCAGTTTTTTTCTTTTCCCATTCTTTTTTTCCTTCAATTATAGCCTCCGCCATCAAATTAGCTAAAATACGGATAGCATTTACAGCGTCATCATTGGCCGGAATAACATAATCGGCTTTTTCCGGATTAACATTACTATCACAAACACCGACAATCTTAACACCTGTTCTTTGTGCCTCGGCAATAGCGGTTTTTTCAACACGCATATCGGCGATATATACAACTTCCGGCTTACGATCAAGACGAACCAAGCCACTTAAATATTCGTCCATTTTTTCTAATTCTTTTTTAAACTCAATTTGTTCTTTTTTAGTATATTTTTCTACTTCACCGGTTTTAACTTCTTCCTTCATTTGGGAATATTTCTTCAAACGTTTCTTAATTTCATCAAAATTGGTGAGTAATCCCCCAATCCATCGCTCGGTAGCATATGGCATTTCACAACTTTCAGCCGCTTCTTTTATAATTTCTCTAGATTGTCTTTTTGTTCCAACAAACAAAACAATTTTGCCGTTAGCCGCCAAATTTTTAACGTATTCATAAGCTTTTTCTATTTCCACTAATGATTTTTCTAAATCAATAATGTGAACGCCATTACGACTACCAAAAAGGTATTGCTCCATTTTTGGATGCCAGCGTGATTTTTGGTGACCGAAATGCGCCCCGGCCTTGAGCATTTCCAACAAAGTTGGCATTTTTGACATATTTTTTCCTTATTACTACCTCCTCATTTTTACCCTTTGAGTGGTCAAAGGGAGGAAAAGGCTAATATTAGCCAAGAAACGAGTGAGTGATAAAATATTTTTAATTGTGAAAATACTATAACCGATTATTTTGCCTTTGTCAAGAGAAAAACTACTTTTAAATTTTTAATTTTGTCAAGACCCTTCTCTTGACAAAAAAAGGAATTTTAGTTAGAATAAACGCACTAATTTTAATTACTTATTTTGTTTACATCTATAACTATGAAAAAAGATATTCATCCTGAGTTTTACAATGATTGCAAAGTCACATGCGCTTGTGGTAATACTTTTGTTACCGGTAGTACTATGAAAGAGATTCGTGTGGAATTATGTAACCAATGTCACCCTTTTTATACCGGAAAACAAAAGTTTGTTGATACTGCTCGTCGTGTAGAAAAATTCCAAGAAAAATTTGCCAAAGTCGAAGCCGCTTCTGCGGCCCGTAAAGGCAAAAAAGTTAAAAAAGCAGCGACAGCCGCCAAAAAGAAAACAACAAAAACTTCAAAAAAGGAAGCTTAGATAAAATAAAATTAAAAACAGGCTATTTGCTTTATTGCTTAAGTCTGTTTTTTTATTTTAGTTTTGTTAACTTAAGTTAAATTATTAATTTATTATTTATTGTTTATTGAAAAAACATGCTAAAATATAAATAAACAATAAATAATAAACAATAGAATACATTATGTTAGAAAAATTTACAGAAATTCAAAATAAATTTTTAAAATTGGAAACCGACTTGTCTGACCCGGCCGTGCTTGGTAATCCACAAAAACTAAAAAATGTTTCTCAAGATTATACTGAATTAAAGCCGATTGCCGAGATGGTTGAACTATTGAAACAAAATGAAAAAAACTTAAAATCCACTAGAGAAGTTTTGCAAAAAGAAACAGACACCGAACTAAAACAAATGGCCAAAACAGAAATCGAGGAATTGGAAGAAAAAATTACAAATTTAACAATCAAACTTGAAGAAGCCGTCCGTCCAAAAGATCCCATGGATAAAAAAGATGTGATTGTCGAAATTCGAGCTGCAGCTGGAGGAGACGAAAGTGCACTTTTTGCCGCCGAACTATATCGAATGTACAGTAAATATGCTGAAAACAAAGGATGGAAAACATCTCTGATTGATTCGAGTATGATAGGCATTGGAGGTTTTAAAGAAGTTATTTTTTCCATCAAAGGTACTAATGTTTATAAAGATCTCAAATATGAAATGGGTGTTCATCGTGTGCAACGCGTACCAGAAACGGAAAAAGCTGGACGAGTTCATACGTCTACTATCACAGTGGCAGTTATGCCAGAAATCGAAGAAGCTGAATTTAAAATAGAACCAAAAGATTTACGCATTGACACTTTTTGTGCTGGCGGGCACGGAGGTCAAAGTGTCAACACCACATATAGTGCGGTGCGCATTATCCATATTCCAACCAATACTATCGCTCAATGCCAAGACGAACGCTCGCAGGCCGCTAACCGCGAAAAAGCTATGGCTGTTTTACGTTCTCGTCTTTATGAAATAGAACGCGAAAAACAACAAAAAGAGATGTCGGATAAGCGCAAAAATCAAATTGGATCTGGAGATCGCAGTGAAAAAATTCGCACTTATAATTTCCCGCAAGATAGAATTACCGATCACCGTATCCACCAAAATTGGAATAACATCAATGTTATTTTGAACGGAGATTTAGATTCGCTCATTGAGGCTTTACGCAAAGCTGATTATGAAGGAGTATCTACCACCGCGATATCTAATGAAGATGAAGAATAAAATGTTTAAAATAAATAACAACGAAGAATTGCTTCTACTATCCAAAGCCAGCGGTAAAAGTAAAGAATGGCTTTTAGCCCATCCAGAATATAAAAATTTCTGGATACTTTTGAAATATAATTATTATTTACGCAAACTAAAAAAAGGGGTTCCGGTAGCTTATATTTTGGAACATAAAGAATTTTTTGGATTGGACTTTCTGGTTAACAAATATACTCTTATTCCCCGCCCCGATACCGAAATTCTTGTTGATGAAACTATTAAAGAAATATCCAATATCCAATATCCAATATCCAATATTTTACTTATTGACGTTGGCACAGGCACAGGGTGTATACCGATAACGATATTAAATAAATTACAAAGATTGCAAGATTTAAAAGATTTAAAGATTGACGCGATAGCAACGGATATTTCTAAAGTTGCTTTGAAAATTGCAAAAAAGAACGCAAAAAAATATAAAATCGATATCCGTTTCTTTTGTGGTAATCTTTTATCACCCGTCTTTAAATCTCTGCAATTTTTGCAATCTTTGAAATCTCTGCAAACTATCGTAATCACCGCCAACCTCCCCTATCTCAAAGAAGACTGGTGGAAAAACGAACCGTCCATTCAAAAAGAACCAAAATCAGCACTAGTGTCTGACGATGAAAATGGATTAGAATTATACGAAAAACTTTTGCAACAAATAATAGAAATAAAAAAAATATTGGATATTGAATATTGGATATTTTTAGAAATTGATCCGAGACAATCATCGGAAATTTTTCCTCTAATACAAAAATACTTGCCCGAAGCAAGTATTGAGATTGTGAAAGATTTATCTGGTTTTGACCGAGTAGTTAAGATTAATATATTTTAACTTCATTTTCTTCCGGTACAGACATAAACCATATTTTCCCAGGTGGAACAGATAATTCTCCGCCTTCTTCATCGTAAAAACGCGTTCTAAATTCCGATTTGGTTTTTTTCCACATTCCAATTACCATTCTTCCTTTTGCTAATATATACACCTCTCCGGAACCGATATTATAAATCGCTCGACGACCAATTTCATCCAAAATTTTTACCTTGTTTTTTGTAATAATAATGGTTTGTGCCGTTATTAAATCTTCTTTTTCATCACTCATCGGTTTATTTCGAAAATATCTTTCATAGTTTTTTTCTAAATCATTGTATTTCCAAACAATATTAAAATTTGGTGAATATATAATTTCCAAATTTTTAGCTTCCGTTGTAGTTGGATTTTGACCAAATAAAAAACTTTGCCAATTTGCATCTTCTACGTTTTTTTCTTCAAAAATATTTTGCCATAGGGAACTACTAGTAAATAAATTATGCGGCGCCAAACGACTACTTTCTCGCCAAAAATATTTACTTTGATAAAATTCATTTATATCCCAAAGCCCTCTTTCTATTTTCAATATACCCAAAGCTTCTGGCGATCCCCCACAATGTAAATACAAAGGTCTGCCATATTCTTTGACCCAATCCAAATAATCCGGCCTAGCGCTTCTAACCGGACCGACTTTTTCAACTTGCGAAGCGGAAGAAAAAATCGCCAAAAATCTAGTCATACCTCCTTCAACCGGGGCTTCATAAACTACTCTGGCTTCGTTTAAACCATTAAGTGGAAAAGCTTCGGGGTGATTATCTATCATCACAGAAATCGCTCTAGGATTGACATCTTCTTCATTGTTTGAAGGCAGACCAGTAAACTTATCAATAAAAAAATGTTTTTCTTCAACAACTGTTTCTGAGGAATTTTTCTCGTTAAACCAGCTTATTTTTGAAGGCCAAAATTGCCAAATCAAAAAACCAGCGGAAATCAAAGCGGTAAAAATAAAAATTAAATCTAAAATTTTATAAGTTTTTTTCTTCATACCTTTCCATTATATCATAAAACCCGTCCCGATAATAAATCGAAACGGGTTTTAAATTTCTAAAAAAATTATTTTTTTTCTTCTTCTTTAACTTCTGCTGATTCTTCTCCTTCTTCTTTCTTCTTGCCGGCAGTCTCTATTTGACTTAAATCAGCTGGGACAGAAGATTCTTCCATAGCTTTAAATTGTTCTTCGGTCAAAGGCGCCAATACCTTAGCTACCACTTGGTCAAGATTAAAACTAACAATCTTGATACCGGAAGAAATTTTCAAATCAGAAATTTTAATAGTATCTTCAAATGTTTTCAAAACCAACAAATCCACATCTAAATGACTAACTAAATCTTTTGGCAGACACTCCACTTCAACTTCTTCAATATTACGAACCAAAGTACCACCAAGTTCTTTAACTGCCGGAGCTTCTCCTAAGAAAACCAATTTAACAGTAGCGTTGATAGGTTTATCCATGTCTACTTTTTTCAAATCTACATGAATAATCTTATCTTTGAGAGGTTCACGATCAACTTGATAAATGAGTACTTTACCAAAATTTTTACCATCCAAAATCAAATCAATCAAAGTTGATTCGCCAGCTTCTTTATAAATTTTGACGAATTCTTTTAAAGGAAGAGAAATGACTTCGGTCGTCAAACCGGCACCATAAACCACAGCTGGTATATTGCCTTCTTCTCTGACTTTTGTGCTTTTTTGTTCTCTCTTTTGAGCTTCAAGTTTAAACATAAATTCAACTATTTAAAAAATTATTGTTATTAATTTGTTGATGATAAGAAATGATTTCATCTAAAGTTATCGGAGATAAGACAATTTTTTTACGAGCATCTTCAAAATCCAAATCCGTTACTAAACCTATAGTGCTAAGCCCCCTGTCCTGGGTCATCACCATGGCAATAAAATTACTTTCGCAACTTTCACAAGAAAAATGAACCATATTTGCTCCTGAATTCTGAGCAAAAAGCTTGGCTTTTTGTACATTATAAACCGAACCGCAAACAGGACAACGGCTGATAACTTTCAAAACCTCTTGCCAAGACTGTGGTTGTTCTTTTTTAGGACCTATCATAAAGTAGCGTTATACTAACGAAAAAATGTATTTTTGTCAAGATTTAGATAAACAATATGCTATTTTACTTCTTTTTTAGCGAAAAATTTGGCTAAGATTAAAGAAATTACCACCAAAAAAGCGGTTATCAAAAAAGCATAGACAAATTTAACCAAAAGCCCGGAATTTCCTGCTGGATAAAAATATTCAATAGCACCTTTGATAGCTTCGTTCCAAGCTAAACCAGCTACTAAACCCAAAGCTGCCATAATATAACCGACTGTTTTTTCTTGAAACTCTTTTTGCAAATTAACTGTTTCTTTTTTAATTACCTCTACTTTGTTGTTTATTTCCTCATGCATATTATTAACAATTAGTTTTATATTTTATTTATTTTAACATATTTTATCAAAACAACCAAAAAATCAAAGCTTGACTAAATATCAAGAAATAGAGTAAAATATAAATCGGTTATAATTAACCTTTTAACTTTATTTTATGGACGAACAAAGCAATGTTCCGGCTCAAAATCCGGAAACAACAGACCAAACACCATCCCCACAACCACAGAATTTAAATTCTCAAGGGGATATTGAAAATGGCAAAGTTTGTGCTATTTTATCTTACTTATTTATCGGTATTATCTGGTATTTTGCCGATGACAATATGAAGAAAAATACTTTTGCCAAATTTCATGTTAAACAAAGTTTGGTACTTTTGGTAGCTTCAATAATCTTACAAGTTATAGGCACTGTTTTACCTGTTATCGGTTGGTTTTTGATCTTGCCTTTATCTGGAATATTTAGTTTGGTTTGGATGGTAATTGGGATTATCAACGCCGTAAATGGAAAAGAAAAATCTTTACCAATAATCGGACAATATTCTTCAAAATTCAATTTCTAAAAATTTTAAATAAAAAAACGATCCGTTTTCGCGGGTCGTTTTTTTATTACTTTACAACTTTCAACTTTCAACTTCCAATGTATAAATATTCACCTCTTCATTTTTACCTTTCACTTTCACCGCGCCCAAGAATTTAAAAATATATTTATCTTTGGCTTTTTTCATCACACTTTCACCGACAATTATCTGTGTCCCATATTCTTTGTTTAATCCCTCCAAACGCGAAGCGGTATTAACCGTGTCTCCCATAGCGGTATAGCTAAGTCTTTCTGTTGACCCGATATTACCCACTACCGCTTTGCCGTTGAAAAGCCCAATACCAATTTTGATTTCCGGCAAACCTTCTTCGGTCAATTCTTTGTTCAACTTTTTTAATTTCGCAATCATGGACACCGCGGTTTTGAGCGCATTATCTACTTGATTTTCATCTGACAATGGTGCACCCCAAAAAGCCATAATCGCATCCCCGATGTATTTATCCAATGTCCCGCGATTTTTGATAATTTCTCCGGTCATCAATGTAAAATAACGATTAAGCATAGCTACCAATTTTGGAGAACTCATACCCTCGGAAATCGTAGTAAACCCGCGAATATCGGAAAAAAATACCGTAACTTCTCTTTCTTCTCCGCCCAAAGCAATTGCTTCCGGGTTTTTCATAATTTCATTTACTACTTCATTGCTAACATAACGGGAAAAAGTGTGACGAAGTTGTCTTTTTTCTTTTTCCACTATCAAAAAGCGATAAACAAATAAAGCAGTAGCGGAAAAAATAATTGCAAAAATCAAATTACTAATAGGCAATATAAAACCAAAATCAAATAAAATCATCGCCAGAAAATAAACTGCGATTATCAAACCTGCAGAAAATAATACTGGCCAAATTATTTTTTTAAATTTAAAAAAGAAAAATGAAACTAAAAATACTGCCAATAAAATCAAAAAGATATTAAAAATCTTTGGCAAAATAACCAAACGAATACCACTCAATAAAGAAGCAGCAATATTGACTTGAATTTCCACTCCAAACATCGGTTGTTCTTTACTAAACGGAGTTATCTGATAATCATGCAAATCCATGGCTGTAACTCCGAGGAAAACTATTTTATCCTGCCAAAAATCAGCTTCTTCTTCGAAAATACGCGTAAAAGAAATTGACCTGGTGCTTTGCGCCGGACCAAAATAAAATATTCTTTCTTGCAAACCTAAACTATCTTCTCTCTCTATCGGCAATCCACTTCTTTTGGTTGTTTCATAAGCCAAAGAGCGAATTTCTGTTTTACCCAGAACCTCATCGGAATAAATCCTAGTTGGATACAGACGAACAACTTTATCAGAATCCAAAATTATATTGGCATGGCCCAAACTAACTTGAGCAGAGTTTTGAAAAATCTCGAGAGGTTTGAGTAAATAATCTACCTTGTTTTCTTTTTGCAAAAAAACTTTATTCGCTTCCGTGACCAAAACCACCGGATAATTTATTTTATTTAGCACTTCACTCAATTTTTTGTCATCTTCTTCTCCCAAACGAGAGTTTTCTGCCAACATCAAGTCCATAGCTAAAACTTTTGGCGGATTTTCATTTATCTTTTGCAAAGCCAAAGCCAGTGTTTCTCTACTCCATGGCCACTGACCGTATTTTTGCAAAGCTTCGTTGTCTATCCCGATAATCAAAATTTCTTGTGATCTGGGTTTAAGAGTAAAAAAAGAATCATTGATAAAATTATCCAAACCGGAAAAAAATCCATTGTAAACACCAAAAATAAAAAACAAACCAACAATCAAACTAATTGCAAAATAAAATTTGTTGGTAAATTTTTTCATAATTAACGGATAAGATTGATGGGGCGTAAATTTATAGCAGGTTTAATCGTGGTTGTGGTGGTGGTTTTTTCCAAAGTACCCGAAGAATCATAAGTTGGATCGATATAATCTTCACTGCTAGAAGTTTGATTATTATCAACAGATGTATCTGGAGCCGCGCCAACTGGATAATCATTTATTTGAGAATCATCTGTTAAATCACCATGGGTTGGATCATCCGCAGTATAATAAAAATCTTCTTCTATTTGTGAACCGCTTGCTGGCTCAGAAGAACCTTGTCCGCCCGTAGCAGAGTTTTCTGTTTCATCAACAGGTTTTTGTGGTACTTCTTCATCTACCATTGCCGGTTTATCCTCAGGCGACAAAGAATCTTCGGTTTGTTCTTTTACTGGTTTGGTAGTCAATTCTTCATCGGGTTTTGGTTTAACAATAGTTGTGGTAGCGGTTTGACCTTCCAATTCTTGATCTAAGTTTTTTTGTTTTATTATCCAAGAATCATTAACAATCGCTTGTGTATAAGGTTTAACTTTGGAAACTAATTTAACCCCGCCCAATAATCCAGTAATATCTTGGTCGTTAATTTTGATATATTGTTCTGCGCCTACAAATGCAGTGTTATTTTCAATCATTTTTTTTGCTTGTGGATCAACAGCATTCACATTTACCAAATGTACTGAACCGATAACTGTAGTTTGTCCAGGAACATATACCACACCAAAAGCAGTTCCGCGCACTGCAGCCACGGCATTAGCAGTCTCTACTTCCCAATACGACTGCGTTGTCATGAGTGCTTTTATTCGTGACCAAACTCGCCCAGATTGTAAAAATATTTTTACTTTGAGAGTTTTACTATCCGCAAAATAAGCAAAATCTTTCAGATCAACTTTGGTTTGTGTTTCCAAGCGCGCCACGGATCCATCGGAAAAGTGTAAATTTGCCAAACCGACATTGTCCGTCATCAAAGTTTGCCCACTTTTTACTTCATCCCCGGTTTTGAGTTCAGGTCCGAGAGTTCCGTCGGTATTTACCAAAAACACTCCTCTGTTTACCACTTCCACCCAAGCCTTTTCCGCGGTTTCATTAACCTGTTCACCGGGCGCAGTGGCTGGTATTTGTTTTTGCCAAAAGAAAAACCAAATCAAACCAACGATGACTAAAATAGAAATAACGCCGAAAAATATTTTACGCATAAATTATTTACTAATATTAAAATTATTTTTTATTTTTTTCTTTTATATACACCACTCCGCGATTTTTTTCCATTTTTTTCATCAACACATATCGGTTGTTATAAAAAGTTATCCAAAAACCCATGTTTTCTGCTTCCTCAGAAGGTATATTAGCAATTCCGCCATATTTCAATTTCAATTTTTCAGCTTGCAGTTTAATTTCTTGCTCTTCTTGAAATGCACCTCTATCTTCTTTATTGAAATCTATCTTTAGTTTTTTATCCCCTATATTAAACTCTCTGATAATATCCAAAGTGTTGGCCAATTTTTTATCTTGCCTTCTAAGCTTGAAACTATCCCTTTCGTTTTTTGTCATTTTTTCCAAAATTTCATCTAACGATAATTTTATATCTCCGGTTTTTTTCAAGGTAATCAGATTTGAAGAAAAATTATTTTCTTGCGACATTTCTCCGGTAAAATTTTTCATCACTTCAAAGCCAAAATTTTTGATAGCTGTTTCAAAATCGTCCATATTTCTGAAACGATAAACATAAACCATATTAAGCAAAGCTGTACCACCTTCTTTCAAAACCCTATTCATTTCCACGAGAGTTTCCAGTCTTTCAGTAGTACCTTTACCATAATTGAGGCTTTCCGTATAATGAAAAGCTGCGGAAACATTGAGATAATCGAATTCTTTGTCTTTAAACGGACTATTTTTGATACTACCTTCAAACCATTTTTTATTTTTGTCTTCTGGATTACAATAATCAAAATGAGCAGGATTAATATCCAAACTATAAACATTGTTTTGATAATCTTCACCAATGTGTCGACGAAGCATTTCTGGACCTGAACCAAAATCGGCTATTTTAATTTCATTTGCTTTCTGTTTATCGAGACGACATAATTCTTTGATAATCGTTCCCGAAACACGATTCAAATTGGATTGGTATGATCTCCTACCCATTTCATGATAATTTTCTGCATACTCTGGCCCATGCTTTGTTGAGATTACTTCTTTTACAAACCCTTCTTCACCCAATTCAGCACAATAACCAAACCTTTTTGTTTGTCTATCTTGTCGACTGAGATATTTATCAGCCAAAGTATTATTTATTTTCACAAGATCATCGCCTCCTGCATCTTCAATCAAAATTTGTTCTTCCAACTCATTTCGCGGAATACCTTGCAATACTTTTTCGATAGCTTTTTGTTTTAATTTTATATAATCATGAATACCCTTTTCTATAGAATCTTGCACTACTAAACGATGAACATTCAAATCATGATCCAAACCCGGACGATATACTCTGGCAATTTGTTGTTGTAAATCATATTCAGACCAAGGTTCATTATAAACTATCAAACTATCCGCACCTGTATAATCCACTCCTACGTCAGCTGTTTGACCACTCACCAACAACAAAATCTTTTCTTCTCCTTTGGTTTCGCGATTATTAAATTCTTTTTGAATTTCCGATCTATCTTTTTCATTTTCCCCATGAACGCTCAATATTTTTATATCTTTTGGTAAACCCAATTTATCAATAATACTTTTACCTTGTTCATCGTCGCGAATTACTCCGTCTATATAATCATTAACAAAAACAATAACGCGAGATTCATTTTCCACCAAAAATTTTTCTCTGAGTAGAGATTTCAATTTTTTTACTTTGCTCCCTTCAAATTTTTGATCGGTTTTGATAAAAAGCTCCGGATTAAGCAAAAATTTTCTCAATGTTATTATTTTTTCCGAAGCAGTCAACTCGTCATTATCCAAAATATTGTTATATATTATTTTTTCATTTTCAGTCATTTCCAATTCCTCAATGATTTCTTCCTTTTCTGACATTTCCAAACTTTCACTCATTTCTTTCATCTGCATCTTTGGCATCAACATACTACGTAAATCTACTTGATGACCCTTGATAATATTATAAGTCAAATCTTTTATATCCATGTTTGCGATTTTTTTATTATCCGCATATAAAGATTTTATTGAAACCGCAAAATCCTTGACTTTGTTTGGAGCGGGAGTGCCTGATAGTGCGCAAAAATATTGATTTTGATTTTCTTTTTCTCCGATAAAATCAAAAAGTTTTTGCGCGCGAAAACCTTTGGGATTCTTCAATTTATGAATTTCATCCACTACCACCATCTCAAAACCGATTTTTTTCAAAGGGTCCAAATAACTTTCTTTCATTTTTTCCAATGATATAACCACATATTCCCATTGGTCATCATGAAGTTTTTCCAAGTCTTTGGGATTTTCCAAAAATAGCGTTTTTGGCGCTTGGTCTTTTTTATAACAACCTTTTTGTTTGGGATCATCGGATAAATATCCTTTCCATGTTTCCAATACATTACTTGGCACCATCAACAAACATTTATTAACTCTGAGATATTCTTTGGCCATCAATACCGAAGCACTCTTGCCCGTACCCATTTTATCGGCGATAAGCAAAGATTTTTTTTCTTCCAATTCTTTGACATTAATTTTTTGATTTAAACTGGGGAAAGAAACACCTTCTTTGAGCTCGTCCACAAATCTCTCCGGTTTATCAAAATCAAAAATATCTTGATAATATTTTTCCACTTCCAAGATGATATCTTGCAAAATTTCTTTATTTATTTTGATATCTTCAAAAGAAAGTCTGTATTCTCGGATAATATCCATCAGAGCTTCTTCTTTGATATATCCGGTTTTTTTCAATTTTATCAATTTACGGTAACAATTATCTTTGAAAAATTCTTTGGCCGCATTTCTGAAATCAAGATCTGATAAAAATTCAGCCGCTGTTTTGTGAAAATTATAATCCAAAGAGCCTCGGCTCATCATAAAATCACCAAGGTATTTACCGATAATCTTTTTCACTTTTTCCTGAGGTAAATCTCTAAATTCTGGATGAAATTTATACAAAATATCTACACATTTTGATGCGCCATATATCTGCATCACATCCAACAACTCTCTAATAGAATCTCTATTTTGTTCTTTATCTTTACAAAAGTTTTCCAGTTGTTCCGATTTTTGATTTTCCAGTTCTTGTTTTTCTTTCTCAATCAAAAATTCTTTCAATCTATTAATTTCTCCAAATAATTCTGGAAAACCGCGCCAACCGTCTTTTATATAACTACTATCTGGGCTACTTGGCCAATTTAATTCCGGATGTTTATTTTTATAAATCAGGTATTTACCTGCCCAACCTCCCTTGGCTTCTATTTTTTCAATTTCTTCTTTTCTTTCTAAAACTTGTTTCTTAAAAGTTTCAAAATCAAGATCTTCTTTTTTAAATCTTTCTTTTACTTCTTCGCCAAATAAAGCCGGAAAACCTTGCCAACCATTCTTTTCATAACTAATATTCGGGCTACTTGGCCAATTTAATTCCGGATGGTTATTTTTATAAATCAGGTATTTACCTCCCCAAC
>DAIOHD010000001.1:77513-151819 GCA_036744835.1 Candidatus Magasanikiibacteriota bacterium | reverse complement strand
TCTTTCTAAAACTTGTTTCTTAAAAGTTTCAAAATCAAGATCTTCTTTTTTAAATGTTTCTTCATTAAATAATTCTAGGAGACCACGCCACCCGTTCTTTTTATAACTTTTCTCTGGTGTAGCCGGCCAATTTAATTCCGGATGGTTATTTTTATAAATCAGGTATTTACCTGCCCAACCTTGATTTAACTCTATTTTTTCAATTTCTTCTTTTCTTTCTAAAACTTGTTTCTTAAAAGTTTCAAAATCAAGATCTTCTTTTTTAAATCTTTCTTTTACTTCTTCGCCAAATAAGGATGGAAAACCGCGCCAACCGTCTTTTATATAACTACTATCTGGGCTACTTGGCCAATTTAATTCCGGATGTTTATTTTTATAAATCAGGTATTTACCTGCCCAACCTCCCTTGGCTTCTATTTTTTCAATTTCTGCTTTTTTATCTAAAACTTGTTGTTTAAAAGTTTTAAAATCAAGATCTTTTTTATTAAATCTCTCTTTCTTTTTTTCCTTTTCTTCTACAACAAAACCCTCACTTTGGATATTATTTTCTTCCAAAGCTTTTTCTCCTATTTTTTCCTGTATATTTTGTTTAAATTCACTAGCACTGGCGCTAGCACCTTCAGGGGGTTTCATATTATAAATATTTATAAATATTAGTTTATCTTAACAAAAAAAACGCTTTTTGGCAAAAAAATAAGGCCTCTAGAGAAAGAGGCCTTATAAAATGTTATTGACCGCACCCTACTTGAGATCGTAGGGGGTCATGTGGGCAACAATGCCCAGAGCGTCAGAGATGGTGCCGGCACGGTCATAGACTTTACCATTCACGAGAACCTTGGTCAAACGAACGACACCACCATGAATGGTTATATTCGGGACGAAAGTGCCGTGGCAGTTAACACCGACCAGCTTGCCGTAGGAAAACTCCATGATCTTCTGATAAGGCTTACTGATCTTGCCATCCGGATAATCCTCAACCTCGAGGACTTTGAATTTAATACCACGATCGGTCGTAAGTACAGATCCGATCAGTTCCACACTTGTCATGTTTTTCTTCATCTTCTCCTCCATTAAAAGAACAGTTACTATATCAAAACCCAAAAAAATACGGGGATTAATAAATCATTATAGCACATTTTGACACTTTTGTCAAGTTCTTGAGGCTTATTTTGGCTAATATATAACAAAAAACCGCCCCTATCCAGGGGCGGGATTATCTTTTTATTTGTTCTTACGCAGTCGGCTTATTATTTCCACTTACTTTTTCAAATGCTCGCAAAACTTCCAAAGGCAAGGCAAATAAAATTGTATTGGATTGGTCAGTAGAAACATCAGAAATCGTGCTAAGAGTTCGCAAATGCAAAGCACCTGGAGCAGTACCCAAAATCGCAGCTGCTTTGGCCAGATTTTCAGCGGCAATAGCTTCGCCGGTAGATTTGATAATTACCGCGCGTTTTTCACGTTCAGCTTCGGCTTGTTGAGCGATCACACGTTGCATGTTTTCTGGTAAAATCACATCTTTGAGCTCCACACTTTCTACTTTTATCCCCCATGGATCAGTCGCGCCATCCACTATTTCTCTGATTCTTTTAGCAGCGGCTTCACGGTTGGCCAATAGTTCATCGAGCTCCAATTCTCCAACTACATTTCTCATTGTAGTTTGTGCCAATTGCGAAGTGGCGTTCCAAAAATTTTCTACTTCCAACACGGCTTTGGCTACATCAATAACTTTATAATAAATTACCGCATTGATTTTGGCGGAAACATTATCGCGAGTGATAGCTTCTTGAAACGGCACGTCCACAGCTTTGACACGGATATCTACTTTTTTCATTCCTTGAATTATTGGCAAAACTAAACGCCAACCTGGTTGTACTGTCTTGGTATATTTACCAAGCATAAATTTAACCCCACGTTCATATTGATCCACCTGACGAATACTAGAAATTACTAAAACTATTACGATAATCCAAAATATTGGGTACATATAATATAAATTAATTAATAATTAAACTTTAATAAATTTCAAATTTCCAATTTCCAATGTCAAACCAACTCTAAATGACCAATGTCCAAATATTTGAAATTTGATATTTGAAATTGATTGGAAATTGGATATTGGAAATTTGACATTTTTATACCGCTTTTGCCTGGATAAACAAAAACAACGGAAATTCCGCTCTAGATCTATCAATCGCCACTGCTCTTGGCCCTGGGGTGGTCTTTTTTTCCGACACCCACTCCTCTATCCTTTCTACCGCAAAACCGGCTTTTTGTAAATGTTTAAAATAATATTGGAGCGGTCGATGAAAAGAAAAAGTCACTTCGCTATTTTTTTCTCCTGGGTGCATCACAATTCTATTTTTCTTTTCAGAAAGATAAGCACTCATACGACGATATTGGATTTTATTTTCTTCATCCCATTCCCAACCACTAGCCCCTGGAATTCGGAAACATGGATGATTCAAAACTAAATACATACTTCCTCCCTTTTTGATTTTCTTTGCACATTCTTTGATTACTAAATCCGCCTTTTCCATATTTTGCAAAGACAACACCAAAATAATTTTATCAAAAGTTTCCTTAATAAATGTGAGATTATCAGCCGAACCGACAAAATAATTGACACTTTTGCTTGAATTTTTTTTGGCTATTTCAATAAGCTTGGAGCTATTGTCCACCCCGGTTATTTTCGCACCAGATTTATCAAATTCACGACAAAAAAATCCTTGACCACAACCCAAATCCAAGATTTTTTCTCCAGGTTTTGGCGAAACCAAACGCAACAAATTTGGCAAAATCAAGTCTTTTTGATAAGTTCCTTCATTGCTCAGTAATTCATTGTACCACTTTGCGCTTTTGTTCCAAGAAGTATCCTGCATAAAATTTAAAAATTACAAGATTAAAAGATTTAAAGATTAATAATTGACAGCTAAAAAAGATGCGACAATTACTGCGGTTTCTCCACGCAAAACATTTTTCCCGATTCCGACGATTTGAAAACTTTTTTCTTTGGCAACAAAGAGTTCTTCATCACTCCAACCACCCTCAGGCCCGATAAACAAACCTACGGTTTTATGATTTGAATCAATTGTTTTTCCTGGACAAAATTCCACACCACCTGGCGCAAAAAATAAATTCACATCATTTTCTTTTGATTTTAAAACCGCTTCTTTGAATTTAATCACCGGTTCAACTATCATCAAACTCCCCCGTCCGGAAAGTTCGCACGCTTCTTTGGAAATTTTATTAAGTCTTTCCAAATTAATTCCGGTTTTGACAGTTCTGTCAGTAATTATTGGCACCAATTTATCCACTCCTATTTCTGCAGATTTTTGCACCGCTAATTCAAAATTCTCACGTTTCAACACAGCTAAATACAAAATGGTCTTTCTTTCTACAGTTGGTAATTCTTTGTATTCTACCACTTTCAAAACCAATTCTTTTTTATCAACACCTTCCAAAACACAAATCGCTTCTTTGCCTTTTCCATCACAAAGCGCCAATTGTTCTCCTGTTTTCAATTTCAAAACTTTGGTGATTTGGTGTATCAACTCTTTATTGTCTAATTTTAGCTCTTTTTGTCCGCTTCTTAACTCTATATCGAAAATAAAAAATCGATGGATTTTCATAAGAATATATTTTTTAATATTTATATACTAACCTTATTTGCTTTAAAAATCAAATATTGATAAAATAAATTTGACTTAATTAAATTAAAACCAATCATTATGGAAGGTGTTTCATATCGAGGTAACACAAGAGATTTATCCAATGTTGTGCTCTTGAACAGAGCTATAGATTATTTTAATAATGAATACGAACAAAATTTGGAAACAAACAAGATTGATCCTACAAATTTTGCAGACATTTACAGCCAAGAAGAAATAGAAAAAGATTATCTTTTTGTTGAAAAAAAGAAACAAGAATTTAAACAAAAAGATATTGGCAATTTTAAATCCAAAGAAAATAAAAGAATTAGTGAGGTTTTTGAAAAAATATTGTCTTTAAGAGGCGAACAAAACGACTGGTTTGGTGATTATTTTTATATGACAAATACGTCAGATTTTGATGATTTCAAAAACAAAGCTGATATTTTGGGTATTTTTACAACTGAAACAGAAGATGCAGATGGCGAAGATTTTACAGGGGTAATCTTTGATGTAACAAGTGCAACTGATCAAAACTTACAATTAAAATTACAAAGTAATCTCGCCAGAATATCTGGACATTTGACAGAGCCAGAAATAAAATATTTTGAACACGACGAAATTAAATATAAAGGAAAATTAAAAAAAATAATTCCTTTGGTTGTGGGTCTAGATTCAGCTAATACCAGAAATTTAATAATGGAATTATATACAGCAGATATTGAAAAAAAACGAAAAGAAATGGCAGAACATCCTTGCTCTATTTTATTATTGAAAGAAATTCAAGCACAACTCGAAGGATATACAAAAATATTGGAAAAAAGTGACCCAAAAAAATATTTTTCAAAAGTAGAAAAACTTAAACTTATCATTGAAGCAATACTTAATTCAAAAAAATCTTTATCCGAGAGACCGGAAACTCGTGATCTGGTAAAAAACGATAGAGTAATAGGGCAAATTAGGCATTTCTTCTTAAAATAACAAGCTCTTGACATTTTTTCAAAAAAAGGTTAAACTAACCTGTTCTTTAAGTTTTCTAAACGGAGGTTAAAATGAAGAAATATCTGACTTTCCAGCAAATTCGTTTGGAATTTCTCAGATGCAGGCTAAAAAACGCCAATGACTACTATGAGGAATTGCCCAAACATCCAAACTGGCCACCTGATCCCCAGAACTATTATGAGGACAAATGGCCGGGGTGGAAAACATTTTTGTTTTCTGACCACAATCATGCCTTTTTAGCTCTGTTTGATTTGACTGTTGACGCCAAAAAGCACGGCGTCTTAACCATGGCTGATTATCTGAGACTTTGCAGAAGTCATTATAGTTGGCCTTTTAATCCGGAAAAAGTCTATGAAGACTGGCCCGGAGAGAAAAAATTTCTTGAAATGGTGCAAGAGGCAGAACTGCCTTTTGTCAGCCCACTCTTGGAAAAAGTCCCGCCGGAATTTTTTCTCAGAGAAAGGAATAGCGCAACGGCATAAGGCTCAACGGTTTGACGTTGAGCTTTTTTATTTCATTTTTCTCTTACTCCTATTAAAACTTATCGCAAATCTGTGGGCTTCGTCGCGCACGCGAATCAATAATTCTTGATGTCCAAATACCCAAGCGACAAATTCAGGATTTTTTTCACCCAAAATAAATTCATTTTTCTTGCGTGCCGGACCTTTGGCAATTCCCACAATCGGAATAGAAATATTTTTTTCTGCCAAAACTGTTTTTACCGCATTTACCTGTCCCCTACCACCATCAATCAATAATAAATCCGGTCTCCCCCATTCACTATGAGAAAAACGACGGGATATAATTTCTTTTAGACAATCAACATCACTCTGCCCAACTACGTTTTTAATATTGAATTTTTTATATCCGCTTTTTTTCGGTTCACCATTTTGAAACAATACCAAACTTCCTACTTTGTCACTACTGCCCAAATTGGAAATATCATACCCTTCAATATGCGAATATTTTTCTTTGAGTTTGAAATGATTTCCATCTTCTTTTTCCAAAAATAATTCATCTTCAAAAAAACTACGATTAACCAAAGTAATATCTTGAATTTTTTTGAGTTGATAGAGTTGATTTCGCAAACGTGTAGCTTCTTCAAAATTTTCTTTTTTAGAAGCCATCAACATTTGTTTTTCAAAATCTTTTATTATTTGCTTTTTCTTGCCGGATAAAAATAAAATCAGCGGTCGGATAACTCTTTTTTCATAATCCAGCGCACTTATTTTACCCGTACACACTCCTAAACATTGATCTAGTTGATAATAAAAACAAGGTTTATTTGCGCTCGGTTCACAATCTGACCAAAAAAACATTTTGCGCAAAACCGTCATAGCCTCTTTGGTATTAAGTCCCGGGTACGGTCCGAAAATCGCTTTTATTTTACCTTTATCAATTTTATTTATTTCATGTTGACGCAAAGTTGCTAATCGCGGAAAACGATCTTTGGACAAATAAAGATAGTTCCAGCTTTTATCATCTTTACCCAAAACATTATATTTGGGATTAAATTTTTTAATATAATTGGCCTCCATGATGATAGCTTCCAGAACCGATTCGGTTTCTACCCAAGCAATATCTACCACTTGATAAATCAACTCTTCAATCGGACGAGGGTTTTTTTGTTTTTGCCAATAGCTTCTTACTCTCTGTTTCAAAGAAGTAGCTTTACCAACGTAAAGCAAGGCATTGTTCATGCCATAAAATAGATAGATTCCCGGATTATCCGGTAATTGACTCAATTTTGTTTCAATTATTGACATTTTTACTAAAATATGCTATAAATATTTGTTATGGCTCTTTATTAAATTGCAAAAAGGAGAGGAAAATGGAAAAAAAATTCGAAAAAATTTTATTGACTGATGGAAATTTAAAAACCCTGGTAATCATTCTGTACTTTGATATGGCTATGGAAAGAGCCTGCAGGGAACACAATCTTGATGAAAAATCAATGATTGAACCCCCTGTTGAAGAACAGGTGGAAAAAATCAAAAAAATTTTTACGGAAAAAGGAGAAAATTTTTCTAATGAAGAAATAATCTCCCTTACCACAAAGTGGGGACGTGGCCAGTTTAACTGGCTTAGCAAAAAAGAACATTGATATTCCGGGCTTTACGCCCGGTTTTTTTATTTTAAAATACCATATTAACCTTTATACTTCAAGAGAAAAACCTTGACATTTTACCAAAAATATGTTATATTTGATTGTTGTTCTTTTTACAAATTTTTCCAAAAGGAGATAAAAATGAGTTCAGTTTTAGACAAAAACAAAGAATTGGCCAGAGAGTTAGCGTGTAATGATGAGCTGCAAAAAATATTCGCCAAAATTGCAGTTCAACTAATAACAGCGGATGTGCTGCCAGTAAAAAATCAAAAGCCTTTGAAGGAGCTTCTCAAAGACGCTTCCGTGGTTTTGGAAAATGTCAAAATTTTCCTTACCAAAGATGAGCTCAGGGAAGCAGTTGTCACTTGGGCTGGAAGAAAAATCGTATGGAGAATGGAAAAAATATAATTCTCCCCATCCCCCGCTTTACTGCGGGGTTTTTTAATCTAACATTCTTTTCAAATATTGCCCCGTAAAACTCCCAGCTTTACGTGCTACTTCCTCGGGTGTGCCACTGGCAACAACACTACCCCCTTTATCTCCGCCTTCAGGCCCGAGATCTACTATCCAATCAGCACATTTGATAACTTCCAAATTATGTTCTATCACCATCACTGTATTACCGACCGAAACTAATCGCTGCAAAACATCCATCAATTTTTTTACATCTTCATAATGCAAGCCGGTAGTTGGTTCATCCAGTAAATAAAGTGTGCGCGTATTACCAGGTCGCGCTAATTCGCGAGATAATTTGATACGCTGCGCTTCGCCGCCGGAGAGCGTGGTGGCAGATTGTCCGAGTGTCAGATAATCCAAACCAACTTCATTCAAAATTTTCAACTTATCATGGATAAACGGAATGTCTTTAAAAAATTGTTCAGCTTCCGCCACGGTCATACCAAGAACATCGGCAATATTTTTGCCTTTGTAGTGAACTTGTAAAGTTTCGGAAGTAAAACGTTTACCTTTACAGACATCGCAAACTACTTCTACGCTGGGTAAAAAATGCATCTCAATTTCCAACATTCCTTTACCTTCACAATGTTCACATCTGCCACCAGGCACATTGAAACTAAACCTCCCTATTTTATACCCACGCATCCGCGCTTCGGGAGTAGCGGCAAAAATTTCACGGATATGATCAAAAGCTTTGGTGTAAGTCGCCGGATTACTACGACTAGTCCTGCCGATAGCACCCTGATCAATAGAAATGATACGTTCCAAATATTCCGTGCCGGTCAAACTTTTACAGTTGGGCTCGGTTTTTTTGATTTTATTAAATCTTTCAAATAAATTTTTATACAAAACATCGTGCATCAGCGTGGATTTGCCAGAACCGGATACTCCGGTCAAACAAACAAAACGACGAAGCGGAATTTCCACGTCAATATTTTTCAAATTATGAAATTTAGCACCTTTAATTTTAATTTTAGCAACAGATGAATCCACATTGCGACGATGCGCTGGAATAGAAATTTTTTCTTCGCCACGTAAATATTTACCAGTGAGAGATTTTTGAGTGGAGCCGATAATTTTACAATCAAATTCTTTAGTTTTTGAAATTTTATTATCAAGCATATTTTGTAATGGTCCAGAATACACTATTTCTCCACCGTGTTTCCCGGCCAACGGTCCAAAATCTACTAACCAATCACTCTCCAAAATAGTATCTTCGTCGTGTTCCACTACAATAATAGTGTTCCCCGCATCACAAAGTCGACGTAGAGTTTTTACCAACTGATCGTTGTCTTTTTGATGTAAACCAATAGTAGGTTCGTCCAATACATACAAAGCACCGACTAATTTAGTGCCGACTTGAGACGCCAAACGGATACGTTGCGCTTCCCCGCCGGATAATGTTCCAGCCCGACGCTCCAATGTCAGATAGTGTAAGCCAACGTTAAACATAAAATCCAAACGATTGTTGATTTCTCGCAATACCACAGAACTAATTTCCAATTCTTTGGGTGAAAGTTTTTCCGGAAGTGCGGTAAAAAATTCTCGAGCTTGGGCAATAGTCAAAGAAACAGTTTCATAAATATTTTTTTCGCCGATTTTTACACTAAGAGCGGTATTGTTTAGACGCTTACCGTTGCATTTCGGGCAAACTGTTTCTGAAAACAAAGTTTCCGTACCCAAACCCGTACATGCCTCGCAATATCCGTATGGACTATTGAAGCTAAATAAGCGCGGTTCAATTTCCGGAAAAGAAAACCCGTCATGAGGACATGAATAAAGGGTGGAATAAATTTGTTCGGTTTTATCCGGATAAACTATGGTCACCAAGCCATTGCTCAAATCAATCGCACTCTCCAAGGCTTCGGACAATCTCTGTAATTCTTCTTTTTCCGTTAATTTTTCCGCACTGTTTAAAAATAACCTATCCGTCACCACTTCAATCGTGTGTTTTTTGTTTTTGGATAAAATCAAAGTTTCTTTGAGGTCTTTATAAACCCCGTCCGCGCGCACTTGCGCAAATCCGGAATTATAAAAATCATAAAGCATTTGGTAATATTCCCCTTTCCGACCACGCACTACTGGTGACAAAACCACCAATTCTTTTATCACTTTTTTATTGTCTTTGAAAATATGAATAAGTTTATCCAAAATATGGGTTTTGATTTCGTCGGTGCTCATGCGGTCAATTTTGGTTCCGCAAAGCGGACAATAAGGTTTGCCAATACGAGCATAGAGTACGCGTAAATAATCGTAAATTTCTGTAATAGTCGCGACAGTTGATCTCGGATTGGCGGTGTGCGCTTTTTGATCAATAGAAATAGCCGGAGACAAACCCTCAATCTCGTCAACATCGGGTTTTTGCATCCCACCCAAAAATTGTCGCGCATAAGCGGACAAACTTTCGATATACCGTCTTTGACCTTCGGCAAAAATAGTGTCAAACGCCAAGCTAGACTTGCCCGAACCGGACAGTCCTGTAAAAACGATCATTTTATTGCGCGGAAGCTCTAGAGAAATGTTTTTGAGGTTGTGCTCCCTAGCACCTTTGATTGTTATTTTGTTTTCCATAAGCAAAATGCCCCTCACTTTGTTTATATAGGGGTATGATAAAAAGTTTACTATGAGATTGGGTGAAAGTCAACCTTACTTTAATGACCAAACCCCAATGACCAATCAAACCCCAAATCCTAAACCCTAATTATTTTTGGACATTTAGGCTTGCTTGCCCGTCCGTAGCCCAAAGGGCGAAGGCGGGGGCATTCATTGGGCATTGGGAATTGGACATTGGGATTTAAAAAACCATTTGACATTCTCCTCAAACTCCTATTAAATACCTTTATACGTCCTTTATATTATTAATTTTCAAAGAGAGGAAAAAATGGACTGGTTAAAAAAAGCTGAAGAAGAAACCAAAAAAAACCTGGAAAAAATCCAGGAGATTATCACAGAACGATATGGGTACAGTGAAAAGGTGGAAGAACTTCGCGTGCTCTGCGCCAATTCGGAAAACGAAAAGATTGCCAAACTTTTTTCTGATGCGGATTATTGCCTGCACGAATGGCAGAATGGTCCGGTTCTGGGCTTAAATTCTCCGGGACTCATAATCTCGGCAGCGCAAGAGTACAAAAAAACTCTGGATAAACTGATCGCGGAAATCAATCAGGAACTTTTTCCTTGCTAAGCGGTTCTAAATAGAATCGCTTTTTTTATTGACAAAAATATTCTTTTATAATACATTAAACTTTGTTAATTAATTTAATTTTTTGCCTTATGTTCAAAAAATTTCTTTCCTTTTTCACTCTTTTTGCCGTTATTATCCTGATGGGCGCCGGCTGTCAAAATACCGCACTAGTAGAAGTAGAAGATGGTCTTGATGACTTGGCTGTTTTTGAAGATGAATATAACGACGAAGAACAAAGTGATTTAATCTTATCTGTAGAAGCCCTGGGAAATGGACAAGTGAGATTTATTTGGAATAAATCCGATAATCCAGGTGGTTATAAATTATTGCATAGTTCCAGACCAGAAGCGGAAAATCCTTTTTGGCAAAATGTAATGACCGATAATGACGAAGCAACTTTTTACAACGTCCCAACTGGAACTAGATATTTCAGAATTTGCGAGATGGAAGAAAAAGAATGTGTGAAGTATTCAAATGAGGTGGAGCTAAACGTGGAATAAACTTTTTTTTGATAAAAAACAAAAAAGGCATACCAAAATTGGTGTGTCTTTTTTAATTGATATTAAGATATTGGGATATTAAATATTATTTTGAATAAAAAAAGACCGCGGTGGATTAACCTACCGCGGTCGAAATATCGAATTGAAAGAACTATTTGAGGCCAATCAGGAACTCGAAGTAATAGAGGACATCCGATCCTTCCCGAACATCGAACTTCTTCATACCACCGGGGTTGAAAAGGAAATGGACACCTTCCTGATCCTTCCGGAAAGTGCAGAGAGGATGGCCGTGCTCGTAATGAATCAGAAAGTGTTCATCGAAGACCTCCAGTTCCTGCAGACCATACAGAGGCGTAAAGCCAAGGTCCCGAATTGCTTCCAGAATGATACTCGTCGACACGCAGGGGTTGTCATTGTTCCAGCCGAGCAGTTTGGCCGAATCGGGCGAAATTTCCAAGATCGCCGTTTCGTTGCTGCCGAAAAAATTTAACCGAAACTTGCCCGCATGCTTCCGGTAGTACTCATGGCGCTCGATGAATTTCTGAGCCACAATCTTCGGAACGGGGTTAAAGCTTTGAATCACCATCTTCATCAGTGCATCCATGTAGCCCGGATATTTTATATCCAGCCTTTCCAGTTCTTCGCACTGAGCGCGCCTGATCATTTCATAACCAAAATTCTTCATCGCATCCTCCAACGGTTGCACCAGTCAGGCATACGTAAACGCATTTGAGCACTATTGCCAAACACGCAAATCGCTAAACCTAAAAAGCGCGTTTTCAAAGAACGAAGTATTATAGCATATTTTGGTCATTTTGTCAATACTATAATTTAGCTAAAATTAGCCAATTTTATTCCCTCCTCTTCCTCAAGAGGAGGGTTAGGGTGGAGTTTTTTTAAAGACTCTCCTCTAACCCCTCTCTTAAAAAAGAGAGGGGGAACAAAAAACCGCCTTTTGGGGCGATTTTGGTGTCATTGCGAGACCCGAAGGGTCGTGGCAATTCCACTGCTTTCTGAACTTCGTGGGATTGCTTCGTCGTTTCACTCCTCGCAATGACAGCACGCGGTTCGTAATTTCGTATTATTTCGTATTTCGTATCCTGTTTTTCAACTCCCTCACCTCATCCCTGAGTATCGCCGCCAACTCAAATTCCAAATGTTCCGCAGCTTCACGCATTAATTTTTCTTTTTCTTTAATTATGGTTTCTAGAGGTCTGCCATCGCCAAGCAAATCCAAGTCAGTCACTGATAATTTTTTTGCTTTGTTTCTTAATTTTCCTTTTTGTTTTTCTGTGTTCAAAGTCAAACCAAAATCCGCCAAAATATTTTTGATAGTTTTTTCAATCGTCTTTGGCGTGATGCCATGTTTTTTATTATATGCCAATTGAATTTTTCGACGACGATTGGTTTCATCTATCGCCTTTTGGATAGAACCAGTAATATTATCCGCATACAAAATCACTTGACCATTCACATTACGCGCTGCACGCCCGATAGTTTGAATCAAACTGGTGGCGCTACGCAAAAACCCTTCTTTGTCCGCATCCAAAATCGCCACGAGCGATACTTCCGGCATATCCAAACCTTCACGCAATAAATTCACACCAACCAAAACATCGATTTTCCCTTGACGTAAATCTGTGATAATTTGAATACGTTCCAAAGTTTCTATATCACTGTGTAAATATGTAACTTTTATTTTTTTCTCTTTCAAATATTCGGATAAATCTTCCGCCATTTTTTTGGTCAACGTGGTTACCAAAGTTCTTTCGTTCTTTTTTATTTTATCTTCAATCCGAATTATCAAATCTTCAATTTGGGAAAGTCCTGTCATCGCGAGACCAGAGGAAACGCTGAGCGTTCCTGAGGTCGTGGCGATCTCATCGTGGGATTGCTTCGCCCTTTGGGTTCGCAATGACACTTTACCGCCAGTCACAGGCGCAATAATAACTTCCGGATCAATCAAGCCGGTTGGACGAACTATTTGTTCCACGACTTGATCACTCAAATCAACTTCATATTCATTGGGAGTGGCGGAAACATAAATCAATTGTTTGGTTCTTTCATCAAATTCATCATAAGTGAGCGGACGATTGTCACGTGCGCTAGGTAATCTAAATCCATGTTCAATCAAAGTATCTTTTCTTGATCTGTCGCCCGCAAACATCCCGCGCAATTGCGGAATAGTCACGTGTGATTCATCAATCACAGTCAAGAAATCCCCTGCTCCATAATTAAAATAATCAAGCAGTGTAAAAGCCGGTTCATCTGCTTTTCGTTCTTCAAAAAATCTGGAATAATTTTCTATCCCGTTGCAATAACCGATATGTTCTATCAATTCCAAATCATAATTGGTTTTGCGTTTCAATCTTTCCGCTTCCAACAATTTTCCGTGTCGCATCAATTCATCATATCTGATTTTCAATTCGTCTCTGATAGCTTGCAAAGCGTTATTTTTAGTTTCTTGCGATACCACATAGTGTTTGGCTGGAAAAAGCCACATATCTTTTACTTCCCCGATTCGTTTACGAGTCAAAGCATCAAAAATTTCAATGGAATCTATTTTATCACTAAGCCCAAAGCGGTAAATTTTTTCTTCATTTACCGGAACCAATTCCAAAACCTGTCCGCGCAATAAAAATGTTCCGCGTTTGAGTTCTCCATTGGTGCGTTCAAATTTCATTTCAACTAATTTTGCCATCAAACCCCGACGATCCAGATTTTGCCCAACTTCCAAATGCAAAACCGTGCGTTCATATTCTTTTGGTGAACCAAGATTATAAATAGCCGATACTGATGCCACTATTATCACATCTTTGCGAGTAAGTAACGCTTGAGTACAAGCATGACGTAGTCTATCTATTTCTTCGTTGATCTGTGCTTCTTTCTCAATGTAGGTATCAGTGTGAGGCATATACGCCTCTGGCTGATAATAATCATAAAAAGAAACAAAATATTCTACTGCATTGTTGGGAAAAAATTCGCGAAATTCATTACAAAGCTGAGCAGCCAAAGTTTTGTTGTGCGCAATAACCAAAGTCGGCTTCTGGGTTTTTTCTATAACATTAGCAATAGTAAAAGTTTTTCCCGAACCAGTCACCCCAAGCAAAGTTTGTCGTCGCATATCAGAAGATATACCATTCACTAATTTTGTGATGGCCTCTGGTTGATCCCCGGCTGGTTTGTATGTAGAAACTAATTTAAATTTCATTTGACGAAAATTTTCAATTTTTAATTTTACAATTTTTAATTAATTTTCAATCACTAATTTTTAATTATCAAATTTAGCTTTATTGCTTACCAGCTTACAAGCTTACCTGCTATTTTAGTATTTCTTCTCCACCATACTCTCCACTATTCCTATCAACAACAAATTCATCATTAAAGAAGAACCGCCAGAAGAAACAAAAGGTAATGTAACACCGGTGACCGGCAAAAGACCAACATTAGCTCCGATATTAATAAAAAATTGCGAGAAAAAAAGCGCAGCTACCCCGGAAACTGTCAAAGCAATAAAATCATTATTGGTTTTGGAAATCAATGAGATCAATCGCCAAAAAATTATCAAAAACAAAATCAACAGAACGCTTACTCCCAAAAATCCCAATTCTTCGGCAATCACGGAAAAAACAAAATCAGTTTGTGTTTCCGGTAAAAATCGCAATTGGCTTTGCGAACCAAAACCCAAACCCCGACCAAATAAACCACCGGAACCAACCGCAATGGTTGATTGTAAAACATTGTAACCGGAGCCAAGCGGATCGTGAGTTGGGTTAATAAAATTCATCAAACGATCTTTTTGATAATCTTTAAAAAGAAAAAACCAACTAAAAACCGCCATGGCAATAAATAATAAGATGAAACCAAAAATAAAAGTTTTACGCGCTCCGGTCAAAAACATCAATATAAACCAGATGGCGCCTATCAAAATAGCTGAACCAAGATCTGGCTGCAGCATAATAAAAAATATTGGTAACAATGTCAATAATAAAGTCCCAAAGAAAAATCTAGCCCGCTCAAATTGTCGACCAAAATTAGAAATCACATAAGAGAGCATCAAAATAACCCCTACTTTAGTTAATTCTACTGGCTGAAAAGAAAGACCTAAAAAATAAAACCAACCGGTTGTGCCACGAATATTTTGACCAAAAATCAAAACCGTAATCAATAAAATTATTGAAAAAAAATAAAACCATCTGGCATAGGTTTTAAAAAATGTATATTGATTAAGACTGGCAATAAACAATAATAACAACCCTAAAGACAAAGCGACTAATTGTTTTTTAAAATAAAACAATTCACTGCCTCTGGATAAGTCCACGCTATAAATGGCCATCAAGCCAAAAGCAATCAGAAAAAATACGGCCAAAAAAAGTAGCCAGTCAAAACTCCTCCCTGAGAATTTGGCCAGGGAAAACATATTATCTTATAGGTTCAAAATAAGAACTTTGATCAAAATAATTTATAGAAGGGACAATCTCCAGTTCATTTATAAAAAGATTGTCAGCAAAACTTCTCAAATCTACTTCTCTGGTTTGTAAAGAAATAAAATTTTCCAAAACTATCGAAGCCACCCCGACTGTCAAACCATTATTTTTATATTTAACGATAAATTCAGGATTATAATAATGGAAAGGACTACTATTGATCAAGGAAAATTTAACAATATTAGCATTGGCACCTTCCGGATGTAATACGCTTTTGAATTCAAAATTTTCTAAACTAAAAATGTCTCGCGCTAAAATATGATTTGTCGGATCGGGATAAATATGAGCATTTATTCTTTTAGCGGAATAATTTTCTATGATTAACTCTATACCATACGCATCATTAAGCCCGTATTCCAACACCGGTTTGGTCTGAAGCGGTAAAATAAAAGCACTTTTTTTTGTAGTTGATGCTCCGTTTACCAAAAAATAATAATCAAAATAAATAATATGTTTGGTGTTTGGGTTAGAAATTTCAGTCATAACATCATATTTACCAACGCCGGCCAAAAAAACTTGAATCTCATCAATCAAAATATTTTGTGGCGCCAAAATTCTATTTAATTGTTGGTAGTCATAAGGACTAGCTAATTGCTCCATGATTTTTTTATCCCGAGGAATCTCCACAACAATAATCCAAGCCACTCTAAGTAAAGAATATAAAATAGTTATTACTGAAAAAGAGATTAAAAGACTTACAAAAAAACGATAAACCAGTATTCTGTTTTTTACATACCAAGCGGAAAAATTTAATTGACGATTAGAAAATTCACCCGTGGGATCCTCGTATTTTTCGATCCCTTTCTTTTTCAAACCATTTAATTGAGGAATTTTGTCTTCCGAACCGCCTGTCTTTCTTTGATTAAGTTTATTTTTTTGCGAATAAAAATCCATATAATTAATAATTGTCCTTTAGTTCGCTAAACGGACTTTTTTATTGACTTAATTTTATCATTCTTTGCTTTTTTTTACAAATAAAAGATTGTTGGGAACTAATTTTTAAACTTCTCGAAAATAGTTTAAAAAATATTTTACCCACTTGCTAACTATTAGAAAAAATGATAAAATAATGGCAACTTTATTGAATAAATAATAGATTTTATGACAGGAAAAAACACCAGTAATTACAGTGCTAAAAATATTACGGTTTTGGAGGGTTTAGAAGCCGTTCGCAGACGTCCCGGCATGTATATCGGCTCTACCGGACCAATCGGGTTACACCACCTGATTTGGGAGGTAGTGGATAATTCCGTGGATGAAGCCATGGCTGGTTATTGTAATAAAATCATGATTGCACTTTTACCAGATCATAAGGTTGAAGTTCGCGATAATGGACGTGGTATCCCGGTTGATCTTCATCCCCAGCTCAAAGTTAGTGCTTTGGAAGTAGTGCTCACCAAACTACATGCGGGTGGTAAATTTGGCGATGGTGGATATAAAATTTCCGGTGGTTTACATGGGGTGGGTGTTTCCGTGGTAAACGCACTTTCAGATTATCTCAAAGCCGAGGTGCATCGTGAAGATAAGGTCTGGGTGCAAGAATACAAAGAGGGTAAGCCGATAAAAAAAGTTGCGACGGTCGGAAAATGTAAAGACACAGGTACAATAATCACCTTTCATCCCGATACTACCATTTTTGAAACTAATGATTTTGAGTGGAAAACCATCGTGGACCATATTCGACAATATGCCTATTTATCAAAAGGATTACACTTTATCGTCAAAGATTTACGAACACCCGAAGAAAAGTCCAAAGACAAAACAGCTTTAAATTTTCCAAACCCTACTTATCAATTTTGTTTTGAAGGCGGAGTTTGTTCGTATGTTCGCCACCTCAATCAAAACAAAGAAATAAAAAATGAAAATATTTTTTATATTGAAAAAGAAGCCGAAGGTGTAGGAGTGGAAATAGCTCTTCAATATACTGGTGAATATACCGAATCAGTTTTTGCTTTCACTAACAATATTCACAACCCTGACGGAGGCACTCATGTTTCCGGATTTCGAACCGCCCTGACTCGCAGTTTGAACACTTACGCGCGAAACAAAAATATTCTCAAAGAAAAAGACCCGAATTTAACCGGCGATGATGTCAAAGAAGGTCTCAATGCCATTATTTCCATCAAGCTTCGTGAACCGCAATTTGAAGGTCAAACTAAAGGCAAACTCGGAAATACCGAAGCCAAAACTGCGGTAGAAACCGTGATGAACGATGCTTTCTTGATATTTTTGGAAGAACACCCAAAAGATGCCGAAGCCATAATCGGTAAATGTGTTCTAGCAGCCAAAGCAAGAAATGCCGCTAAAATAGCTCGTGATACTATTTTACGTAAAGGCGCTTTGGAAGGGTTTACACTACCGGGTAAATTGGCCGATTGCTCTTCTCGCAATGCTGAAGATTCTGAACTTTATATCGTAGAGGGAGATTCTGCCGGCGGTTCTGCCAAACAAGGACGCAATCGTGAAAATCAAGCCATACTCCCCTTGCGCGGTAAAGTGCTCAATGTAGAACGCGCTCGTTTGGATAAAATCTTGACCAACATCGAATTGAAATCTCTCATTATCGCGTTTGGTACCAATATTGGTGAACAATTTGATATTTCCAAGCTTCGTTATCATCGCATTGTCATCATGACTGATGCGGATGTTGATGGATCTCATATCCGAACTCTGCTTTTGACTTTCTTTTATCGCTATTTCCCCGATCTTATTAACCAGGGACATATTTATATCGCTCAACCACCTCTTTTCTCCGTAAAACTCGGTAAAGAAATGCACTACGCTTATAATGAAGAAGAAAAAAATAAAATAATCAGCGAGATGACCGGAAGAAAGTTGGAAAAAGCAAAAGATAGAAAAGCAAAAGAAAAAGAAGAAAATGTTGAGGAAGAAACGGCTGAAGAAGATTCTGAAAATCAATCACTTGTTATTGGCGGAGTTAAAGTCAACATCCAACGATACAAAGGTCTCGGGGAAATGAACCCGGAACAACTTTGGGAAACCACCATGAACCCGGAAAAACGTATGATGTTGCGTGTAAATGTAGAAGATGCGGAAAAAGCCAATGAAACTTTTGAAATCCTCATGGGTGACGAAGTAGAACCGAGAAAAAAGTTTATTCAGACGTATGCGAAGGATGTGAAGAACTTGGATATATAGTTGGACTTCGGACTACAGACTACGGACTACTGTCATTGCGAGTGAAACGAAGCAATCCCACTGATTTGAGAAATTGATAATTAATAATTAAAAATTGACAAAACAAACAAAAAACTTCGCTGATTGGGCGAAGTTTTTTTATTTTTTAAATTACTTTATTTTTTTATAGAATTATATATTTAAAAATTAATCAAAAGCTCGTACATGCAAATTTTTCATAGTTGCAAATAATTTTCTTTCAAAATCAAAGAAAAAACGGTACATCTCTTTTCTTTCACCATCCTTTAGATAACCCCGTCCATCATCATCTAGCCAACTCCGAAAATTACCCAATTCTATCATTATTTGCTTACTAAGTAAATCCAAATTATTATAACTTTTTCCAAAAAGTCTTTCATCTTTTGAGAGTTTTTCTACAACTTTTGTTAAAACATCATTATTAAAGTTATTAAAATTATTCATTTTCATGGTTTTTTCAATAAACTTAACATAACAATCTTCGATAGATAATTTTTCATCATTTTCCGATAAACTTTGTGTTTCTAGTAAAATTTCTTTTATTAATTTTTGAGATCTAGCAAATAAATCTTTAATTTTTTCAAAACCCCCTAAAATGTACGATTTTCGATATTGAAGTACTTGAAACCAACCAGGGGGATTTTCTTCAAGTTCACTTAACTTTTCCAAAAAAGGTTGAGTATTTATCAAATATTCATTAAAATTTTTAGCGTAAGTAGAATTATCGTTTATCTTTTCAGTGAGTAATTTAGCAAAATCTCCATAACTTTTTTTAACTAGTTCAGTGTCGAGAAAAAACTCTTTATCTTCTGGATTAAAACCTAATTCTTTCATTTTTTCTATTTGAGATTTTAATTCTTCAATTTCTTTTTTTAAAGATTTAATTTCCTCATCTTTTTCTATATTTTTTATTTCTTCTTTCCCTTCTACTTTATTAAATCTTTCCATAACTTCTTCATGACTAGAAACACCAACTATCTCTTTTGCCTCTTCCAATTCTCCTGAATTTTTAATTTCTAAATCATATTCTTTATAAGCAGGATGAACATTTTTATTTTTTTCCATATTTTAAAAATTATTTTTTATATTTTATATTACGATACCAATTTTATTGAGTTTTTGTCAAATGAATTTGGTCTTTGATCTTCGGATTACCGACCACGGTTCATTCTGAGCGTAGAGAAGAATCCCTTATAGTTAAACTTAATTTCCAAATCCGTGTTTAAGGGATCTTTCGTTTCACTCAGGATGACACACTTGGGGTTTGGGATTTGATTGGACATTGGGAATTGGTCATTGGGATTTTTCAGCTAATATTAGCTGAAACAGGGAGTGTACACCCAATCTTGACTAAATCCCCGCCTTATGTTATCATATCAATACAAATCGGCTGACAGGCCGTTTTTAAATACCAAAAATTCACCCGGTTAAATGATTTCAAAATCTCTGGGATTTTGAAATCAAAATTTAGTTGTAGGGACACTTTAAACTCTAATCGGTTAAAAAGTTTATAAACCCAACAATTAAACTACTCGGGTGCTACTAAATTTAATTTAACTGGGTCAACCCGGTTAAATAATTTAAAAATCTATGGACAAAATAATCCAATATTTCAAGGATTCTTACGCCGAGATGAAAAAAGTCACTTGGCCAACAAAAAAACAAACCATCAACTACAGCGCTTTGGTTATTGCCATGAGTGTTGGGATGGCGGTGTTTTTTTCCGTGTTAGACTATGTGTTTAACTTGGGTCTGACCAAACTTATCACTCAGTAATTTATTTTATTTAAGGAGAAATAAATATGGCCAAACAAACGATGAATCTTGGTCGCCGCTGGTATGTACTACATACTTATAGCGGTTACGAAGAAAACGTAAAACACAATCTAGAACAAAGAATAACTTCTTTTGATATGCAAGATAGAATTTTTAATATCTTGGTACCTAAAGAAAAGAAAATAAAAATTAAAAATGGTAAACGTACCACAATGGAAGAAAAAATCTTTCCAGGTTACGTATTGGTAGAAATGATTGTAACAGACGATTCTTGGTATGTAGTTCGCAATACTCCTAATGTTACTGGCTTTGTCGGTTCTGGAACTACCCCTACTCCGATTGATCAAAAAGAAATAGAGAGTCTGATGAAAAGAGTAACAGCGGAAAATGCTCAACAAAAAATCGATATGGAAGTTAACGATATTGTCCGCATTGTTGACGGTCCTTTCAAAAATTTCGAAGGTAAAGTCAGTCATGTAGATGAAGAACGCGGAAAAATCAAAGTTATGGTTACTATGTTTGGACGTGAAACACCGGTTGAATTGGATGCACTGCAAGCTAAAAAGATATAATAATAAAAACTACTGCCCTGACAATAGGGGCTTCTCAGTAGATATGTGTCATCGCGAGGCCGTAGGCCGTGGCGAACCCACTGTGGGATTGCTTCGCTCCGCTCGCAATGACAAAAATTAAAAATTTAAAATTGTTTACTATGGCAAAAAAAATATTAACCCAAATCAAATTACAAATCATGGGCGGTGCCGCCAATCCAGCCCCACCAGTCGGTCCGGCTTTGGGTCAACACGGCGTAAATATCGCCGGATTTTGTAAAGAATTCAACGATAAAACCCAAGATAAAAAAGGTGAAGTTGTGCCGGTAGTTATCTCTGTATATGATGATAGAAGTTTTTCTTTTATCATGAAAACCGCTCCTGTAGCTGAATTAATTAAAAAAGCGGCAAAAATAGCCAAGGGGTCAGCTAAACCACTACAAGAAAAAGTTGGTAAACTTACTAAATCTCAAGTTCGCGAAATCGCCGAGAAAAAACTTTCCGATTTAAATGCCAGTGATGTTGAAGCTGCCATGAAAATGGTGGAAGGTACCGCCAGACAAATGGGGGTAACGATCGAGTAAAAAGTTAAAAGTTATAGGTTTTCCAGATAACAAATTAAAAAACTTCCTAAATTAATTTAGGAAGTTTTTTAATTAAAAATTAATAATCTCGTCTTTCGATAACTTTCAACTTTCTACTTTCAACTTTGAACTAATAAATAAGCATCGCATCTCCAAAACTATAAAATCTATAATCTTCTTTTACCGCCTCTTCGTAACATTTCAATACAAAACCACGATCCTCTGCAAAAGCACTGACTAACATCAGAAGAGTGCTTTTGGGTAGATGAAAATTGGTTATCATAGCATCTACAATCTTGAATTTGAATCCCGGAACAATAAACAAATTTATATCTCCTTGAAAAGTTTTTACCAATCTTTTATCTTTATCATTTTTATTAACCTCCGCTAATCCCTCCAGAGTACGAACTGTTGTAGTGCCGACCGCGATTATCCTTCTACCTTGCGCTTTGGCGTCATTTATCAAACCGGCATTTTTATCTGTCACTTCCACCCATTCATGATGCATTTTATGATTTTCCAAATGCTCTGTTTTGACCGGTTGAAAAGTTCCGAGTCCCACATGCAAAGTAACTTCGGCAAATTCTATACCTTTGGCTTTTATTTTTTCAATGAGTTGCGGAGTAAAATGAAATCCAGCGGTTGGGGCGGCTACCGAACCCTCATTTTTCGCATACACGGTTTGATATTTGTCGGTTAATTCATCCTGAGTAATATTTATGTTCTTAATATAAGGCGGAGTCGGTACTTCTCCGTATTTATTGGCTTTAGCACGGATATTGAAATCACTGTCATTAAAATCTAACAATACTGTGCCGTCGCTATCTTTGAGCAACACTTCCGCAGAGAAATCAGGAGCAAAAACTATTTTCATTCCCAAACGCAGACGCTTCCCTGGCTTGGCCAAAACTTTCCAAATACCTTCATTTTCAGAAGGACGCAACAAAAATACCTCTACAGGTTTTAGATTAATTATTTTATTAGTAGATTTTCTGTCTTTTAGATTGTCGGCTTTTTGATTTAATTGCAAATCCCCTTTCAAACGCGCTTTAAAAACTTTGGAATTATTCCAGATAAGCAAATCTCCGGGTCGTAGATAATCCAAAATATCGGTAAATTTTTTATGTTCAACGGTTTTTTCTTTTTTATTAATTACCATCAAACGTGAAGAATCCCGCGGGTCAGCCGGGCTTTGGGCGATATTTTTGACGGGTAGGTTGTAGTCGAAGTCGGAAGTGAACATACCAAACAATTTTTAATTTTTAATTTTACAATTTTTAATGAATTTTCAATTATTAATTCTTCAGTTCGTAATTTCGTATAATTTCGTATTTCGTATCCTATTTAACTTTATGAACTATTTCAAATATCTCATCTTGTAAATATTGTGTTGTTCCAAAGTCTTAGAATAATAAATATTTCCTTGATTATCAGACAAAAAATACCAATACTCGTTTTTTTCCGGATAAATAACGGCTTTGATAGCGGTTAAGCTGGGATTACTTATCGGTCCGGGTGGTAAACCGCGATATTTATAAGTATTATAAGGAGAATCAATCTGAGTATCAACTAGCGATACTGCTGGGGTAGTTTTTCCGGTAATATAATTAACCGTAGCACAAGATTGTAAAGCCCATTTCATATTTAAACGACGCCAAAAAATATCTGCTACTTTAGCCATACTACTAGCATCTGGTGCTTCTTTTTCTACAATTGAGGCCATGGTCAAAATTTCAAAAAAAGTTTTATTTTGTCTCTTAATTTCTTCTCGCATTTCAAGGGTTATTTTCTTTTCCAGATTCTCAAAAATTTTTCTGAGTATTTCATCCGGTTTGGCATCTTTATAAATCCGATAAGTATCAGGGTATATAAAACCTTCATAAGAAGAATTTTTTTCTTTTTCTTTTAAAATAGAAAAATCCGAAAAAAGTTCGGTCAGATCCGGAGAACTATTCCCCAATCCCCCGTATTTATGAGCCGGTTTTCCCAAAAGATTATAAATTTCTTCTTCATTTTTAAATAATCCTTTGGCTATCCAATCAGCGGCTACTTGTCGTAAAGTCCAACCAGGAATAATGGTGATATTTATTTCTTCTCTCGGGGGAGCCATTTTTTTCTTTGCTTCCTCGGCTGCTTTGTGTTTTTGATAACCAAAAACCCCTACCGCAAGCGGAACACCTAATAAAATTGTGATAGTTAAAATTAAAACTTTACTATTAAAAGACATGACTAAAGATATTAGATATTAGATATTGGATATTAAAAAATTATAATATCCAATATTCAGTATTCAATATTAATCATTTTTCCAATTATTCCTCGCCCACTCTAACCTCTCTGGTACACCAATATCTATCCAATCTCCATCAAAAGTATAAACATCTAATTCTTTCATCTTGGGAAAAACATCGTATTCAACACTAAAACTATTTAAATCTTTGGGGAAATGATCGTGAGCTTTATGAGTAAAAAGATAAATACCTCCATTTATATAGCCGGGGATTTTTTTTCCTTCTTTTTCTTTAAATTCCAATAAATTATTGTTTTCATCAAAAAATAAAGTGCCATAACTACTTGCATCTTCAACTCGCGCACCCATCAGTATCCCCTCCTTATCAGGATTTAATCTGATAAGCATTTCTCGTAAATTTACCCCAGTCAAAATATCTCCGTTTAATACAAAAGTCGGCAAATGTGGATCTGATAAGTAAGAAAAAGCAAACTTAATAGCTCCACCAGTACCCAAACGTTCTTTTTCTATCGCATAGATCAATTTTATTCCATTTCTCTCTTCGCCGACAGTATTTTTAATAACTTCGGATAAGTGTCCGGCAGCCAATACAACTTCTGTCAATCCAAGTTCTTTAATTTTTTCCAATTGCCAGTCCAAAACCGTTTTACCTTTTATTTCCAGTAAAACTTTGGGGATAGATTTAGTTATATCTTTTAATCTGGAAGAAAGCCCACCGCAAAGAATAATCGCATTCATAATAAACTAGAAGGAAAAATTTAAAATAATTAAAAAATAATAAATAAATAGACTTGATACCAGTGCAGTCAAAAATCCGGCCAAAGCATCAAGCGGGTAATGAACCCCGCAATAAATTCTGCCCCAAACTACCCACAAAGCTAAGAAAAATAAACCAATTATATAAGGCAAACCAAAAAGCAAGGCTAAAAAAAACATCAGAAAAGCCGACATAGCATGATCAGAGGGAAAAGATTTCCAAGCCATCATCGGAGAAAATAATTGTTTAACTTCTGGCATTTGTACTTGCGGACGGTCTTCACGTACTAAAAAAGCTATTCCTAAATCCAACAACCAAGCAAAAATCCAAGCCACGGGAAGCGATATTAAGCTAATATATAATTTTTCCAAAGTTGAAGAGCCGACCATAACAGAAACAAAATACCACCCTCCCATGGCAACAATTACAAATTCAGCCCCTGCTCTACCAAAAGCATCTAGCCATTTATTTTTTCCTACCCAACTATTTATTTTTAAAAATAATTTTGTATTAAAATCAATCATATATTTTTTGTTATTTTATCAATAAATCGATGTTTTGGCAAACTTAAATGCTACTTGCCAAAAATCGAAAAATACGCTAATATTTATTCACATTTACGCGCCCATAGCTCAGTGGTTAGAGCACTGCCCTTATAAGGCAGGGGTCGATGGTTCAAGTCCATCTGGGCGCACAAGCTTTAAAATATAGCTACCCTTATAAATACAAACGAGGAAAAATCAAAAACTTGTTTTTAGTTTTTCCGAGTGTAGTATTTATATGAAATATAAGCCCGATTTGCGCCAAAGGCGCAAATATCAGGGCGGGCTTTTTATGAGCAGTATCGGCTCCGCCGATAAATATTATAATTTTACCCTTCATTTCATTACGGGTGGCATAATAAGGCAGGGGTCGATGGTTCAAGTCCATCTGGGCGCACTAATAGCATGTAATAGTAAGCAATGAACTCCGTTAAAAATAAAAGCTTCTAATATGGAAAAAATTAAAAAAATTATTGTTAAAAAAAACGATGCAAATCAGCGTCTGGATTTGTTTTTAACTGAAAAATTAAAAATCAGTCGTTCACAAGCACAAAAATTGATTGAAAATAATCAAATTACCATTAATGATGCTAAACCCAAAAAAACCGGTGAAAAAATAAGTTCTGAAGATATAATAAAAGTATTACCTTTTGAAAAAAAAGTTATTTTGGAAGAAAAAAAATCAGCAAACTTATCAAATACTCTTTTAAAACCGCAGATAATTGCCGAAGAAGATGATTATTTAATTATTAATAAACCAGCCGGCCTTCTTACTCACAACACTGAAAAAGAAGACTACTCAATGGCTGAATTTTTGATAAAAAAATATCCAGAAATAAAAAAAGTTGGAGAAGATAAAACTCGACCAGGAATAGTTCACCGTTTGGACAAAGAAGCTTCAGGATTACTCGTTGTTGCTCGAAACCAAAAAATGTTTGAGTATCTTAAAAAACAATTTCAAGAAAGAACCGTTGATAAAGAATACGTAGTATTAGTACATGATCAAATTTCTGCCGATACTGGAATTATAGATTTTCCTCTTGAACGAGGAAAAAATAACGAACGGATGGCTTCTTTGCCTAAAATAGTACATGGACACGAAAACGAGGATGGTAAAAAATCTTTAACTGAATTTTGGGTGGAAAAAAGATTTGTCAATTTTTCCCTTATAACCGTTAAAATACACACCGGTCGCATGCATCAAATCAGAGCACATTTTCTAGCTTATGATCATCCGGTAGTTGGAGATAACCTTTATTTTCAAAAAAAACAAAAAAGAAAGTGGGACGATGAGCTTGGAAGATTATTTTTACATAGTTTTAAATTGGAATTTACGGATTTACAAGGCGAGAGGAAACATTATGAAGTAGGATTGCCAAATGAACTAGAGGAATTTTTAAAAAAACTAAAATAAAATTTTAAATTAAAAATTGCAAAATTATGAACAAAACTGGCTTACTTACTATTGTTTCCTCCCCTTCCGGTAATGGTAAAGACGCTGTCATAAACGCCTTGCTCAAAATTATTCCTGGATCATCACGTTTTGTTACAACTACTTCTCGTCCACCTCGCCCAGGCAATCAAGAGGGTGTGGATTATCATTTTGTGACCGAAGAAAAATTTAAAGAAAAAATCAAAAATAATGATTTTTTGGAATATAATTTCTATGCAGGAAATTATTACGGAACAGAAAAAAGATTATTGGATATGGCTTTGTCAAAAAACAATGTTGTTTTTCTAAATATGGATATCAATGGAAAATACAATCTGGATAAAGCTGGTATAAAAAATTTGTCCATCTTTTTATTACCAGACAGTTTAGAAGTACTCAAAGATCGCATACGTAAACGTGGCGGAGTCAGTGAAGAACTAATAGAAGAAAGAATAAAAATTGCCCAAAAAGAAATAGAAAATTCTTTGGATTATGATTATAGGATAATAAATGAAGATGGAAAAATAGAACAAACTGTTGATAAATTAGCCAAAATTATCGAATCGGCAATGATAGAATCTTGAAATATTGACAAAAAACCAAATTTACGCTAAGATAATAGCACTTTATTAATTTTCAAAGAGTTTTATATGATTGAAGAAATCAAAAATACAGCCGTACCGGTAGAATATAAACCGGGAATGGTGGTAAAGGTTCACCAAAAAATCAAAGAAACGAATACCAAAGGAGAAGAAAAAGAACGTATTCAAATTTTTGAAGGCACTATTATTGCTGCTAAACACGGCAAAGAAGCCGGAGCCACTATTACCGTTAGAAAAATTTCTGAAGGTGTTGGGGTGGAAAAAATATTTCCTCTCAAAGCGCCTGTGGTGACAAAAATAGAAATAGTTAAACAGATGGCTGTTCGCCGAGCAAAATTACACCACCTACGCAATCCGAAATTTAAAAGAAAAATGAAAGAAATCAAGTAAGTTGAAAGTATAAAGTTGAAAGTTAAAAGTTATAGGATTTTTAAAAATAAACTAAAAAAGTTTCCTTTAAAAAGGAAACTTTTTTGATATATAAATCTGAGCAACATTTAACTTTCTACTTTTGACTTTCAACTTTATACTTACTTTAGGTATTTCCCTGTCCAACTCTTTTTATTTTTTATAATATCTTTAACTGTGCCAACAGCTACTAACTCTCCTCCTCTTTTGCCGCCTTCCGGGCCAAGTTCAATAATCCAATCAGAATTTTTAATTACATCTAGATTATGTTCAATAATCAAAATTGTATTTCCTTTTTCCACCAATTGTTTAAGAACTAAAAGCAATCTTTTGATATCTTCGAAATGCAATCCGGTAGTTGGTTCATCCAAAATATAAAGAGTCTTTCCGGTGGAGGCTCTGGCTAATTCCGTAGCCAATTTTATTCTTTGCGCTTCCCCGCCAGATAAGGTGGTGGCCGGCTGGCCAAGTTCTAAATAACCCAAACCTACTTGTCGTAAGATATTAAGTTTATCGGCAATCGGTCTTTGATCAACAAAAAATTTATAGGCTTCTTCGATTGTCATCTTTAAAACTTCGGCAATATTTTTTCCATGATAATGGATATCTAAAGCTTCTTGATTATAACGACTGCCGTTACAATCGTTACATACCACAAAAACATCGGCCAAAAATTGCATTGGAATACGGATATATCCTTCTCCGGCACAAGTCTCACAACGTCCGCCGCCTTTAACATTGAAACTAAATTTTCCAGCGTCATAACGACGCATACGGCTTTCCGGTAAAGAAGAGTACAGATCGCGAATCAATGTAAATACCCCGGTGTAGGTTGCCGGGTTACTACGCGGAGTGCGACCAATCGGACTCTGGTCAATAGCAATAACCTTATCTATGTTATCCGCACCTTTAATTTCCTTATGAACACCAGGCTCATCTTTGGCACGATAAAAAGTTTTAGACAAATATTTACCCAAAATATCAACAACCAAAGTTGATTTACCGGAACCAGAAACACCGGTTACACAAACTAACTTAGAAAGAGGTATATCAACATTAATATTTTTTAAATTAAAACCCTGAGCACCTATAATACTTATTTTTTTACTATTATCTTTATTATTTTTACTTTTGAAATCTTCAAAATCCTCAGAAACGTCCGCTCGACCAAACAAATAATCCGAAGTTAAAGAATTTTTAACTTTCTTTATTTCACTCAAAGTACCTTGAGCGACGATCTTGCCTCCATATACCCCAGCTCCAGGACCGACATCAATCAAATAGTCAGCTTCTTTCATAATGGCAGCATCATGTTCTACCACAATCACGGTATTACCCAAATCACGTAAATATTTTAAAGTGTCTATCAACTTTTGATTATCTCGAGCGTGTAAACCAATAGATGGTTCGTCCAACACATAAATAACGCCGGTAAGGCCAGAAGATAATTGGGTTGCTAAACGAACTCTAGTTGCTTCCCCACCAGAAACGGTATTCATAGAACGAGTAAGACTGAGGTAGTCCAAACCTACTCGAGATAAATTTTCTAAACGCATAACAACTTCCTTGATAATAGGTTCAACAATTGTTTTTTTGGCTAAACCGTTTTTCTTTAATATTCCTTTAAAAAACAAAATACTATCTTCGATATTCATTTCGGATAGATCGGCAATATTTTGTCCTTCAAATTTTACCGAGAGAGATTCTCTTTTTAGTCTTTTTCCTTCGCACAAAGAACAAGTTTGTTCTTTCATATACTGCTCTATTTCTTTACGTATATATTCTGAATCGGTCTGTAAATGTCTTTGTCGTAAATCCTCTATTACTCCAGGATAAACTATTTTTTTATCATCTATTTCATATAATTCCTTTCCCGTTCCTTTTAAAATAATGTCCATTGTTTTTGTAGAAAGTGAAGAGACGGGAACCTCCACGGAAAATCCATATTTATCCCCTACCGCTTTAAGCATTTTTTGGTAATAATTTTGATTACCAGTAATACGAGTCCAAGGCTGGATGGCTCCTTCTAAAAGAGATAAGCGCGGATTTGGAATAACCAGAGTCTGGTCAACTTCCATGGTAATTCCAAGACCGGTACAACGCGGACAAGCGCCAAAAGGACTATTAAAACTAAAATTACGAATATCCAAATCCGCCATAATTCTTCCACAACGCAAACAAAGGCCGACGGTGGAAAATATCTTATCTTCCGTATCAGTGGCAACATACACTAAACCATTACTCAAATCCAAGGCAGTTTCTACCCATTTTGTAGGATCTTGTTTTTTGATATCATTTATTCTACCGGTGACTATTTCAACATTATATTTTTTCTTTGGATCAAAAGCCAAACCAGCTAGTTCATTTATTTTCATTATCTTTCCATTAACACGTACGTGATCAAAACCGGATTGTTCCACTTTTTCCAATAATATTTTTGGTTGTTCCACTTTTTCAAAGCGTACCAAAGGAGATAAAATGGTTATTTCTTTATTTTTTCTCCCCAATCCCCTTGTCATTTCAACTATTTCTCCAAAACTATAAGATACTACTTCTTCTCCGCAATCCGGACAATATTGTTTACCGGCTCGAGCAAAAAGCAAACGCAAAAAATCATATATTTCAGTTACTGTACCAACCGTAGAACGAGGATTTTGAGTGTTAATGCGTTGATCTATAGCGATAGTCGGAGACAAGCCCTCCACCCCATCAATATCCGGTTTATCACGCACCTCCATAAATTGACGCGCGTAAGCGGATAAACTTTCCGCATAACGACGTTGGCCTTCGGCATATATAGTATCAAACGCCAAACTGGATTTTCCCGAACCAGACAAACCAGTAATAACAACTAATTTATTTTTCGGAATATTTACCGAAATATTTTTTAAATTATGTACTCTTGCTCCTTTTATTTTTAACATTTCCTGCATAATTACTAAATTTATATTTTATCTAGCCATGTAAAAACTAGTACCTTGTCGTGGATGTTTATATTTTGTCATACTATCATTGATATTTGGAAATCTACCATCAATATTCAAATCACAAGTAAAACCATCTGCCATATCGTCCACGGTAATTAATTCAGCTTTTTCAATGGGTCCGGGATAAAGCGGATCGTTTACTTGAACCACTACTGTGTTATCATCCAAGTCATAACCAACTTCATTTATTCCAGCAAGGGGTCCTTGACCACTGCAGCTTTTTTTATCCAAAATCCAATTATCATCAACGCTACTAATACCACTTGGATCGTTAACTTCAATTACTAACAAATATCCTCCTAATGTTTTTTTTGCATCAACATAGTCAGTAGACCATCCTGAAGTTATCCACGGTGTTTCCAAAACATAATTTTTATCTTGTTCATCGGTATTTATTTCTTGTATTTTTATCATATCGTAATTTATTCTTGGCTGTGCAAAAGTCCCTCTTTCGACCCACCATAGTATTATACTATCAACATATTTTTCTTTATTGGTCAAAGTTATAGTTCCACCAATCATCCCTTTTTTACACATATATCCACTGGGGTGTTTTCCACCAGCAACACAAGCGCACAAAACACCATCATCGCCACATTTACTGCCATCTGTTTCCCCGTCTTCATTTACCGCTAAATAACCGGTACAATTACTCCCCATACAATTATTACCCAAAGGATCGCTATATTCTTTGCCGCAACTGGTTTTACTTTTCTCAGAAACTGTAGATGTCGCTTCTCCTTTGAATTTAATCACCGATGCGGAAGTTTGCGTAAAAATTTTATCCTGAAGATTTTTAAAAACACCATCATCGACATCTTTACATAATTTTGATAAAGCCATTTCTCGAATCATATAGACCTGGGGCAATCTCAAATTTATTGTTGCCGGATTGACCATATTCAAAATAGTATATGACATATAAGCCAAAGCCAAACCGATAAGCGCACCCGTAATCTTCTTTTTGGCACCAGTTATCATTTCTTGGCTACCAGCCGAAGATATATACTGAACTCCGGCGACAATAATCATAATAGAAGCCAAAATAGATAAAATTACCAAGGCATAATTATAAACAATTTTTATATAATTACCTATATCCGGAGTAATTTTCATCCCTCCGGCTCCACCAAAAGAAACCTGGAGAGTTGTTTGCGCTCCGGCTAAACATTTACCCCAATCATACTCTTTCGCACTTCCAAAATCATTACCTTTGCATTCGTTATCAGGAAAAAAACCGTTTCCTGTCCATTCATTTGATAATCTAAAATCATTACACATCTTTCTTGTCCAGCATAGAGGATTTTCTGCTGGTTTTTTTGTCACTTCACCAGCTTGAACATGGGAAAAAAACAAAAAAACTCCTGTTAATAAAAACATTAGAGTTAGATAGGACAAAAATATTTTTTTTGACATACTCCTTAAAATTAAGGATTTAAAATTTTACTAATAATATTCTCCCAAGTTTCAAAAGGAATATTGCCCTGTATTTTATTACCATTGATAAAATAAGTCGGCGTACCGGCTACACCATATTTATAACCAACGGCATAATCACGATTTACTTCAATTTTGCTTTTATCTCCAACTAAACAAGAATTAAATTGGGTTTTTTCTAAACCATTTTCTTTGATAAAATTATCAATATCTTCAACGGTTATATTTTGTGTCAATTTATCTTGATAATTAAACAAGTAATTGTGCGCTACCCAATAAGTTCCCTGTTCCTGAGCGCAGTAAGCCATCTCCGCTAATTTAGAAGCGCCCAAATTCAAACTTTCAATCGGAAAAAATCTCCAAATTAACTTTAGTTGTTGGCCGTATTTGGCAATAATTTTTTGCAAAACAATATTTTGTTCTTTGCAAACCGGACATTTATAATCTATAAAAGCTACAATGATTAATTTTGCTTCTTTATTTCCCAAAAAAGGTCTTTGATCCAATTCAAGTTCAGCTCTAGTCATCAACATTTGAGAATTTTCCTGTTGTTGGCCATAAATATTATTTTTTAACTCTTCACCATAACCTTGTTTAATAAGTTGACTATATCGCCAAGTCAAAAGAGTTATGGCTAGAGAAAATGCTAAAACAAAAAAACAAACAACGATAATTGTAGCTCCCCACCACTGTTTATACCAGTTTTTTTTCGCTAAAAATTGAAAATTTTCCATAAAAGATACTATGGCTCTATCCTACCACAGATCCTGAAGTTGATCAAGGGTAAATAGGTATATAAAAAGTATGATTGACAAAAAACTCTTTTTATGATATATTTATCAAAGTCATTAATCTTCTTATTTTTTCCTATGAAAACTTTGATTTTTAACATAATTCAGCTTGTTTTAGCCATAATTTTGATTATTATCATATTATTACAACAAAAAGGCACTGGCTTATCAGGGGTTTTTGGCGGATCTTCCAATGTTTATAGCACTAAACGCGGTATAGATAAAATCCTTTTCTACGCTACTATAGTTATTTCTATTCTTTTCTTCGGTATTTCTTTTATCAGATTATTCTGGTAAAATTAGTTTAAAATTATCTTCTATATTAAATAACGCTGAAAATGAACCTGCCGGAATTTTTTCAATTCAAAAAAAAGGAAAGAAGGCCGTTGGTTAAAAACTTTGATCAAGTCTTAGTCAAAAAAGTTAATAAAAAACGCCTTCCCAACCTATCCCAACTTAAATACTTTTTTTATTTTTTAAACAAAAAAGAAAAAGTCAGTTTTTGGTCTTCTTTTACTGTTGGTCTTGCTACCGCTTTAATTTGGTTGATGTTTTTTATTTTTGAAAATATTGCAGTTTTACCGACAGTTGGGGGTGAGTATATAGAGGGCTTAGTTGGAACACCAAAACTTATCAACCCTATTTTTGAAAGTGCCAACGATATTGATATGGACATTTCAGCCTTGATTTATGCAAAACTTTTTAAATATGATGAAAATAAAAAACTAGTTCCGGAACTGATAGATAACTATATTCTTAGCGAAGATAAAAAGATTTATACTTTTAAATTAAAAGACGAAATCTACTGGAGTAACGGTAACGAAATAACTACTGATGATGTGGCTTTTACTTTTGATGCCATTCAAAATCCGGAAGTGGGCAGCCCTTTATTTAGCTCTTTTCAAGGTATAATTTTTGAAAAAATTGACAATAAACAATTTTCTTTAGCTCTCAAAGAACCTTTCTCTCCTTTTCTTAATAGTCTGGTTTTAGGGATAGTTCCTGAAAAAATATTCGGACAAATTAATCCGACTAATTTAAAATTAGCCAAAGATAACCTACAGCCAACTTTGGTTTCCGGGCCTTATATCTTTACCAAAATGGTCAAAGATAATTTTACAAACAAAATCCAAAGTTATACTTTACAAAGAAACGAAAAATATTATGGTAAAAAACCATATTTAAATAGTGTTATTTTTAAATTTTATGATAGTTACGATCAAGCATTGGACGACTTACGCAATCAACATATTCATGGACTAAGTTTCGTTCCTTACGAATTAAAAGAAAAAATTTCTGGTAAAAATTTTAATTTTTATGATTTGCAACTACCTCAATATGTCGCTTTATTTTTTAATCAAGTAAAAGAAAAAGTTTTAAAAGACGAAAATTTAAGATTGTGCTTAGCAACAAGTCTCAATAAAAAAATGATTCTTGAGGAAGTCTTGAAAAATAATGGTCAAATCGTTTCCGGACCAATACTAAAAAATGAAATAGGCTTTCACCCGGAAATTAAAAAAGTAAATTTCAACATAGAAGAAGCTAATAACTTATTGGATAAAAGTTGGAGCAGAATTGAGCCGGAAAAATTTCTAGAACTCAGAGAAAAACAAATTCTCAAAGAGCTCAATGAAAAATACCCCGCTACCAATACGACGTCCGCAAGCTCAACAGAAGAAGTTGTTCCAAATAGAGACTTAAACCAAGAAGCCCGAAGTTTAGCAGAAAAAGAGTTGGATTCCGAACATACTTTTTATCGTAAAAATAAAAACGATAATATTCTATCTTTAATTATCACCACGGTTGATACCCCGGAATACAAAAAAACAGCTGAGCTTATTGCTGCGGCTTGGAAAAAAATAGGTATTCAGACTTTCGTCGAATTGATCGATAGTAAAAAAATTATTAAAGAAAACATTCGCGAAAGAAATTATTCAATTTTATTATTCGGTGAAATTTTAGGCGGAGATCCTGATCCTTATGCTTTTTGGCATTCCAGTCAAATACAATCTCCGGGTTTAAATTTAGCTCTTTTTTCAGATAAAGATGCGGATAAATTATTAGAAGATGCTCGCACCACCGACGATATTACCAAAAGAGAAGACTTTTACAAAAAATTTCAAGATATCTTAGCTAAAAAAATTCCAGCAATATTTTTGTACACCCCAACTTATTATTATGCCGTGGATAAAAATATAAAAGGAATAAATGTGGGCTCTATCTTGATTCCCGCCGATCGTTTTTCTTCTTTTAATAAATGGTACATCAAAACAGCTAAACAGTGGAAGTAAAATTAGACTTCAGACCCACAGTCTTCAGACTACAATTATTTCACTTTACTGTACTCAGTAGTAGACGATGGTCCGAAGTCCAACAACACGGACGAGTGGCGGAATTGGTATACCTGCCCGCCTAGTGCCTAATGCCGATGTGGTGAAATTGGTAGACACGCATGCTTCAGGAGCATGTGTTGAAAGACTTGCGGGTTCGAATCCCGCCATCGGCACTAGGCGTTAGGCAGGCGGGCGCGTACGTCCAAACTTCTTAGTTTTAACTTTAATTTCAAGACAGACTTCAAACAACTGTCTTAAACAGTTTATTTATTTATTTAACTTATTAATTTCAAATTTCCAATATCCAATATCAAATCAATTTCAAAATCCAAATGTCAAAATTTGTAATTTGATATTTGTCATTGATTGGAAATTGGTAATTTGGAATTTGACATTTATACTCTATGATTTTCAACAAATCTACACAAACAACAAACAGACCACCTCAAAGAAGTGGTCAGCGATTTTATCGTCGCAATAGTGCAAGCAGACCGAGTCAAGCTCCAAATAGTACTAACCCTTCTTTTGCGCGCTTTCGCACGGAAAATAAAAAACTACGCGTCATGGTTCTTGGTGGACTAGAAGAAGTCGGTCGTAATTGTACTCTTTTTGAATATGGCAATGATATTATTATCATTGATATGGGATTGCAATTCCCTGAAGAAGATATGCCAGGTATTGATTACATCATCCCAAACATGTCTTATCTGAAAGGTAAAGAAAAAAATATCCGCGGGGTTATTATAACCCACGCCCACTATGATCATATTGGAGGTATCCCCCACCTCATCCCGATGCTTGGATATCCGCCAATTTTTGGGCTACCTCTGACCAATGCTATCATCAAAAAACGTCAAGAAGATTACAAAAACCTCAAACCACTCAATATTCACAACATCACTATTGACGATAAACTACGTTTAGGTAGTTTTGATTTGGAATTTTTCCATCTTAATCACAATATTCCTGATACTATGGGTATAGTGATAAAAACCCCAGAGGGTAATATCGTTCATACCGGGGACTGGAAATTTGACCATCAACCATCTGGTGAAAAACCGGCAGATCTACAACGTATTGCCAAAATAGGATCCGAGGGGGTTTTGGCTTTAATGTCTGATTCTACCAATGCTTCTCAGCCAGGAAATCAAATGTCTGAATCGGAAATTCGTGGTAACCTAGATGAAATAGTATCTAAAGCTCCAGGTCGCCTAATTATCGGTACTTTTGCATCACTACTTTCTCGTATCAAACAAATAGTGGAAATTTGCGAAAAACACGGTAAGGTCATCGCCCTTGATGGCTTTTCTATGAAAAGTAATGTGGAAATCGCCAAACAACTCGGATATATGAAATTTTCACCAAAAACTTTGATTGATCTACGCCATGTCCATAATTATCCGGACAATAAAGTAGTTATTATGTGCACTGGTGCACAGGGTGAAAAAAATGCTTCACTCATGCGTATTGCCAGTGGCGAACATAATTTTGTCAAACTAGTACCTGGTGATACAGTTGTATTTTCATCTTCAGTTATTCCGGGTAATGAACGCACGGTGCAACGTCTCAAAGACACACTTTTCCGTAAAGGTGCGGAAGTAATCCATTATCAAATGATGGATGTACACGCCGGCGGTCACGCCAAAGCTGATGATGTTAAATTGATGATCCGCTTGCTTAATCCAAAATATTTTATTCCAATTGAAGGCAATCACTTTCTACTTCATTATAATGCACGCGTAGCAACCTCTATGGGTTTCCCCAAAGAAAATTGTTTTATCGCTGATAATGGACAAGTTATGGAATTTTCCGCTAATACTGGAAAATTAACCAAAGAAAAAATCAACGCCGATTATGTTTTTGTAGATGGACTCGGAGTATCTGACGAAACCAATATCGTACTTCGTGATCGTCAAGTTTTAGCTGAAGATGGTATGATCGTGGTTATCGCCACCGTGGATAGTAAAACCGGAAAACTTATCCAAAATCCGGATATTATTTCCCGCGGTTTTGTTTTCCTCAAAGAAAATAAAGAAATGATTGAAGATCTGCGCCATCGCGTGAAAAAGATGGTTATTGATTCCGATCCGCTTTCTTGGGCTGATACCAACAATATACGCAATAAAATTCGCGATTATGTTGGACAGTTTCTCTATACTAAAACAGAGAAAAGGCCGATGGTATTGCCTGTTGTAATCGAGGTATAAAGTATTTAGTATCAGATATTAAATATGGGAACATCGTCTTAAAACAAAAAATAAACAATTAAAAAACTTCGTCCGCCAACTGGCGGACGAAGTTTTTTAATTTATTTTTTATTCTTTGGAGTTTTCATCCGGAGTATCTGCAAAATCTCTATTTGATGCAAAATTTCCACTTATCTTTCTTTCTTTTGAGGCAGGCTTGATCTCGCCTATTTCTACTTTTTTCTTATAATCTTCATAAAGTTCTTTTGATACATTTTGTTCTTCGGGTGTTAGGTCTGGCAAAGGCCTTTTTTCACCTCTAGAACCAAAACTAAATTTTTCCATATTTTTATATTTAAAAATTAAATATTTCTAAAATACCTATATAGTATAGCATAAAAAAGCGATTTTGTCAAAAAATATAGTCTTTTGAGACTTCGGACTACAGACTACGTGCGGACAAACAAAAAAACAACAAAAGCACCCGTTTTGGGTGCTTTTGTTATATGTTTTATCCAAAGCTATAAGCCGAATTTCGTCTGTCCCGACATAATCGAGAGAGATGGTCATTTATCTTGCCGGTCACATCACTGTGCCAGTCTTTGCGAGCTAACTTTCTGAATTCATTCTGAGAATGAAAACATTGCTCTTGCGCCAGGCAGGGTTTGGCACGTTTTTGGCATCACTGCCAATCGAGTATGATAGCCCATATATAAGACATTCATACACTTTTCACCTTTGACGAGAAAAATTAATTTCAAGTTATTTCCACCCAGAAGGGCGGGATAACTCGTCCCGCAAGCGGGACTCGTTAGTATAGTCTCTGTGCCACTTTCCCTTTTGCATTGTCACCAATGCAACGGCGGGCGTTACCCGCTACCCCTTACCTTTCAGACAAACGAGACCTCTAAAAACCAAGAGATTCTTAATTTTTAGCCTGTCTATAATAGTTTATCGATAGAGGCGTTCGGACTTTCCTCTCGGGTCGTATTCCGACCCAAGCGACCATCCGCTTTGAACTTAAAAAGTATATCATATTTTGACACTTTTGTCAACATACAGGGGTTTATTTTAGCTAAAAAGAGCCAAAAAATATTACGTAGTATGTAGCAAGTATTATATATAAAAAATTTTTACATACATAATACATACTACATAATACATACTACATAAAAAACTTTGACTAAAACCCTAATCTGTAATAAAATAACATCAAATTTAAAATAAACTTTTTATGAAAAAATTCGAACTTTTTTTTACCTTTCTTCAACTTCCGATTGATTATCTTATGATTGTTTTAGCTGGGTTTTCCGCTTACAGTTTACGTTATACTGAATTTATCAAAAGTATTCGTCCGATAATGTTTGATCTGACCTGGTATACTTATTGGCCGATAGTTCTTTTGGTTGCCGGGGTTTGGATAATCATCTTTGCTTTTTCCGGACTTTATAATGCCGACCCAAACAGGAGATTACTCAAAGATATAAACCGTATCTTTTTTGCCTGCGCCACCGGATTTGCCGGAATTACGATTTATGTATTTTTTACTTTGCAAAAATTTGATTCTCGTTTTTTGGTTTTGATGGGTTGGATTTTGGCGGTTATTTATGTGATTTTTGCTCGTGCCATTATTCGCGGATTAAAAATATTTTTATATAGTCGAGGTTTTGGTTTACGTAAAACCGTGATTATCGGTGCACAAAACATAGCTCTTCGCATCATGGAAAATATAAACAATCAACCAATGCTTGGTTATAAATTAGTCGGTAATTTTGAAACTTTTAACGAAGAAATTGCCACTAAAATCAAAACTCTCAAACCTGACGATATTATCTTTGCTGATCCAAAAGCCAATCAAGAAGAAGCGCTGTCGGCCATAGATTTTGCCAATGAAAATCATCTATCTTTCAAATATTCCGCTGATTTACTGGATACTATCACTTCCAATATTACTCTTAGTACGATTGATGATATTCCAATCATTGAACTTCGTCGAACTCGTCTAAATATTTGGGGCAGAATTTTTAAACGCATTATAGATATTATTGGTAGTTTTATTTTAATCATAATTTTCTCCCCGATTTATCTGATAGTTTCTCTGATAATACTCATTGAGACCGGGCGACCAATAATTTATAAAAATGAAAGAGTTGGACAAAAAGGAATTTTGTTTTTTACTTATAAATTTCGCTCCATGTATCAGAAATATTGTACTGGCGCACAATTTGGCTCTCAGGGTCAGGAGGCTTTGGAAAAAGAAAAAGAATTAATAAAAGAATTAAGTATTAAAAAAGGTCCTGTTTACAAAATAAATAATGACCCTCGTGTTACACCTTTTGGTCATTTTATTCGTCGCTTCAGTTTAGATGAATTTCCTCAATTTTTTAATGTTCTTGTTGGTAACATGAGTTTAGTCGGCCCTCGCCCACACCAACCACGTGAAGTTGATAAATATAAAAAACATCACAAAATAGTTTTGGCTATCAAGCCGGGTATTACAGGTTTAGCACAAATTTCCGGACGTAGCGATTTAAGTTTTGAAGACGAAGTAAAACTGGATACTTTTTATATTGAAAACTGGAGATTGCTTTTAGATTTGATTATTTTAATAAAAACTCCTTTTGTGGTTTTGAGTCGCAAGGGGGCGAAATAAGTTACAAGTAGCAAGTAATAAGTGGCAAGTGGTAAATATTAAAAATTATGCGAATAGCGTTGGTTCATGATTATTTAGCTCAAGACGGAGGGGCGGAAAAAGTTTTGAAGGCCCTCCATGAAATTTGGCCGGAGGCGCCAATTTTTGTTTTATTTCATGATGAAAAAAAACTTGACCAATTTAAAAAAGACCAGGTAAAACAAAGTTTTTTGAAAAATTTTCCTTTTATATATTCTCGTTATCAATGGTATTTACCACTAATGCCAATAGCGATAGAAAAATTGGATCTTAAAAATTTTGATTTGGTAATTTCCAGCACTTCTCTTTTTGCCAAAGGAGTAATAACCTCCCCTAACACTTTACATATTTCTTATTGTCATACTCCCCCGCGTTTTTTATGGTCTGATACTCATAAATATCTTAGTGATTTTCGCTATAATTTTTTAATCAAACTTTTTTCACCGAATTTTATTCATCGTTTACGTTTATGGGATAAGATGAGCGCTGACAGGGTAGATGATTTTATCGCCAATTCTTTTACGGTTGCTAAACGTATCCAAAAGTTTTATCGTCGTGAAGCACAAATAATCAATCCGCCAGTAGAAATAGATAAATTTAAAATTTCCACAACTCTTGGTGATTATTATTTGGCCGGTGGCAGATTGGTACCTTACAAAAAAATAGATTTAGTTATCAAAGTTTTTAATCGCCTTGGGCTACCTTTAAAAATATTTGGCGACGGTCCGGAATTAAAACATTTAAAAAAAATAGCCAAGCCAAATATTGAATTTCTAGGGCGCATTACTGAGGAAAAGAAAACTGAATTAATGAGCAAATCATTGGCTTTTATCAATCCACAACTGGAAGATTTTGGCATTACTGCGATAGAAAGTATGGCTGCTGGAAGACCGGTTATAGCTTATGGTGTTGGTGGGGCGGGAGAAACTGTTATTGATGGTGAAACCGGAATCTTAATAAAAAACCAAACTTGGGAAAGTCTATTTGATACAATTTTAAATTTCCATCCAACAAATTGGGATAGTGGAAAAATTCGCATACATGCGGAAAAATTTAGTGAAGAAATTTTCAAAGAAAAAATGCAAAGGTTTGTAAATGATAAGTATGAAGAATTTAAAAAAGGGCTTATTCAAAATAAATTATTTTGAAATTTTTAATTTTTAATTTTACAATTTTTAATGAATGGTCAATTTTTAATTAATCAAAAAATAATTGAACCTTCAAAATTTAATCATTAAAAATTCAATAAAAATTGAAAATTATAAATTTAAAATTATCTATGAATATAGGTATTGATGTTCGTCTACTCCTATCCCCTGTTCGCACGGGAGTTGGTGAATATACTTATGAACTTCTCAACGCAATATTCCAAATTGATAAACAAAATCAATATTTTTTATTTTATAATTCTTACAAAGACTTGGATAAATATTTACCGAACTGGAAATACAATAATGTCCATTTTGTAAAAAAAAATTGGCCGAATAAAATTTTCAACTTTTGTCAAAAATTTCTAAATTGGCCCAAAATTGATAAAATAATCACCAAAAAAGCTCCACCACAAAACTTAGATTATTTTTTTTCTCCCAATTTCAATTTTACAGCTTTGAGTAAAAAAACCAAAAAAATACTGACGGTTCACGATTTATCTTTTGAATTTTTCCCGGAATATTTTTCTTTCAAACAAAAACTTTGGCACTCTTTCATCCGTCCAAAAAAACAATGTTTCAAATCCAATATAATTTTGGTTCCGAGCGTTAACACCAAACGAGATTTGATAAATTTTTACAATATTCCTGAAAATAAAATTCATGTTATTTATCCAGGAATTTCCCCTGTTTTCAAAAATTCTCCGGAACAAAACAGAAAATTAAATCTACCGGACAATTATGTTTTATTTTTGGGCACGATTGAACCTAGAAAAAATATTTTGAGCATTGTAGAAGCTTACGAAAAATCTTTTACCCGTTTGCCTCTGCCTTATCACCTGGTAATCGCCGGTGCGCGAGGCTGGAAAAATAAAGAAATTTTTAAAAGAATAGATAATTCACCCCTAAAACAAAAAATAAGTTTTGTTGATTATATAAAAAACGAAGATAAACCCGAACTTTATCGCCGAGCTAATATTTTTGTTTATCCTTCATTTTACGAAGGGTTTGGTTTCCCGGTTTTGGAAGCTATGTATAGCGGCTTACCGGTTATCACCTCCAATCGCTCTTCTATGCCCGAAATAACCTCTAGCGGCGCTTGGCTTGTTGATCCCAATAAATCAACTCAAATCGCCGACGGCCTGGTTGAAATATTAAATAATCCAAAATTAAAAGATACTTTAGTAGTGGGGGCCACCAAAGAAGCAAAAAAATTTGATTGGATAAAAACTGCCAAAGAATTTTTAGAGATTTTGAAATAAAAAAAGACCCTTTTTTTTAGGGGTCTATTTATCTTAAATCCTTTAATCAAAGGATACCACCACATACTTAAGCCTAACGACTTCCTCCTCTTTTGTGGATAAACTTTTCTGACCAAAAGTACCGCAAACACAGCAAGTTCTTTTTTCCCAAATACTTCCGGTTCTTTCAGCATAAAAAATTTTGTGGAGTTTGTTGTCGTGACATTTAATACAAAAGCGTTCTTCAGTGGTGTTTTTCTCTTTCTCAGTAGGACTCTCAAAAAAGTCAGACATGGGGCGCCTCCAGTGTTTGGATATTGATTTTAAAAAAGAACGACAAATTATTCTATCATGTTTAAAAAAATTGTCAAAATCCGTTGTATTTTGTAGGCTTGGCGAAAGAAGAAATCTATCTTATAATTGAATTAATTATGAAAATTGGCATTGATGCTCGTCTCTATGGCCCAAAACAAGGTGGTTTAGGGCGATATTTACAACAATTGATCGAAGGGTTGGAACAAACGGATCAAACCAACGATTACGTCATTTTTTTGCGTACAGAAAATTTTGCAGAATATCAACCAAAAAATCCTCGTTTCAAAAAAATTTTAGCTGACATTCCGTGGTATGGATGGCAAGAGCAAATTTTATTGCCAAAAATTTTAAGAAAAGAAAAATGCGATTTTATCCATTTTCCCCATTGGAATACCCCTGTTTTTTATCGTGGACAATTTATAGTTACAGTCCACGACTTGATTTTATTGCACCACCCTAGCAAAACAGCTAGCACCTTAGGTCCATTAACATACTTTTTCAAAAATCTCGCTTACAAATTTATCCTAAGCCACGCGGTCAAAAAAGCTAAACAAATAATAACTCCAAGCGAATTTACTAAACAAGACATTGTTCAAACTTTACATATCCCGGGAGATAAAATTACCGTAACTTACCTCGCCCCCACCGATTTGGGTATTGAATATCAAGTATCTGGTATTAAGTATGGAAAAGAAAATATATTGACCAAAAACAAAATAACAAAACCGTATTTGTTATATGTTGGCGTAGCTTATCCCCATAAAAATCTAGAACGATTGGTAAAAGCTTGGAAAATGTTCGAGGAAAAAAATCAAAAGTTTCAACTTGTTTTGGTGGGTAAAAAAAATTATTTTTACAATCGTTTGATAAATTCTGAAATTCTTAAGAGCTGCCAAAATGTAATTTTTACCGATTTTTTGTCTGATAAAGATCTGTCAGTACTTTATAAAAATGCCACTGCTTATGTTTTTCCTTCTTTATACGAAGGGTTTGGCATTCCACCACTTGAAGCCATGCAATATCAAATTCCAGTAATTTCTTCGAACGCAACCTGTTTGCCGGAAATTTTAGGAGATGCCGTTTTATACTTTGAACCACAAAATGAACAAGATATTTATTCAAAAATCAATCTTGTTTTAACAGATTTAAACATTCGTCAAAAACTTATCAACAACATACCAAATATCTTAGCTAGGTATAGCCAAAAAAATACTACTGAAATAACTTTATCGGTTTATAAAAAAATGGTATAATAAACAAAACAACAAATTCAAAATCACAAGTTCCAAATAAATTTTAATATTTTAAATTAAAAGCACCAAACGCTTTTTTTATGTTTAGAATTTTGGATTTTTTAATTTATAATTTATTTAGGATTTGTAATTTTGAATTTTAAGTTTATTTTCAGTCTCATGCGCGCTAAAAAAAGAATTCAACTTCGTCGTTGCCAGTTTTGCAACAAACCCGGACATAACAAAGCCACTTGTCCGGATTTTTTGCTTTCTCAAAAAAAATCAGAAATAAAAAGTTCCTTACCTGTAAATAAAAAAATTAAAATTCTCTATCATAATCCGGAACAAAAAAATTCCGACACCGTTTCTCCCTATATAGTCAATCTAAAAAATCCAAAAAATCACTGGCATTCTCTGGAAGATTCTTCGCCCAGGGAAGAAAAAAATGAATGGGAAAAATTTTATGAAAAAATAAATAAACAAACAAAAGAAAAAATTCCTTTAGCAAATATCAATTTCGTTTCGGAATCTAGTTTTTCAAAAAAAGATATTATTGAAGAAAAATTCGAAAATAAATCAATAAAGGAAGAAAATATATCAAATTTTAACTCTTTAGTAGGAGAACTTGCCAAAGAATTGGAAGATCTTGAGTCTCTTGTTGATAAACTTTCTAAAAACGTAGCAAAAAAAGATAAAGAATATACTATTCAAAAACCAGATAAACCTCTTTTTTCTTTTGTTTCCTCGTTGGAAAAAATAAATTGGCGCAAATCATTGGCTGTTACCATGACTATTTTGATTATTTTAGCTTTGCCTTTGCAAACTAGAACTTTTTATACCAATTTAAAGATAAGCACTGAAAAAATAACCCAAAGTGGCACCGGCGGATTCATGGCCTTGCAAGATTCAACCGCTGCTATTATGACCGCCAACTTACCTGTCGCCCAAAACTCTATAGTACATGCTCTAGAAAATTTCAATACCGCGGTTGAAGAAATACAAAGCCACCGAATTTTACAAAAAATCATTTCCGGAGTGCCAATATTAAAATCCGAAGTGCAAAGCCGACAAAATCTGGTATTAGCCGGGCAAAAAATAGCTTTAGCCAACACTTATCTTATCAAAGGAATTTCTGAAGCTAACAATCAAGAACTTTCTCCTTTGGAAAGATTAAATATTGTTTCCACTCATTTAAAATCCGCCATTCCAAATTATGAAGATGCTTTTGAAAATATGAATAAGGTAAAAGTCGATATTTTACCTTTGGAATATCGCTCTGCTTTTGAAGATTTTACCTTACTATTTCAAAACCTTTTATCAGATTTAAAAAATATCTCTGATTTAAGTCAAAATATCAATGAAATTTTTGGTAATTCTTCTTTACGCCGCTATTTGGTGGTTTTTCAAAATGAAGCCGAAATTAGAGCTACCGGAGGTTTTATGGGTAGTTTCGCAGTTCTTGATATCAAAAATGGTAAAATAGAAAAAATAGAAATTCCGGCTGGAGGATCTTATGATTTACAAGGCCAATCAAGTGTATTGGTTGAACCTCCAAATCCTTTATTTTTATCAAATAAAAAATGGGAATTTCAAGACGCTAATTGGTTTCCGGATTTTAAAATATCCGCAGAAAAGATGCTTTGGTTTTATCGCCATAGTCGTAATATCACTCTAGACGGCGTTATAGCGGTAAATTCTTCGGTTTTGGAAAGACTTCTCTCTTTGGTTGGGCCGATTACAGATGAAAAAAGAGAGCTGGTTCTTAGCGAAAAAACAGCTTTAAATTCCTTACAAAACATAGTCGAAAACGGATCTGAAAAAAAAGAAAACAAACCAAAACAAATTATTTCGGATTTAGCACCACAATTTTTATCTTCGATTTTTTCACTTGAACCTAAAAATACGTTACCTCTTCTTTTTAATTTAAATGAAGCTCTAATACAAAAAGAGGTTCAAGTTTATTTTACCGCTCCGGCTACACAACAAGCTGTCGAAAGATTTGGATGGGGTGGTAGAATCATACAAACCCCCGATGATAAAGACTATTTAATGGTAGTTAACAGTAATATCCAGGGTCAAAAAAGTGATGCTCAGATAAAACAATCAATTTATCACCAATCTCTTGTTGAAAAAGACGGCACTATAATCAATACTGTCACCATTACTCGTATTCACGAGGGAATTTTGGGACAAAATTTTTATGGCCAAACCAATATTAATTATTTACGTCTTTATGTTCCTGAGGGAAGTGAAATAATTTCAGCACATGGCTTTACTTGGCCGGAAGAAAAATATTTCCGTGCTCCGGTAAAAGGCGCGGTAAAAGATCTTGACTTAGCTTCCTGGGAAAAAGAAATAGGTATTGAAGAATTATCCGGTACACGTATAACTAAAGAGTTCGGCAAAACAGCTTTTGGTAATTGGGTGATCACCGAGCCTGGTACAAAAAGTACCGTTCAATTTATTTATCGATTGCCTTTCAAGGCTTTTACTGACAATAAAAATCCCGATAAAAAAATATTTGACACTTTATTAAACTCCAATAAAATCACTTCTCAATATCAAATAGTAGTACAAAGGCAATCTGGCTCCCGAAGTACTTTTGAATCTCAGGTTATTTATCCGGAAAACTTTGAACCTGTTTGGAATTCCGGAGAAAATAGTAACTTGGCCCTAAATGGACATTTTATCCCTGAAACCCCCTTAAAAAGGGATGGTATTTGGAGTTTATTGATGGAAAAAAATAAATAACAATTTATATGCTTGAGAAAAAAAATATTTTATCCACAAAACGACCTCGAAAACAAAAAAGGGATTTTTTCGATAAAGAATTAGGAGAAAACAAACAAAAAGAAATTGCCGATAAAATCGCCTTGATTTATGAAGACCAAAACGGCAAAATGCCCGACATGAAAAAAATAAAACTCCGTCGTCGTAATCCATTATTACATTTTATACTGTTTTTATTATTTATCACTTCCATAATGGCAGTTTCCGCTTGGGCCGGATTTTTTTATTTTCCTCAAGGAGAAAAATTCTCTGAAGAAAAAATAAATTTAACCATCGAAGGGCCACAAGAATTAGAGCTTGGCGGTACTAGTACCTATAAAATATTGATTACTAATGATTTAAGTTACCCTCTAAACAATGTAACGCTTAATATTAATTATCCGGAAGGTTTTATTTTTAAAGAAAGCGATATTCTAGCCGACAATCTAGGAAACACAGAGTGGTCGCTCTCAGATATTCCAGCACTATCTTCAGCTGAAATTAATATTTCCGGACAAAATTTTGGATCCTTACAACAACAAGGTTCTTGGCGAGTATTCTTAAACTACAAACCTGGAAATTTAAATTCTCAAATGCAGAAAATAGCAACTTTAAACACAAAAGTGTCTTTATCCCCCTTTACTCTAAGTTCGAAAATTCCTGAGCGCGCAGCTTACGGCTCTGATTTTGAAATAAACTATAAACTAGAAAATAAAAATAATTTTGTACCGGAAAAAATGTATTTAGCTTTAAAAGTTCCGGATAATTTTTTTATCGTTTCTGCCACTCCGGCACTTGATACTGAAAATCGTTGGGTTATTACCCCGACTTCTTCCGATTATTTTCCAAAAAACTTCAAACTTATCGGACGTTTTAATGGTGAATTAGAAACCACTCACAAATTACTTGCTTCTTTGGATTTACCAATTTTAGCAGCTAGACAAATTTATCAAATAGGAAAAATCGAAAACGAAATTGCCTTATCTCGTACCGCTTACCTTATGAATTTAGCTATCAACGGTACAATGAGCGATTTTGGACTCAAACCAGGAGACCCGCTAAATATTACACTTAGTTTTAAAAATGCCGGTAAAACTTCGTTAAAAAATGCTTCTTTGGCTCTTAAATTAGATGCACCGGCTTTGCAAAAAGTCAGTATTTTGGATTGGCCAGAAATCACAGATACTTTTGACGGTGATATCATAGGTAAACAAATCAACGATAATCTACGTAATGGAACTGTTACTTGGAATAAAAGCAAAATAAAAGAATTGACGGAAATCAAACCCAATCAAGAAATTAATGTCGATTTAAAACTACCAATAAAAGATAGTTCAAAAATAAAACTTGCTAGCTTGAAAGAGTCTATTATCTCGGCCGTAGCAGAAATAACTTTTACTGATGATGCTAAAGAAAACAAAATCGTAATCAGCAATCCTGTAAAAATAACGATAAATTCAGATTTTACTTTTGAGAAAAAAGTAAATGTCGATAAAACCGCCGATAATAAAGACAAGCGCGACTTGACTTGGATTTTACGCAATAATTTTCACCCTTTAAAAAATATCGAATTAACCGCCGAAATTTATGGAGATGTTGATTTTGTTTCCACAACTTTACCTACTGGAGTTTTGACTTTTGAACAAAAAGAAAAAGTTATTACTTGGAAAATAGAAAATATGCCTGGAGATATCAATACATTGATTTTCCCTTTTTCCTTGATAATCAACAAGAAAAATCCTTCTCAACAAGTACTAGTTTCCAAAATCAAAATTTCCGCTGAAGACACTGTCACCAAGCAAACTATGACTTTTATGGGAACAGAGACTTTGTTATTTGAAGAGAGTGCAGATTCCGGAGAAACAGTCACTCAATTTTTTGAAGACATTCAACAATAAATAAAAAACTGCCGACATACTAGACAGCAGTTAAAATCTTATACACTCGGCCCGTTCTTAACTAAGAGCGGGTTTTTATAAAAATTCTTCTAATTTCTTTTGTGCTTGTTTTTCGTTTTCTATCCAAATAATTCTTTCGTCTTTTTTAAACCAAGTCATCTGACGCTTGGCATAATGCCGAGTATCTATCTTAAGCCAATCAAGGGCTTCATCAAGTGACATCTTGCCTTCGATGTAATCACGCATTTGACGGTAACCTATACCGCTCATGCTGGGCAATTCCCAAGAATATTTTTGTGCCAATCGTTTAGCTTCCTGAATCAACCCAACTTCAATCATTTTTTCACATCTACTATTTATTCTACTGTGTAAATTTTCTTTATCCACTTTAATTCCCAATTGTAAAACATCATAAAGAGGCTTACCTTTTTTCTGTTGTTTCAAAAAAGATTCTCCAGTGCTTAAAACAACCTCCAAAGCTCTCAAAACTCGTCGCGGATTTTGTAAATCTATTTTTTCAAAAGCATCTGGATCGTTTTCCTTAAGCATGAGAATCAAATCTTCCTGTTTTTTATTTTCTAGCTCTTTTCGTAAAGCTAAATTTGGCTCCACTTTAGGGATTTCCAAATTATCTACTATCGCTTTAATGTAAAGACCTGTTCCTCCAACCAAAAAAGGGGTTTTACCTTTTTTGATAATTTCATTAATCGCTTTTTGGGCTTGCTCTTTATAATCGCTAAGTGTAAAACTGTCATCCGGACTTATTATATCCAATAAATAATGTGGTATATCGTCTATCAAATATTCGCCGTTATCGCTACTTTCTACTTTCAACTTTCTACTTTCAACTCTTATTGGTTTTGCCGTTGCAATATCCATTTCCTTATAAATTTGCCGAGAATCAGCACTAATTATTTCGCCGTTAAATTGTTTGGCTAAAGCAATAGTCAGGTCGGTTTTACCACTAGCAGTTGGCCCGCAGACAACTACCAATTTAGAAAGTTTATTTTTCATAATAAATCCATTATACCAATTTTATTTTTTTCGTCAAAAAAAATTGACCAACGGTATCGTCTTGATAAAAAAATCTAGACAGAATATACTAACCTAATAATTAATACCTTAAAAAATATTATGAAAAAAGTATCTTTCTTTGGATTACTTTTATCCTTATTTCTTATTTCCGGTTGTTTAAAAATAACCAATGAACAACCCTATCCAATGCCAGGGGTCATAGAACAAAAATATTACGAAACTGCAGATTTAAAAATAATCCTTTTAGAGCCCTTTGCAATAAAAGATGAGAATGGGACAATAACTCTTTCCCATATGGTAGAAACTTTTCTTCATACGGATTTTTGTGATTTCAAGGGTGATTCTCTGCCAACCACTACTTTCAAAGACCTCACTATCAAATTTTCTTTTACCACTCTATCGCTTGATAGAGCTCTGACAAAATTTGGCGGGGAATACCTAAAAGAGTTTATAAATACCGACGGCACTATAAAAGAAGAGGTCGGGTTTTTGGAAAAAACAAAAATCGGAGACCGCGAAGGGTACAAGTTAACGCAAGGAGTTGAAGGGTGCGGCCACGACCAATATTATTTTCAAACTGAAAACGGTGTTTTGATAGTTCAAAAAAACTTTGTTCCTGAGCTAACCGATCTTAATCCGCAAAAAGAAAAATTTTCTTCTACCCCCGGGGTTATCTTGCCCGACGAGGCTAATGAATTATTTGAGAAAACAGTGAGATTTGCCGAGGTGAAATAAAAAACCGCGGACTGGGCCGCGGATTGTTTCTTTTCATAAAAATTTATGATGGTCTTCTATTACTTCCTCCAAAGCATGGAAGTTTTTGTGTTTTGAAATAAAAGCTTTAATTTTGTCATCAAGCTCTTTTTCTTGACATTTGTCTACAATGACTATTTCGTTGTTTCCGTACTCGGAAAGAAGTTTTTCTACCATTTCTGGCGGTAAAATTTCGCCGTTTTTCAATTTCAGAAAACCAAGTTGATTCATTGCAATAACCGGTTCAAAATCATCTTTGATATCCAAGAGGCCAAAACGACCTTTTATAATCTCAAAGAATTTTTTTCTTCCGGCTTGAAATCTGTCTTCTTGCCAAAAAACTTCCGTTCCTACTTCAAAAGTAATGTATACAACTTTTGGCATTTACCACCCCCTCTCTAAAAAAGTTTTATTAAAAGAACAGACTACTAATTTACTCCTTTGCAATATTTTTGTCAAAAACAAAGCCCCGACAATATCGCGGGGCTTATAATTCTTCACCTTCCATTTTTCCTTGAAAAACAGACTGCAAAATAAATGCTTTTTTGTTTTCAAAGTAAAAGATCTCTATCGGATGCTGTTTTTCCCTCAAAATTTCCGCGAGAAACAAAATTTTTTTGTTTATCTCGAGAACTTTATGAGCTTGCACAAACACACCGATTACTTCCGGATTTTTATCCCGGAAAAAATTGCCTAGTACATGGGCAGGCTCGGTGCCAGGAGTAAGATTGATGTATTTAATAACGATTTCAACATCTTCTTCAACACCAAACCGACTCTTGATCCTTTCCAAAAAATACTTGATGTATTCGCGAGATTGCGAACTATACCAAGTATCTGTCGGATCAGAAAAGGTAATCAGGATTAGCCTTCTCATCTTCTCCTCCTTTTATTTTTATTATTAAAGTACTAATTGAATTACATCATAATATAGCACAAAAAGCGAGTTTTGTCAATGCTAACTGGAAGATTTTATATCTAAACAATAATAAAACCCCGCTAAAAGCAGGGTTATTTGTGTCATTGCGAGGCCAAAGGCCGTGGCAATCTCATTATTTTATATAAAATCCGTGGGATTGCTTCTCCGCCAGCCGGCGGATCGCAATGACAATCTTTTTAATCTTTTTAATTTTTTAAATCTTTTCAATCTCAACAGGCTTCGCCCTTGAGTATCCATTTTTCTGCGAAATTTATTTTCACTTTTACAAAATTTCCAATCATTTTTTTATTTCCCAAAAATTGTACTAGCTTCATTTCATTACTATTTCCTGTACACACCCCGTCTTTGAATTCATCGACTAGTACTTCCACAACTTGTTCTAAATATTTTTGATTTTTACACAAAACTATTTCTTCCATCAAATCCTGTAGCACACGCCAACGACGCTTTTTTTCTTCCACAGAAACATCGTCTTTGTAAATTTTCGCCGCTACCGTCCCGCTACGCTCACTATACATCGCTAGATAAGCGATATCAAAATCACACTGTTTATAAAGATCTACTGTTTGTTCAAATTGTTTTTTACTTTCACTGCAAAACCCGACAATAATATCCGTACCAATAGCAATCTCGGGTTTTTGCACGCGAATTTTCTTAATTAATTTTATATATTGTTCGCGGGTATATTTACGATTCATTTTCTTGAGTATCTCATTATCCCCCGCTTGCACCGGTAAATGGATATAATTGACCATTTTAGGCAAACTCAAGGCTTTAATCTGAAAATCATCAAAATGTTGTGGATCCGGAGCGGTATAAAAAATACGAAAATCTCCTGACAAATTATTTATTTCCCAAAGCAAAGCGGCAAAATCGTTTTTCTCCCTCTCCCCCTTCGCCCCCTCTCTGGCAGAGGGGGAAAATATATTTTCTTTTTTATAATTTTCCGGGTCAGGCGCACGATAATTATTTACTACTTGTCCGAGAAGTGTAATTTCTTTGGCGCCATTTTTTACTGCTTTTCTGATTTCCACTAAAATTTCTTTTAAAGGTCTGTTTTTTTCTCGACCTCTTGCATAAGGCACCACACAATAAGAACAAAAATTATTACAGCCGATTTGAATAGTAACAGAAACTTTGTAATCCAGTTCTCTTTTTGGATCTATATTCCAATATTCCCCCACTTCTTCAAACTTGATATCAAACCATTTTGGACGTAATTCTTTGAGCCAGGCGGGTAATCTGGGTAAATCAATAATTGGGAAAAATAAATCAGCACTGGGAATTTTTTTTCGCAAACGTCCATCCGTATCCCGCCCAGGCATGCAACCGGTCACAGCAAAAATCAAATTTGGTTTTTGCTTCTTCAATTTCAAAATTTTTCTATTTATTCCACTGGTTCTATCTTCGGCTGTTTGTCGCACACTGCAGGTATTTACCAATACCAAATCTGCCTTTTCCAGCACTGGCGTTTCTTTCATGCCCATAGACGCTAAAAGCGCCCCAGCGCGCTCTGAGTCGTTTTTATTCATCTGACAGCCAAAAGTGATAAGGTGATAGTATTTAAGCATAATCTAGGGCATTTTAGCGGTTTTTTGATGTTTTGGCAACTATCCATAGAATTGACATTAATTTCAATAACTACTAGGATATAATCAGTACACTACACATAAACAAGAGGAGAGGAAAATGAAAACACAAAAGTTGAATTTCTCTTTTAACAAGAAGGACAAACAGGAATCTTTTTGCAAAAAATGCGGGATGCACACCACTCATCACACCGGACTGGCGTGGAACCATGATGCCGGTTTGTATCTGAGCGTTTTCCGCTGTGAAAAATGTAAAAAAACTCTTAAGAAAAAGATTGATTACGAATCCTTCAAAGAAGCTCAGATGCTTGCCAAACTCCCTTCCTAAACCGCCCCCTGTGGGCGGTTTTTAATAAATTAAAGTCTTGCCCGGCGTAGCTTTAGCATAACCTAGATTGACAATTTTATTTTTTTATTATATAATCTTCCTGGTCCTTTTTTAAAAAATATTTTTCCAGGAGGAAAAAATGCGCGACAACAATGAATATCGTTATCCGCCGTCCGCTTCTTATCAAAGCCTTGGAGTAATAAAAAAATTCTGTCAAGGTCGTTGTCAGATGGAAACAGAACACTTTGAAGGTGTTTCTTGGAATAACGGCGTCAGCGAAAAAAAAACGACCTGCGTTGTCTGTCAACGCATAGAAACAAAGAATATCCCTTGGGAAGAATGTGTTCGCTTGGCTCCCAGAGCCACTCTGGATGTTTAAACAAAGTTCTTTTATTTTAGTCCGCCCTTTTTAGGGCGGATTTTTTACCCTGTAAAATCCGGTAAAGCCGGTCCATCCGCCGAGGCGGACGGAATTTCACAGGGTAAATCCCCTCAAACCTTGACTTTTGAAATAAAAGAAGTAAAATTCATATGTTCTTTAAAAACAACTTCCCTCAAAGGAGGAAACGATGACAAACGAAAAACAAGCGAAGATTTTTAATCAAGAAGAAGTTCGTAAAAAACGAGAGAAAGAAACGCTGTTGTCGGCGCTTTCCAAAAAAAACCCAGATTTGACGCTGTTGAAAAAATCCACCCCCTACCTTTTTGATCTTTTCTCTGAAGCGGAAAAAGAAAAGGTCTGGGAAATCATCAAAGACGATATTGAGTGCTTGCTGGAACTTATCCGCTCCAACCGTGCCGATGTATTTCCAGAAAAATCTTTTTCTTTTGATACAATCAATACGATCTTTACCAGCGGATCTCGCAGTATTATTGAGTCTTTTATCCACTCGCAGTTTTATCGAAAAGGAATGATAATGTTTTTGGTGTGCGAAAAACACCGCCAGTTCATTATGGATAAGATAGGGTCAAAAACCTATCTTGAAATCATGAAAGAAATCAGCCGGGATAAAAAACCGGCCAAAAGGAGATAAACACAAAACCGCCCCGACTAAATGTCGAGGCGTTTTTTATTTTATAACTTATTTTTATATTCTCTCTTTTACTTCTCTCAAAATCTTTTCAATAAATTTTTCTTTACTCATTTTTTCTTGTTTTTCCACCCCCCTGATTCTGATCATCCAATCATCCCCGGCTAATTCTTTGTCCCCTACCACAATAATATACGGAACTTTTTGTTTCACGGCTTTACGAACCTTATTACCAAGTGTTTCATCCGCTTCATCGCTTTCTACTCGCAAACCAAGTTCAATCAATTCCATTTTTATTTTTTGCGCACCTTCTACATGTTTTTCACTAACCGGCACGAGTATAATTTGAGTCGGGGCAAACCAAACTGGAAATGCGCCCGCATAATGTTCAATAAGCAAACCAATAAATCTTTCAAAAGAGCCGAATAACGCGCGATGTAACATGTATGGACGTTCTTGTTCACCTTTATTGTTAACGAAATTTAAATCAAAACGTTCAGGTAAATTAAAATCAAATTGCAATGTAGAGCATTGCCACAAACGACCCAAACAATCTTTGATTTTAAAATCCAATTTCGGACCATAAAAAGCGGCTTCACCTTCTTCTTCGGTAAAATTCAACTTCTTTTCTTTGGCCACTTTACGTAAAACACTTTCTGTCAATTCCCAACCTTCATTCCCTCCAACATATTTTTCTTTGTCCTTTGGATCACGTAAAGATAAAAATACTTGAACATCTTCGATATTAAATCCAAAAGATTTATAAATAAATAAAATAAAATCTATTACTCTTTTGAGTTCTTCTTCTACTTGTTCTTTGGAACAAATGATGTGCGCATCATCTTGAGTAAAACCACGCACGCGAGTTAGTCCAGATAATTGACCTTTTTTCTCATGACGATAAACCGTACCGCATTCTGCCCAACGTAAAGGAAGTTCACGATATGAATAAGGACGATTTTTAAAAATCTGAACATGAAAAGGACAATTCATGGGTTTGAGCAAATAAGTTTCTTGCTCTTTTACTTCTTGGTTTGTCTGACTTTCTTTGAGGGTTTGTCCGACTTCCAACGGTGGGTACATACTGTCGTTGTAAAATCCCCAATGTCCGCTAGTTTCCCATAATACTTTATTTCCAATATGTGGAGTCCGGACCAATTCATAACCATTGGCTAAATGATATTTATACCAAAAATCCTCAATCAAACGCCATAAAATAGCGCCCTTTGGATGCCAGAGTGGTAAACCCAAACCAACCATATCATCAATATGAAATAGATCTAATTCTTTTCCCAATTTTCGATGATCACGCTTTTCCGCTTCTTCTAAAAGTTGTAAATATTCATCCAATTCTTTTTGTTTAGCAAAACACAGTCCATAAATACGAGTCAATTGAGGATTCTCGCTTTTACCACGCCAATAAGCACCCGCTATTTTATTTAATTTGAAAACACCAATTTCTTTGGTGGATTTCAAATGCGGGCCACGACAAAGATCTATAAAATTACCGGTTTGATAAATAGTGACTTTATCAATATTTCCGCCAATTTCAGCCAATTCTTCATCATTAACTTTAGTCGTGCCTTTGGTTTTAAGATCATTGAGTAGCTCAACTTTGTATGTTTGACCCATTTTTGCAAACAAGTCTATGGATTTGTCAAGGGTCATCTCTTGACGGGAAAATTCTAAATTTTGCTTTTGAAACTCTTTGGCTTTATCCTCAATTTTTTGTAAATCTTCCTCTGTTACTGGCACACCAAAATCAATATCATAATAAAAACCATTTTCCACCGTTGGTCCAACACCAAATTTAGCTTTTGGATAAAGCTCGGCTACAGCAGCAGCTACTAAATGCGCGCAACTGTGACGCATAATTGAAATATCTAATTTCATATATCTAAATAAATTAGTAAATAATAACTTATAAAATTTAAATGTAGATTAAACTTTTTAAATCCCAATGTCCAAATCCCAATTCCCAATCAATACCCAATGTCTAAATGTCCAAATGTAATTAGGGTTTAGGATTTGGAATTTGATTGGTCATTGGTCATTCAAGGTTTGGTCATTAAACAAAATACCCCCATACCTCAAAAACAGAGATATCGGGGTCCTTTAAAATTTTTAGGACGGTTCCACCCGTTATTTAACTTTTAGTAATAAATTGTCGCTTCTCCAAAGAGTGGTACCATAACGTCAATGCGTCTGGGCTGGTTCTTTTGACTATTAATCAAAATTATAGCAATTTCATAAAAAAAGTCAACTCAGTCGCAAAACACAATAAAAAAACCGCCTTGTTTAAGGGCGGTAAGAAAAAACTATTTTAGAGTTCTTTGGCAAACTCTCTGAGAATAGCGGCAGAGTTGTAATGATGGTATTTTTCATAATCACTCACCAAAGATTCAAAACAGTTTTTAAAATCCTTGAGATCCACCTCAAATTTTTCCGCCAGCATTTTGAAACTGGTCAAAATCCTCTTGGTGTTTTCAAAAGATTTAGCAGATTTTTCACAAAAGCGTTCTGTATACTTAGCCATCAGATCGGACACTTCCGAAGAACCAGGTTTGATTTCCAAGTTACGCAACAGGTCAAGCAAGTCGTCAAGCGCAATTTCATCACAGAAATTCTGTTGAACCAAAGCGTTGAGCACCGCCTTATTGACCGAGAAATCGTCAAACTCTTTTTTGAAAAGCCGGAGAAGTTCGTTGGCCTTGGATAAATCATTTTCCGGTTCAAGCATAATGATACATTCCAAAGACCAAGAAAGAAATTCCTTTTCTTCCTCCGGAGTAAGCCGGTAGTGTTTGTCCAGATAAGCCTTTATATTTTCCCTTTTAAAAAAAGGAAAGATATTGAGGCTCGGAAGAGAGTTCGGATCATGTTTTTCAAATAATCGCCGCGCTTCAAAATAAGGCGCGATTTTGGAAATCATCTCTTTTTCCATTGTACTTCTCCTAAAAAACGTTGTTGATATTTTATATTAAAGGAACTTATTTTTTGTCTTATAAACGACAGGATATTTTAGCTAAAAAAACCCTTTTTGTCAACTCTTTTTAGATGTTGATAATTGTCCTTTCAAAAATTTCCACATTTTAGCCAAAATATGCTATAATATCTTTGTTCCAAAAGAATACAATTTTTTGTATTTTTGGACTTTATTTACCCCAGTTAAATTCCGCCTTAGGCGGACTCCTTTGGGGATTTAACAGCGTGAGCTTTTTAACTTTCAACTTTTAACTTTTAGTTTTTATGAACTCCCCTTCTTATCGCGAAGCTTTAAGTCAATCATTCAAACTTATCTGGAATAATAAGTCTCTTTGGATTTTCGGGATTCTTTCCGCTCTATTTGTCAGTCCTTTTGGTATGGGAGGTTTTTGGGGCCAAATGATTTTAGTTAGTAAAGAAACAATGGACATCAGTCACTTTCCCTGGTTTGGTCTTTTAAAATTATTATCCGTAAGTGATCCAGGAAATTTTGTTGCGATTGTTTGGTTTATACAAATTATTTTAGCAGTTTTAGCAATTGTAATTTTTATCTCGGTTTGTGCACAAACATCTCTGATTATTAATGTTTGTGAATATTATAAAAAGAAAAAACATTCAAATCTCAGTGACACCTGGCACAAAAGTTATAAGTACTTTTGGAGAGTGTTAGGCTATGATATTATAAGAAAATTAACACTTTTATCTTTGTTGGTTTTTACCACCGGATTATGGTTTATTGTTCCGGAAAATAATTTTTGGAATTCTTTATTTTTGATTTTATCTTTTATTATCGTTATTTTTTTGGGATTGGTAATTTCCGCCATTACTGTTTTTGCATCCGGGTATGTAGTGGTGGAAAATAAGAAATTCTTTACCGGTCTCAAAGACGGTATTGTTCTTTTTAAAAATCATTTTTTGGTTTCGTTTGAAATCAGTTTAGTAATGCTTTTTTTAGACTTGATCTTAGCTTCATTTATTTCTATGATAATTTTATTATCTTTTATTCCGGCTACTGTTTTATGGTTTATCGCCGGGCTCTTCAATAGCATTATTTTGCTGAATTTATCAGTTGTTTTAAGCATTTTAATTATTACTTTTTTGATAATTCTTATCGGTGGTTTTTACAATGCTTTCAATACCGGAACTTGGATGTATCTTTTTATGCGAATGCATCATGAAGGTATTTTTCCGCGTATCGGTCACTTTTTTATTAAATTTTTCCAAAAATAAATATGTCCGGTTTTCAATCTATCAATGATCTAACAAAAAAAGGAGGAAAGAAAAAAAGCGACGATGTGCAAAATCAATTGCAAGAAAAAATTAAAAGTATCCGACAACAAGGCAAAGAAACTGACACTGAAAAAAAAGCTCGCGAATTAAATGTACTTTATATAAACTTGCATGGTTTTCCAGTATCCGCTGAATCTTTGCGCGCCATCCCTGAAACTCAGGCTCGAGAAAAAAAGGTGGTTTGTTTTTATTCTGTCCCAGACAAAATCAAGATAGGCGCAACTAACATAGACGAAGAAATGAAAGAATTTGTTTATCAGCTCGGCGAAAAACACCATGCCGAACCAGAGCTTTATCTGATTTCCGACACTAGTTTAGAATATGTTTTAAAACTTTATGCCAATCTGCCGATTATCAAACCTATTACCAAAGATATAAATATTACTCAGGAAGAACTAGATAAATACCAAGTGGAAATGACCAATATTCAATCCTTGGAAGAAAAATTTAAAAATGTTAGCATTACCGATATTTTAACTCTAATTATCGCTTCCGCTCTCAAACTCAATAGTTCCGATATCCACGTAGAAGCCGAAGAAAAAGGTATTGCCGTGCGCTATCGTATTGACGGTGTACTTCATGATGTCGCCAACTTACCGATAGATCAATGGAAGCGTTTTTGCTCACGCATCAAACTTTTGGCCGCACTCAAAATCAATATTACAAACAAACCCCAAGACGGTCGCGTGACTTTAAAATTACCTGCCGGTAATATCGATGTTCGTGTCTCTACTATGCCAACAACTTATGGGGAAAGTATTGTAATGAGAATTTTATTTTCCGGAAGCAAGGGTGTAACCTTTGATGATCTTGGCTTTTATGGCGATTCCTATGAACGTCTCAAAAAAGAAATAGAACGTCCAAACGGAATGATTATTACCACCGGCCCGACAGGTTCTGGTAAAACCACTACTCTTTATGCCATCTTACGCACTCTCAATAAACCTGGGGTTAAAATCATTACATTGGAAGATCCGGTGGAAATAAAAATGGAAGGCGTCAATCAAAGTCAAGTTGATCCAAGTCGCGATTATACTTTCGCCAAAGGCTTGCGTAGTATTTTGCGTCAAGACCCGGATATTTGTATGGTTGGGGAAATCCGTGATTTAGAAACCGCAGAAATTGCTATCCAATCCGCTTTGACCGGCCACTTGATGCTTTCCACTATTCATACCAATAGTGCTTCTGGTGCCCTACCCCGCTTCCTTTCTATGGGTGTAAAGCCGTTTTTATTAGCTCCATCACTAAATGCTATTATAGGTCAACGTTTAGTTCGCCGCATCTGTCCAAATTGTATTGAAGAAGAAAAAATAGATAGTGAAAAAATGAAAAGAATCGAAGAGCAATTAAACAAATTACCAGAAGGAGAAAAAACAAAAATTGATTTTAAAAATTTGAAGTTCTTTCGAGGAAAAGGTTGCGAGTCCTGTTCTGGCTTGGGTTATAAAGGACGTATTGGTATTTATGAAATATTTACCATGAATAAAGAAATTGAAGAAATTATTTTAACCGGTCAAACATCCGAATATGCTATCCAAGAAATTGCGGTTAAAAATGGCATGGTAACTATGGTGCAAGACGGCCTATTAAAGGCTTTAAATAAGGTTACAACAGTGGAAGAAGTGTTCCGTGTAATTGAGTAGTCACAAACCATTAAAAATGATATAATAAAACTATATTGGTTTAGTTTGTTCAAACGGATATTGGATACTGGATATTAGATATTGTTTAATATATTTAATATCCAATATTTAATATCCAATATTTAATAAATTTTTATGTACGCTCATCGTCTTTCTACTAAACCGGCTCATGAACCGCCGGTAAAAACATATCGGATTATTGCCTTTTCTTTCTTGGCTTTAACCGTCATTTTATTAACTGTGGTTGTTTTCTCAGCACTCAAAAAAACCGAAATTACTATCATTGCCAAAGAAAACAAAAAAACTATAAATTTAACTGTGAATACAGTCAAAGAAAAAAGCGATGATAAAAATATAGTTGCAGTTGTTACCACCACTAAATTTTTTCATTCTGAAAATTATACTCCGACCGGCGCCAAATCGGTAGAAGGTATTTCCAAAGGCGAAGTAATTATCTACAACAACACAAACGAAAGTCAAACTTTGGTCAAAACTACTCGCCTACTTTCTCCGGACAATGTTTTGTTTCGTTTAGAAGATAGGGTTACCATACCGGCTCGCGACCAAATTATTGCCAAAGTTTATGCTGATCAAAATGGTGCAACCAGTGATATCGGTCCGACAAAATTTACCATTCCCGGGCTATCCGTCGAAAGACAAAAATTGGTTTATGCACAAAGTTCCAAACCTATGACTGGCGGTAGTGGCAAAATCGGCATAGTCTCTGAAAGCGATATTAATACCGCTAAAAATGATTTTAAAGAAAAAATAAAACAAGCCTACATCAAACAATTAGGCGAAGCCGAAATTTGGGCTGATTTCAAAATAGTAACTGTTTCCGACTCCAATCCTACGGCTTCCAATAAGGCCGGAGATGAAGTTGGTAGTTTCAGATTAAGCGGAACCAGTACAATTGTCGGAGTATTTTTTGCTAAAAAAGATTTGGAGGAAATATTAAATAAAGAAATAGGCAAAACTATAGATAATGACGCAGAAAAAATTCTTTCTCTTTCTGGCGAACCAAATGTAACCATAGCTTCCACTGATTTGACTGCTCAAACCGCACAATTAAATGTTACTCAAGAAACCCTGGTCACTCTCAATGCCGAAGCGCAAAGTTTGGCAAAAACAAATTTTACAGGTAAAGAAAAAAGCGAAATAGAAAGATATATTGTTGGATTACCACACGTCACTGGTGTAAGTGTAAAATTTTCTCCTTCTTGGAACAGTACTGCTCCAACTTTACCGGATAAAATAAAAATAATTGTAAAGAATGTAAAATAGTATTCAAACTACAAACCACAAAAAACTCGATCTTAATTGATCGAGTTTTGTTTTAGAAATAAAAAAGACCGGTTATGCCGGTCTTTATATTTAAATCTCTTCTTCCTTTTCATCATCCTCGTCAAAAATTTCTACTTCCTCTTGTCTTTCCAATCCCTGACTATTGGTGGATTTTTTCTTTTTACAAATAGAACAGGTCCAAATAATCCTACCAATTCTCGGGTCTTCTTCAAAACGGAGATGTTGTGTACTCTTTTGACAACGGGCACAAAATAAATCTAATTTGTTATCCGTACATTCCATTAAAAAATCCATTTTATCCTCCTTTTATTTGTTTTTAATAAAGAACAATTTATTATAGGAGTAAAGTTTGTGTTTTGTCAATATATTAGACTTGTAGTCTTCAGACTACAAAAAATCACTCTTTCGAGTGATTTTTGCTTATTAGCTTATTAAATCATTGGCTTTACAACTTTACCGCTTACCTACTTACCCAAGTATCTCTTTTATTTCCTCTTGTTCAATTGTTTCTTTTTCAAGCAACACTGCAACCATTTCTTCCAATTTATCTTTTTTACTTTCCAAAATTTCTTTGGCTCTTTTTTCCGCTTCACTCAAAATTTTTGTTACTTCATTATCAATCATTTCTGCGGTTTTATCGCTGTAATCTTGTTGCTCATGAATTTCTTTACCCAAAAATATCATCTCTTCTCTTTCACCAAAAGTACGCGGTCCAAGCGGGCTCATACCATAGCGAGTCACCATATCGCGAGCCAATTTAGTAGCGGTTTTCAAATCAGAAGATGGGCCAGTAGAAATCTGATCATTACCATAAATCATTTTTTCCACCACATAACCACCCAGGGTCATTGCCAATTCATCTTTGAATTGTGCCAAGGTGTAGTAATGTTTGTCTTCAGAAGGCATTTTGAGTGTATAACCTCCAGCTTGACCGCGAGAAATGATGGAAACTTTTCGTACTTGATCACAATCAGGCAAAACATGTCCGACTATAGCATGCCCTGCTTCATGATAAGCGGTCATCTTTTTTTCTTTTTCACTTATCACTCTACTTTTTCGTTCCGGTCCAAGCATTACTTTTTCAATACTTTCTAGAATTTCCGTTTCTGTGATTTTTTTGAGATTACGACGCACAGTCAAAATAGCCGCTTCGTTTAATAAGCTTTCCAAATCCGCACCGGAAAATCCAGGTGTGCGTTCAGCGACTTTACGCAATGAAGCTTCTTTGATAATCGGTTTATTTTTGGCATGAATTTTTAAAATTTCTTCTCTGTCTTTGATATCAGGCATATTCAAAACAACTCGGCGATCAAAACGACCCGGACGAAGTAGCGCTGGATCCAAAACATCAGGACGATTGGTGGCAGCCATCACGATAACTCCACTATTTGGTTCAAAACCATCCATCTCAACTAAAATTTGATTCAAAGTTTGCTCACGTTCATCATGTCCTCCACCAAGACCTGTCCCGCGACGACGACCCACAGCATCAATCTCATCGATAAATACAATAGCTGGAGCAGCTTTTTTGGCCTTGGTAAACAAATCACGCACACGAGAAGCACCCACCCCGACAAACATCTCTACAAACTCAGATCCTGACATATGGAAAAATGGAACATTCGCTTCACCAGCCACAGATTTAGCTAGCAATGTTTTACCTGTACCTGGAGCACCCATCAATAGCACGCCTTTGGGAATCTTGGCACCCATATCGGAAAACTTTTTCGGACTTTTTAAGAATTCTACTATTTCCTCTAATTCTTCCTTGGCTTCATTAGCTCCGGCAACGTCCGCAAAAGTTTTTTTATTTTTATTATTTGGATCTACCATTTTGGCATTACTTTGTCCAAAACCCATAGCCTTGTTGTTTCCACCTTGAATTCCACGACTCATAAAATAAAAGAAAGCAACGATAATCAAAAGCGGTAAAATAATCGGTACAATAAAATTTATCATCCAAAATTTAGTAGAACTCTCATCTTTGACTTCTACGGCCAAATTCTTTTTGGCCTCTTCACTCACACTATAATTTTTCAAAATATCACCAAAAGATTCGCCAGCTTCTTTTTTAACTTCTTGTGGTTTGGCGTTTTCATCATGAAGTTCTATTTTGATTAAATCACCTTCTACTACGATTTTCTTCACCGCACCAGAATTGATTTGTTCTACCATTTGACCAATACCGATAGTTTCCGGTTTTTTACTCTCATCTTCTTTGAAATAACTCAAAGCTCCGGCTACTAAAAGCAGACAGCAAAAAATAATAATGAAATTTTTGAAAAAATCTTTCATAAATAAACGTTTTTAATATAATTTAGAGTATTTTCATCATACTATATATGTGAGAAAAAATCAACCGGTCTTCGCTAAAGCTACGCCCGGCAAGCCCCAGGCTTCATCCGTCAGCTGGCGGACTACGCCCGGCAAGCCCTAACTATTATTGTATAAAAAAAAGACTCCTGCACATTACATGCAGGAGCATAAAAGAACTAACCAAGGATCCAAGTGTCCAAGAACAAGTACCAAGGACACAAGGAACCAAGAAAATTTATGATGCCTTGCGGACGGCAAGAAAACGACAGCAGCCATTCCAGTCGCCGCCAAACCAGCGGAGGTTGAGGTCACGCCTGGAGTCGAACCTGTAGAGGTAGGGCATGTAGTGATTACCATCCGAGCCAACCCAGGAAGAGCCGAGGGCACAAATTGGAAATTCGCGTTGTAGCTCAGGATATTTCGCCCCGAAAGCAAGAAGTTCAAACAGAGTTGCCGGACGAAGATTATTCTTTTCCATGTGGAGAAGAACTTCCTCTGAATTGGCTGATTTGTCCAAATAGACAAGCTGGAAATCAATCTCCGCCTTACCGCTTCCTGTAATCGGGAAATGTTCGGCGGTAATATCATTGTTGACCCAGTCGTACTTACCGACTTTAATCATATCGGCAAGCGACATGGTGTAATCAACCACGGCGGTATAGGTATCGCCGACGACTTTCTTTACAGTTAGAGTTTCACAAAACTCTTTTACTTTTTCCAGATTGTTTTCTTCAAGCAACACCCGGAAGTTTTCCGCTCCCAAAGCTTCAAAAAACTTTAAAACTTTTTTTAAAATTTCCATCTTTCTCTCCTTCAAAAAACATAATAAAAGGAACAAAATTACTAACTGCATATTATAGCACATTTTAGCGTTTTTGTCAAGGGTTTATTTTGGCTAATTTAAGCCATTTTAATATTCACCAATAACTCGCCCCTCCTCGCATTTGAAACAAACAACTAGCAGTTGCGATGAACTGGAACGATTTTGCACTAGCAAAATTTGTTCAACTGCTTGAGACCTCCCGTTGTCGACGGGAGGGCGAGTTTTGAACAAAAGCGACAGTGAAGAAGACAACTGGCTTTGTTTGTTTTAACAGTGAGGAAACTTTTTCCTCCAGTTTATGCCTGCCCGTCCGTAGTTCGCCGAAGGCAGACGAAGGCGGGGTTACAAAAAGTGGATTAAAGAAAAAATAATAGATTTATAAAAGAAGGATGTCGGATATTACAAGGAATACAAAACCACCCCCTAGCCCCCTCCTTGAAAAGGAGGGGTGATAGACTCTCCCCTAACCCCTCTCTTAAATAAAAGAGGGAAACAAAAAATCACCCTTTCGAGTGATTTTTTAATCAGATTATTCTTTTGTCTCTTCTGCTTTTTCCTCTTTCACTTCTTCCTTATCTTCTTTATGTTTCTTTTCTTTTTTCTCAGCCTTTTCAGCTTTCTCAGGTTTCTCAGTTTTTTCTGCTTTTTTATCTTCTTTTTTGGCTTTGCCTTTGACTCCAGCTACACGCAAACCAAGACGGTGTTCAGTTGGTTCTAAGGAAACAACAGTAAAGTCCATTTCTGTACCGATTTGGAATTTACTTTGGATATTGGCAATAGGTTCATCAGAAAGTTCAGAAACATGAGCCAAGCCGTGGATATCTTTATCAAGTCCGATCATCAAACCAAATGGTTCAATTTTTAAAATTTTACCTTTAACAGTAGCGCCTACTTTATATTTTTCTTTAACCAATTTCCATGGGTCTTCCACCAAACGTTTCATGGAAAGATAGATTTTGGAATGATCAAGTTGGATAATTTGAGCGCTGACTTTGTCCCCTACTTTGAGCAAGTCTTTTGGATGATCGATGCGTTGCCAAGCAATTTCGGAAATATGAATCAAACCTTCCAAACCTTGACCAAATTTGATGAAAGCACCAAAAGAAGTAAGTGCGGAAACTTCACCATCAACTGTATCTCCGACTTTATAAGCTTCAAGCACTGCTTTTTGAGCATCGTCCCAAACGCTTTTTTCAGAAACTATTAATTTTTCTTCATTTTCATCAACATCAATAACCTTAACTTCTAAATCTTTACCGATGAGTTCTTGAAGTTTTTCTAAAATTCTATTCTTATCTCCGCCCATCACACGAGGATAATGATCAGGATTGAGTTGAGAAACAGGCATAAAACCGGCAATCGCGCCGACCTGCATCATTACACCGCCTTTATTAGCCGCTAAAACTTTAGCTTTGACAGTCAAGCTGTCTTTCATCCATTTTCTCACGTTATCCCAAACACGCTGCATACCAGCTACACGGAAAGAAAGTTCCATTTCGCCATTTTCATTTTCTAAATCAATAACCGTGCCCTCGACTTGATCGTTTGGTTTTAAATTGGCATATTCCTGAGATTCGGTAAACATTTCCGCACCACGAACAATGGCGGTAGTTACACCTTCTACATCAATACGCACTTCTCCTTTATCAACGGAAAGAACTTTTCCTTTGACAATATCCCCAACTTTTGGAAATATTACCAAATTTTCCGCCAATAATGTCTTAAAATCTTTGTTAGACATATTTTATTAAACAAAAAAATTCGCTTAACCCTTTCGTTTTTAATAACGAACAAAGTGTTAATCTCTAAATCGGATTAACTTTAAAATTTGAATTTTGAACTATTATACACAGCTTGGTTAAATTTGTCAAGAGTTGGCTAATTTTAGCCCTTTTTTACCCACATTTTCCCCTTGCAGATATTATTTAAATATGATAAAATAAAGGCGTTATTTAATCATATTTTTTATGCATATAAACTGGCTCGGACAAACTTGCGTCAAACTACAAACCAAAAATCTTAAAGACGAAGACGTTGTTATTTTAGTAAACCCATACAAACCAACTACCGGTGATTTTCCTCGTAATTTTTCTCCCAATACTGTTCTTTATAGCAATAGCGCTGAGGGATCGGTAACTATTTCCGACTCAGCTTTTGTCATAGAAACTTTGGGCGAATATGAAATAAAAGATAATATGATTTATGCCATTGCCGCCAATGAAAAAGATATGATTTTCAAAATATCTGCTGAAGGGATGAACATTGTTCATTTGGGCAATGTCAAAGAAAAAATTTCCGAAAGTGTCATCGAAAAACTCGGCACTCCAGACATACTGTTTCTACCTGTTGGTAATGCCGATAAAACTCTTGATTCTAAAACGGCACGTGAAGTGGTTTCTATTTTGGAACCTCGAGTAGTTATACCAGTAGCTTTTCAATGCGATACTGATCCCAAAGCTGCTCCGGTTGAAAATTTTCTAAAAGAAATGGGGCTTAAACCGGAAAACGTAGAAAAAAAACTTATTCTTAAGAAAAAAGATTTGCCACAAGAAGAAACAAAAATTTTCGTCTTGGAAAAAAATTATTGATATGGCCAAGAAAAAAATAACGGAAAAAATTGAAGAAAATCCAGAAATTTTAGAAAAATTTGCTAATTTTTTTGAACAAAAAAACTCCAAAGTCTCTGCTAATAAAATAATGTGGGCCGGAGTTACTTTTATTTCTTTGGGAGTTCTGTTTTTTGTTGTTTATGCGGCTAAATTGCAGATTAACAGTTTCGCCTGGGATCAAGCTACTATAAAAACAAAAAATGACATCCAAAAACAATGGGAAAATTCTTTTGCTACACAAGAGAAAGAAAAAAATATTGAAGAAATAAAAAAACAAGTTTCCGAATTTTTACAACAAATTGTCAGTACCACAACTAGCACGCCTACGATTAATACAAGCACTGTTGATTTAGTGGTAACAAATACTCTCAACATTGCTTCTTCTACAACCTCATCAATAAACAATAATTAATATTTAATATTCAATATCCAATATTTTTTCTGTTTTAAACATAAATATTGAATACTGAATATTGAATAATAAAAAAAATATAATAATGTATGTCTCAAGAAAAAATGAAACTTGTCAAAGGAAATATTGGGAGAATCACCGATGCTTCTCTTTCTGAAGAAGTAAAACAATCATATTTGGAATACGCTATGAGCGTCATTGTTTCTCGTGCGCTTCCAGATGTTCGAGACGGTCTCAAACCGGTCCATCGTCGTATCCTTTATGCGATGTGGGACATCGGACTCAAACACAACGCTAAATTCCGTAAATCCGCCCATGTAGTTGGTGAGGTGATGGCTAAATATCACCCTCACGGCGATGCGGCTATCTATGATTCTATGGTTCGTATGGCTCAAGAATTTTCTATGCGCCATCAACTAGTAAATGGTCAGGGAAACTTTGGTTCCATGGATGGTGATAGTGCGGCTGCAATGCGTTATACCGAGGCTAAGCTCCGAGCAATTGCCGAAGAAATGCTTACTGATATTGAAAAAAATACCGTTAATTTCAATCCAACTTATGATGGCTCTCACACCGAACCGATGGTTTTACCAACCAAAGTTCCAAACCTCTTATTAAACGGTACCATGGGCATTGCTGTTGGTATGGCCACTTCCATAGCTCCACATAATTTAGGCGAACTTTGTGATGGCGTTATTAAACTTATAGAAGCTCCAGAAACTTCCATAGAAGAACTTTGCGAAATGGTCAAAGGTCCTGACTTTCCAACCGGTGGTATTATCTATAATAAAAAAGATATTTTTACAGCTTTTGCAACAGGAAGAGGCGGGGTGGTGCTTCGCGCTAAAGCAGATATTGAAGAAGTTAAATCCGGTTATTTTCAAATTGTAGTTACCGAAGTCCCCTATCAAATTAACAAAGCCACTCTTTTGGAAAAAATCGCCAATTTGGTCCAAGAAAAAAGAATTGAAGGAATAAGAGATTTACGAGATGAGAGCAACAAAGACGGTGTTCGTGTTGTCGTTGAACTAAAAAAAGACGCTTATCCGAAAAAAATTCTCAATCAACTTTTTAATCTTACTGAACTGCAAACAACTTTTCACACCAATATGCTGGCTCTGGTTGATGGTATTCAACCTCGAGTTCTTAATCTAAAAATGGTTTTGGAAGAATTTATCAAACATCGCCAAGAAGTAATTCGACGCCGAACAGATTTTGATTTGGAAAAAGCCAAAGACAGGGCTCATATTTTGGAAGGTCTCAAAATGGCGCTTGATAAAATAGATTTAATTATAAAAACAATAAAAGCTAGCAAAGATAAGGAAGAGGCCAAAACAAACTTGATGAGTAAATTTAAATTCACCGAACGACAAACAGTGGCTATTTTGGAAATGAAATTACAACAATTAGCCAATTTGGAAGCCAAAAAAATAGAAGATGAATTAAAAGAAAAAAAAGAATTAATAAAAGAATTGGAAAGTATTTTAGCTTCTAAAACCAAGATTCTCAAAATTATAAAGGATGAAACTACGGAAATAAAAGAAAAATTTGCAGAACCTCGTCGCACTCAAATCGTTGCTCATGGTATCAAGGACTTTACTGTAGAAGATTTGATTCCAAATGAACCAACTATGATTTTGATAACTTCCGACGGATATATCAAACGTATGCCACCAGATACTTTCCGTCAACAAAGCCGTGGTGGAAAAGGAGTTATCGGTATGACCACCAAAGAAGAAGAGGCTGTAGAACAAATCCAATCTACCAATACTCATGACAACATTCTTTTCTTTACCAATCGCGGTCGATGTTTTCAATTGATGGCTTATGACATTCCTCAAGCTTCTCGTACCGCCAAAGGCCAAGCTTTGGTAAACTTTTTACAATTGGCTCCAAATGAAAAAGTTACAGCTTTTTTGGCTATGGCTGATTTAGAAAAAATAAAATATTTGGTTATGGTAACAACTAAGGGTGTTATCAAAAAAACTCCGCTGAGCGATTTCTCTAATGTACGCAAAAGCGGATTGATAGCTCTCAAAATCCGACCTGAAGATAATTTGGAATGGGTAAAACCAAGTACCGGCAAAGATGAAATCATGATTGCTACCAAAGAAGGTCAATCTATCCGCTTTGAAGAAGAAGATGTGCGTTCTATGGGCCGTACCGCATCAGGCGTCAAAGGCGTGCGTTTACACGACAAAGATGAAGTTGTGGGGATGGATATTGTTAATCCGGAAAATAAAAATTTGAAATTTTTAACTGTAGGTGAAAATGGTTTGGGCAAACTCACCCCGTTAAACGAGTACAAAGTTCAAGGCCGTGCCGGATCTGGTATCAAAACCGCCAAAGTCACGGAAAAAACCGGCTTTGTTATTCACGCTAGTGTTATTGATCCAACTTTGGCTGAAAACCAAGATATTATTTTGATGTCCTCAAAAGGACAAATAATCCGTTTACCTTTCAAAACTATTCCAACTACAGGCCGTGCCACTCAAGGCGTACGTTTGATGCGATTCAAGGAAGAAGCTGATAAAGTCGTGTCTGTAGCCATGGTACTACAAGAACAAGAAAAGGAGTAATCCAGACTTCACTACGTTATACCGGATAAAAAAATTAACTAAACAAAAAAAATTCTCCGCCTTAAACGGAGAATTTTTTAATTTTTAATAATGATTTTAAGTACTTTATAAGACCTAAAATTTTATAAACTTTATAACTTAGCGGTATTTCAAACGTCCCGGGAACAGTAGCGTATTCTCCTCCAAATCCCAACTTAAATCTCGTCACCCCTGCATATTGATGTTTATTGTCATAAACCAATTCCCCACTCTCATCTTTTTTAATAGGCGCAATACCAAAAAAATCATAGTATTTACAACCAAAGTTTTTGGCTTTATTTAGCCCAAAATCCTGCACCAGATAAGGTGCCATTAGGGCACGGTATTCATGATTAGAAGCACCATACAAATAAGTAAGTGTTTGACCGAAACGTACAAACACACCTGAGGCAATAGATTTATTTTCAAAATAAATTATTACTTGGGAAGTCAATTCGGAATCCAAAACTTTTTCATAATGATTTTTAGAATGCAACCGAAAAACATCACGCTCTCCTGTCTTTTTCATTAAATCCCAAAATATTTCTAGGTCTTTTCTTTCTTCTATGCGCAGATCTTTCTTTTTACTCAGGCCAATATTATATCTGGTTTTAGAGTGCATAGAGGCGAGCAATTCTTCATAACTTTTATTTAAATCTAACAATAATGTATTTGAAGGGTTTACATCCTTAATCTTTGCCAATTTTAGATTTTTAATTTCAGATTGCAGATTGACATTTGGTTCAATTCTCCAGAAAACACACTTTTTTTCTTTAAAATAATTGGAAAATAATTCCATGACATTGGTCATTGGGAATTGGTCATTGGTCATTTTAAAAACCGGTCCTTTTGGACTAAAAGCGTATTTTAAGCCAAACGGTAATTTTTCATAAACCACTGTCGCTACTGCTATTATCTCCCCTCCTTCTAAAACAGCCAATCTTTCTACTTCTTTGCCCTCGGATAACAAAATATCTCCCCAAGTAAAGCTTTGGGGGAAAGGGTTAAAATCAGGAAATTGGGCTAAAAACTCGTCCCAACTCCCTTGATTGATATTTTTTCTAATTTCTAAACTCATAATTTCTTTTATATTACTCAAATTTTCAAAAAAAAGCAAATGATCTTAGCTCTTGCAAATTTTTTAATTTTGTTATATACTTGAAACAAATCGCTTTAAAATGCGAAATTTTTAATGTATTTAATATTTAATTTTATGGGTTTACCCGGACATAGACGAACCTCGTCTGATAAAAGAAAAAGAGCCGCTCACTTTGCTCTAAGTGCTACAGCTGTTAATACTTGTCCAAAATGTGGCAAGGCTGTACGCCCACATCGCGCTTGCGCTTTTTGTGGAACTTACAAAGGAAAACAGGTGGTCAAAGTTGATAAAAAATTAAAAAAGAAATAACTTTTTAAATTATGTCCAATCGCCATTTAGCGCGCAGTATTGCGCTTCAGATATTATTTGAATGGGATTTCCGCGGAAAAGATAGCTCCTCTTTAGGAACTATTGCGGAACACGATTTAACTGAATTTGGCGCGGGATTAAACGAAAAAGATTTCACCGTTAATTTAATAAACGGTGTGCTTGAAAACTTGGAAACTATAGATGAAATTATCATCAAATACGCTCCGAGTTGGCCAATAGATCAAATTACCAACATTGACCGAAATGTTTTGCGTTTAGGAATTTATGAATTAAAAATAGCTCAAGAAGTACCGCCAAAAGTGGCTATTAATGAAGCTATTGAGTTGGCCAAAAGCTATGGTGGGCCAGCTTCGGGTAAATTCGTAAATGGAGTTTTGGGCTCAATTTATAAAGACATCCCCGACGATGAAAAATCGGCTTTGGAAGAAAAAACAAAAAAGAAACCAAGAGAGGATGAAAATGGTAATAATGATAAGAACGAGGAAACACCAGATATTGAAAAATAAAAATCATCATTCAAATCAAAGTTGGTTATATTATAATTTTATGCCGGTCAAAAAAACAACTATAAAATCAAAAAATAAAAATTTACGAGATTTACCAGAAATTAAAGAGCGTAATTTTGAAATTTTGGAAGAAAAAATCGGAATAAAATTTAAAAATTTTGAATACTTAGTGCAAGCTTTTGTTCATCGCTCATACCTTAATGAACACCAAGATTTTCCTCTTTCTCAAAATGAACGTCTAGAATTTTTGGGTGATGCGGTAGTTGAGCTTATCGTCACTGAATATCTTTTTGATGAATTTGCCAATCCCGAGGGAGAATTAACCAATTGGCGCGCAGCTTTGGTAAATGCAAAAATATTATCCTCTATTGCCTATGAGATAGGCGCTGAACCATTTCTATTCTTAAGTCATGGAGAATCCAAAGATGCTGGTACAAAAGCTCGTGATTATATCATGGCTAATTTATTTGAAGCACTGGTAGGTGCAATTTATTTGGATCAAGGATACGAAACTGCAACTAAATTTTTACAAAAATGGGTTTTACCAAAATTACCTTATATTTTAGAAAATGGATTATATTTGGATCCAAAAAGCAGGTTTCAAGAAAGCGCTCAGGAAATGGTCGGCATAACTCCAACTTATAAAGTTCTCAATGAACAGGGTCCCGATCACGCAAAGAACTTCACAATCGGGGTGTATTTGGACAAAGAACTAGTGGCTGAAGGAAATGGTACTAGTAAACAAGAGGCTCAAACCGAAGCCGCAGAAATGGCGCTCAAAATAAAAGCTTGGAAGGGTCCAAAGATTGATATTATAAAACGTAAGTCAGGAGATCCGATCTAATCAGTCTTCAGACCTGACTACCGGTAAGCAGGTTACGGACTACAGACTACAAACAAATTAAAAAGTGTAAAGTTTACGGCGAAGCCCCTCACCTATGAATTTTATCTTTAGTAAAATTTATAGGTGAGGGGGTTGCTAGCTCAGTTGGTAGAGCAGGTCCCTCTTAAGGACAAGGTCCGGAGTTCGAATCTCCGGCGACCCACAACAAAACAATCCTGCGTCAGCGGGATTTTTTTGTCTCCCTTGTTATTCCAACATCCTTCTTTCTAAATACTTTTATCCTGCTATCGCAGATTTGTCCATTTTCTTTTTAGAAAAGAAAATGGACTGAAAGAAAATCGCTCACTGTTAAAAATTCTCACAATTTTGTAAAGCTCGCTACACTAAAATTCTAAACTCGCCCTTCGGGCTCAAACAGTAGAATTTCTTAACGCTTCGCTCCTTAACAAAATTTGTTCGTATTTTTAAATGTTCGCCTTCACCGCCAATTCGCCAGTCCGAGCATTTGAACCAAATAATTAGCAGTTGCGATGAACTGGAATGGTTTTGCCTTATAGCAAAATTTGTTCAATTGTTTGAGACCTTCCGTTGTAGACGGAAGGTCGAGTTTTGAACAAAAGAGACAGCGAAGAAGACAACTGGCAGTATTTGGTTCAACCGCGAGGAAACTTTTTCCTCCAGTTTTTGGTTACAAAAAGTGGATTAAAGAAAAAAATAATACTGATACGAGAGAAGGATATTGAATAATTCAAGGAAAAAATTAAAATAAAATAAAAAACACCCCGATTAAATATCGAGGTGTTTTTAGTTTTATTATTTTACTCTAATTATTATTCTATGTCTGTATTTACAGCGGCAGCGGCTGCATTTTCATTGATAAAAATCGGACCAACATTTACTAAAATACCTTTTTCTTCATTATAAATGATGGCTTTTCTTGATTGTACATAGATGATAACCTTATCTCCATTTTGAGCATCTTTATAAAAAGGTTGTTCGGCTTTTAAAGCATCTGCATTTGTAACTGTAGCTACAGTTGGTTGTTCGTCGCTTGGTAAAACGATAAGTTTGCCAACTTTTTTCAAAAGAATGTCCATTTCTTTTTTGATCATTTCCTGTTGAGCCTGAGAATTAGTCACAGCGTTAAGTTTCTTTTGAGCTGTGTCATATTTAATGTATAAAAATATACAACCAGCAGCGGCCAAAACAGCGACTGCAATAATTGCAATCAAGGTGGCGGTACCGGAATTTTCTTTTGCTTCAATTTGAGAAGCAATACTTTGGGTTTCTTCCAAAGAAGTGACTTTGCGTATAGGCATAATAACTTATAAATTAAGTTAAATTAATTATTGATTTAATTATATCAAAAAATTGATATCTTGAAAAGCTATTCTTCA
>DAIOHD010000001.1:67797-77413 GCA_036744835.1 Candidatus Magasanikiibacteriota bacterium | reverse complement strand
GTTACTACTGGTTCTTCTTCAGTTACTACTGGTTCTTCTTCAGTTACTACTGGTTCTTCTTCAGTTACTACTGGTTTTTCTTCAATTGTGCTACCAGGAGAAGTTGTTGATGGCATAATTGGCGTAGATTCACCACTGCTTTCACTTTGCGGAATATTTATTATCGGATTAAAATCCAAATAAAAATCTTTTAATAATTGCACTTCACCGTCAGAACTATAAATCTGAGTATCTTCTTCTACCATATATGCTTGCCAATTAAATAAAACATCTTCTGTTGTCGGTCCATCACTTAAGGTAATTTCAAAACCAGTAGTGGTTACATTTTGCAATTTCCATCGTCCATCAAAACTAAGTGGTGTCACGCTCATCATCGGCGGTACAGCATATTCACCGTCAAAACCAATTTGTATTGAAGTGTCTCCAGCTTTTATCTGCGCCATACCAAATAAATTTTTCTCAATGTATTCCGGGAGATATTCAACGATTTCTTCAATGATTGTTTCTGCTGAATCATCTTGCCAAACACGATAATAATCTATATCTATATATTGAGCTCCTCCTCCGGCTACAGTATTATTCATAATCATAGAAGTCAATCCAACAGTTGGAATATTAGTCGTCGCTTGTCCACAATAATACCATTCAATACCATCCGTTGTATCATTATCAACATAAAAATTTATTTCTCCCGTACCATCGCCATTACTAGAAACCACCTCAATTTTTGCTACCCCGAAAACAGCGGTACTGATAGTTTGTCCCGTGCAATCAATTGCCGTGGAAGCTCCGGCACGACGAGATATACCTTGCCATTCACCATTAGTGGTATTATTAGTAAAATATATACCATTTGTAGGGTCAGTAGCCTGCGCTTGAGCTAGATCACTGGCTCCTACCCAAAATCTTCTGTTATTAGCAACAACAGAAGGAATAATTTTAAAAGTAAATACTGGTAAATTTGCTACATTAAAAACAGTATGTGCTGTCCCAGCAGTACTAGCATGATATGCTAAACAAGAATTAGCTCCATTGCTTGCTTGCTGTCTACCTATCCCATTTACCGCATTGTTTACAGTATTCCAAGTACAATTTGAATTTTCATCTACACCAAATTGTTGAAAATCTCCCCAAGTATACGCATTGTCCGCAGTAATATTCGCACGATTGCGCATAAACTCCTCGCCAAAATAAGAATTTCTAGCAATAAAAGCTCCTGTTTCTAAACTCATCCCAAAATTTTGTGATAAATATTTTGCCTCACCCACAACAACTCCATCTGAATTTAGCCAATGTTGTAAAGCTGCAGTTTGTCCAACCATACCCTGAACAGCTAAACCAACATTAGTAGTAGTAGCAGTCAAAATATGAACCTGACCGGAAAAAACATTTGTATCATTAGCAAAACCACCAAAGCCTATTTCACCAGTTCTAGCTATTTGCATATCTGAATATTCTGTACTACTACCTACGGGCTGACGCTTAATACTCCAATAAGGAGTATCGGCTCTGGTATCTAAACGGAAAATAGCACCAATAGAAGAAGTATTTCTATCCCCCAGCTGAGTAGCATTAATACCATAGCTCAATAATGTTCCCCCGACTTCTGAGAATAAACCAGCTTTCCATGTAGAACTGTTGGTTACATTCAAACCAATTAAATCAGTGGAACCAGCTCGATTAGGGAAAGCATTTGGACCAATTATCCAACCGTCAGTGCCTGAAGTAATTCTGAAATCTCCTTCGTTCAAACTCAATTTAGAAATAGGGGTAGACGTCCCAATGCCTATATATCCACCATTGGTTATTCTCATTCTTTCATTTTCCGCTTGCCAACCATCAGTCATAAAAATAAGTGCAGCATCGGTACTGGTAGATTCATTTATAAAATAAGAACCACCCGGAGCTACAGAGTCCCAAACTGCACTTCCTGGCAAAACACCCGCGAAACCTGGAGTGTCTATGCCATAATAACCCAATTGTAAAAATTCAACATCACTCCCAGCTTTTAAATTAAATAAAGCTGTTTTGGTACTACTTCCAGATTTTACCTCTGCAGTAAGACCATTATCCGGTTCATAAATTCGCAATTTATAATAACCAATATCCGAAGTTCCTATACCGACATGGCCGTATTGATTTACAATTAATGCTGGTTCAGAAGAACTAGTCATAATACTCAACAACGGATAAGTGGTTGTGCCGGTAATGGATAACATAGCCCCAGGATCTTGCTGATTAATACCTATTGTACCGGTAGAATTCAAAGTTAAAACATTGTTAAATAACCCCGCATCATCTACAAAATAAAATATAAATTTATCATCTTGATTATCATCTCTTTTTGAAAGTTGCCAATATTTATTATTTTGGGTTACAAAATTCAAGTTTGTAGCTCCCGCAATAGTTTTTTGTAAAATTGTCATTGCCGGGCCTGCATTATCTGTCACTACATGCAAAGGTGCTTGAGGAGTAGTAGTACCGATACCAACAGGACCACCAATCACCATTTTACCTGTGGTAGTAACATCGCCATTTACCTGTAAAGCAGTTGAACTCACTAAACCCGAAACCATCAAACCGTTTGATAATTCAAATTGTGTAGCAGAATTATTCCAACGTAGATAATTATTAATGCCATTGTTAAAATAAAAATTATTATTTCCTGCAGTAGTAAATTGAATATTATCACCAAACAAAACCGGACCGGATAAAGTAGATGTTCCGGTGACCGATAAATTTCCACCTAACTTAGAGTGTCCAACTACTTCAAATTTTACATTACTACTGGTGGCACTATTTCCTACCACTACTGCATAATCTCCTGTTAAGTCCGGATAAACAACATTAGCGGTCGTAGTTACCCAAATACTACTGCCTCCGCCACCAGATGGCCAAGTATTGCGAGTTACTCCTCCCAAAGTAATATTATTTGCCACCAAAATATCAGTGGTGCTGACTATCCCTAAAACATTGATATTATTAACAGTCAAATCAGAAATAGTAGTGGTGGCCAAAGTGGAATTACCCAGAACATTCAAAGTTCCATCAATATAAATAGATGAACTAGCGTAAATAATATCCTTAAACCAAACCGGGATAGTGGTAGAAGTGCTTAAAACATTTCCTCCGTTATGTGAAGTTAATAGCCAATTGGCGGTAGCCCCGCCAGCACTGGCCAATAAATTTCCGTTCCAATATAAATCTCCGCTAACATTATAAATAGAATTAGTAGTAGTGGCTGTAGCCGTATCGCCCAAATAAACACCGCCATCAACGTGAAGTTTATTTAGCGGATCATAAAGAGCAGTTCCAATACCAACATAGCCAGTTCCACCCTGAACAGATAGGATATCATCCCCTTCTGCACCAATAGAATCATCCCAAAGGCGGAAATCTGTACTACTAACCGGCATATACCAAGACCAACCATTATCATATGAACCACTATTGACACGACGAACATAATTTCCAGCTTCACCATTACCATTGGCAACTATGGTAATGTAATTTCGTGAACTGGTGGCACTATAACTCAAATCATCACCCCAAACTTCCAAGCGATCATAAGGTGTAGATGTGCCTATCCCAAAAGAGTTTTCAAAAGTAGAAAAAGCTAAATTTTGTATATCACCATGACCATTGCTAATAAAATATTCTAAAGTTCCAGAAACTCCGTCTGCAGTATATCTGGTTGGGAAAATATCACTCTGAGTTTTATATTGATTAGAAGTCAAAACTATATGATCGTTGACCGTATTGGCGGCGGAAAGATAAACATCGTTTTCACTAACCCCAGGTCCTACCCAGGCAAACGAAGAATTGGTAATTTGAGCTCCCGATATTACAGTGGAACTGTTTACATAAGCTGGAATTAATTTGACACTTCCTGGAGCTACAGTCAAAACGGTTGTAAATGCCGCATCCACATAAGTATTGAAGCGGGCACTTTCGTGATTAATCATTTTTACAACATTAGTCGGAGAGCTGGCATAAATTGGAAAAGTAATTACCGCATCTTTTATCGTGGCGATACTACGAAAACTTTGGTTTTCGGTATAAACCACAGAAAGTTCATCGTCATTGTCATAAGTGTTCACATAAATCTCCGGATTATAAATATAAGCACTAGCAATAGTAGAGCTAACAAAATAAAAAATCGTATTTATTTTAGTTCCAGCCGTGCTGGTAGTTTGGGTAAAATTATATTTATTGGTGGTAAAACTTTCCAAAGTACCATTTTCCTGATAAACAACCGCTTGAATATTTTTACTCCCATCTGTATATTTTGCATTCACCGTCACATTTTTCAAAACAGATTTTCCGGCACTTTTTATCTCCACAGCATAATCATCAGTATTTTCTACATCAACCATAGATAAAACACTGCCGTAAGTCATGTCAAAAGTAACCTTTCCTTTGATAAAAGTATTACAACCAGCACCTTTAACTACCACAAAATCTTTCATATCTAAATTTTCTATAAATGTCCCGGCACTGACTGCAACAGTATAAGGATTGGTTGAAGACGACAAAAGCGCAGCCGTATCAATACCCTCTTGAATGGTTTTTTTGGCTCTAGCCGGGCTCTTACCATCAAAACCATCTTTGCCACTTGCCGCATTTACATAAATAATATTACCTTCGATAAGGGCATCATTGATAACTATTTCCGACCAAACATTATGATTATTGTTGATATTACGAAGCTCCATAATACCGTTGTTATCACGGAAACCATAACCAAGTTCACCTGTAGTAGTGCCGAAATTGAGATAGCGATTTTCGCCTTCTATAAAAATGTTACCATTAACCGATAATGGAGCTAGAGGAGTAGATGTATTGATACCAACATAGCCGGCATTACCGCTACCAGTTCCAATTATTATCATGCTTCTTTGTTCATCTGATGGGTCAACATCAAAAATAATATCTCCACCCGAAGCCATTGTTGAAATCAGCAAATCACTGACTGAATACAATGCTAAACTACCAGAAATTCCTGGAAGTCCATCATTCCAACCAGAGCTCAAAGCTGTAAGTCCGCCTAATTTTCCTAAGTCGTTATATAAACTAAATTCTGCGGTTGAAGAAGGACCGGTATTATTATTATGAATAGCCAAATTAAATTCATCGTTAACATCTCCGTATAAATAAAAGGCTTTACCATTATTGGTAGTGGTATTTATAGCCACCAAACCATTTTCATCTATAATCATCCTTTGCGATCCGGCTGTATAAAAACGAATTTTATCTTCATCCGGATTTTCTTCGGTTTCCACTTTGGTATCTCCGTCTGCATCTTGGATATATGTACTAGTGCTACCGCCAACAAGTGACGAACCGTTCCAATATAATTGCCCATTATTATTATAAAGAGCATAAGCAATATTGCTCGGGGTTCCGGAAACTATGTTTATACCACCAACCACACTAAGCCCATTTTGAGGAGTGGTTGTACCAATACCAACACTACCGTTTGCTGATATAAACAACGAATTAGTCGCTGCCCATAAACTACCATCCCAATAAGTTGTTTGCCCCGCAAGAGTACCTGGACTATGAAAAGCTAATGGAACACCATTTATTCTATAAGCCCCAGTGATATTTATATCCCCACTGACAGTCAGTTTATAACCAGGGGTAGAAGTACCAATACCAACATTGTCTGTACTACCCTGGACAAACAAAGCATGGCTATCATTATCACCCTTAACTTGAAAATCATATATTCCGCTACTGGTATTGAAAATTGCACCTCCTTGAAAATACATTTGAGCATTAAACCCATCTAAAGTCATCACTTTATTATCAACCGTACCTTTAGAATCTCCCGTATCATTATTACTAAATCCAAAAAGTAAATTTGAGTTTTCTCCATATTTTGCTACCATCCAACCACGCATACTGGAAGTATTTCCAAAATCATCAGTGTCAGAATATAAATACAAACCTGAGAGATTGTTTCTATCACCACTAATAGCCGAGATTTTGGCAGTGCCACTTGCCGATTGAACTCCCAAAAAAGTTTTAGTATCCGTATTTTCATCCAAGAAAACCAAACCTCTGTTACCATAATAATCTCTTCTGTAAGAAAACTTGGATAATATGGAATCCCCATTGTCAATTTTGATCAAATCCTGATCTACGTCCGCATGACGACCAATCAACACCGTGCCTTCTTCTTCGGCCAAAGCGTAAAAATAGACATTATCGGGATTATTAATACTAATATCACTGTTAGAAAAAGCTCCATCACTGGAAGAAATGTTTATAGAAGAACTGTCTTTTTGATCAATATTTAAATTAGCCGCTTTTTGCAAATAACTGGCCGTAACTTTGGTGTGTGAATTGTCATTGGTAACAATGTTGTAGTCCAATCCCCACATGTTAGAATAACGAATCTCCGCATAAGAATTATCACCTTCTATGGTAAGGCCGGTACCTAAATCACTATTAGACCCGAATTCACTGCCAACCATATAAAAAGACGATGAACCAGTTGTACTTTTCAAATGTACGTACCTGTTTTTCACATCTTCCATATAAACATTTTCTATCTGAACAGAAGCGCCATTATCTAAATTTACACCGATATCGCCGATACGATAAAAATCGGTTTTAAAAATATTTAACAAATTAGCAACTTGTATATCAATACCTGTCTCAGCCTCAATAATCACTAAGTCTGAAAAATCCATCCATATACTGCCGGTGTTGCTAATTCTGATAGCATCACAGCCCGCAGTAGTTTGAAAACCTGCAGTTTGAGAACCATCAATTGTCAACAAACGAATAGAAAAATCATTTTCTTCTGAAAAATTTATATCAAAAATTGGTCCTGGAGAACTGACTAAATCCGCTGTCGGACGAATAATTACCGCCTCTCTGTTGATACCGCTAATACCTTTGAGGTGCGTACTTGTGACCAAAAGAGTGGAAGATATTTCGTAAACTCCTGGATAAATATTTATTATTGTGTCGTAATCTACTGAGCTGACAAAAGCAATAGCATCTTCCAAATTATCAAAATCACCTCCGCTTTTAGCAACATTGATAATGTTGTTTATTTTTGTAGAAAAAGTATTCCAATCACCACTTTGGTTTTTCCATTGCATTATCCCGCTATTGTCACGAAAACCATAACCGTCCGTACCGGTAACTGATCCAAAATTTAAATATCTGTTAGCGCCGGTAATGGAAAGATTGCCGTAAACATCCAGTGCGGAAAGCGGAGAAGATGTGCCAATACCAACATTACCGTTTGCATCAATTCTCATTCTTTCTTTTGATGCTAATGTTCCGCCGGTGTGAAAAATAATATTTGATTTACTTGCTGTAGTGGTAGCCGTACCCAACCAAAGATTTCCATCACTCGTATATAAATAACCATCAAACGGCTTAGAACCAAAGGCAATATTATTATAACCGGAATTATTAATGCCCAAATTAACATAATTGGTAGTTTCTGTTCCAGTATCAGCAGTAGCCACAAAATCCGTCGAAGCATTTGCACCACTATTGATATTTCTAATATTAAACTGAGCATAATTATTTACATTGGCCTGTAAATAAAATGGGGTTACTGAACCTGAAGTATCAACTACCGTCAAAAAAGAAGAAGGACTAGTAGTACCAATGCCTACTCTACCGTTATTTTTGATAGTTATCCTTTCTACACCTGAAGATGAACCATCGGGGGTGGTGAAAAAAGATAATTTTCCGGGCATATCTCCATTTCCAGGACTACCATCAACGGTAGCTCTGATAGAAGCTGCCTCTTCCCAACTATTGGAATCATAACCCATAAAATAATTTCCTCCGATTATAGTTCCGTTGCTTACTATTGTCGGAGCATCAAGAGTTCCTCTAGACCTGGTGTAAATTGTTGCCGGATGATACGCACTAGTATCAGCTGATAAACGATATACAAAATCAGACTTCAAACCATCTTCAGAATCTATTTCAAAAATAGAGGAGCTAAAAGCCGCTGTTGGAATATTGTTGGAAGAATTGATTTGCAATAAATTATTACCCAAAAAAGAAGTGACTGGACCTATTGATAATCTGGTTAAAATGGAAGTTGTCGCCAAAGAAGAACTTCCATCTACAGTCAAAGCTGCGTTTGGAGTATTTGTTCCAATCCCTAAATATCCGTTCGTGCTATCCCAAAATAATGATGTGGTTCCTGTAATTGATGAAGTACTATCCCAAAATGAAATCTGACCGATTGAACCAGATCCTGTTACACTACCAATCCCTGAAGTTAATGACAACCAATTTGAGCCAGTATAACCGATAAAATCAGAACCATCAAAAGCAATCGTACCAGCAGTTGAGGTTGGAGTAGTTGTGGCACCAATATTAATTCCACCGGCAACAGTAAGCATTTCATAAGTTGAACTGGTGCCAATAGCTACTCGTCCATCGTTTTCAATACGCATTCTCTCTGTATCCATTGTTGGCGGACCAAACCCACCGGCATAGAAAATAATATTTCCATTTGGACCACCAAGTAAAGATATTCCATTACCGCTGGTTGTTTGTTCAATGGCTGAGGCCAAAATAGTATATCCGGCCAAATTAGACAATCCCCAATCATTAAAATTCTCACTAGCTACTCCAATACCACCACCATAATTTCCAACTTTTAAATTCAAAAGCATGGTTGAACTAACTCCCGTATTTATATTTTCAAAAGTAATATTAGGAGCATTTAAATCTCTATCTTGCACAATGTGCAAATCATAAAGCGGAGTGCTTGTTCCAACACCAATTCGTCCACCAAAATAGTTTACTGAAGCCGTGCCATCAGAATAAATATTAAAATTAGAAGTAGAAGCAAAATTTTGTTCTTCAATATAGAGTCCATATAAATTACCCACAGTGCCTGAAGCAGACCCACTGATCGGATTATTTATCCTCATCCCATAAGCTGTCCCGATACTTCCATTTTCAATATTCATGCTTGATTGAAAAGCCATGGCAGTTCCTATCGTGCCGCCACCGATTCCATTTTCTATATTACCGCTAACGGCTATAGCATTACTGATAACTCCGGCATAAGAAGCATCTTCAACTCCATTGCTTACTCCACCTTGAAAACCCACGGCTAAATCAATACTGCCTGTTGGAGTTTCTAAATTTACTGAAGACAACTGACCAAACGCTATATTTATAGCACCAGAACCATAGTGTTGAGCTTGGTTTAAAATACCTGCTAATACCTCGAAGTTTTTATCATTAGTTTCATTGGTAGTGATACTAAACATTGTATTTATCGTTGTCGAAGCATCTTCATCTGGATTTAATTCCATAACCAAAGCATTTCCCACTTCAAAACCATCTCCCGTATTTGTTAGATGGTCATATTGTCTATAAGTAGCAAAATTTAAACTACCAGGCATCTCAGAAGGAAATCCTTCACCTACAAATAATTGAAAAATTGTAGAAGTTGCCAAAGTAGACGTGCCGGTCACAGTCAAGTCATTATTTATTACCAAAGCCCCGGACATAGTGTCGCCAGTAATATCCACCCAAAGATCCGCAGTAGATGTTAAATATCCAGCATCATTGTACCATTGAGAAATAGTGTTAGTTCCAAAGTTGTTGACAG
>DAIOHD010000001.1:65836-67697 GCA_036744835.1 Candidatus Magasanikiibacteriota bacterium | reverse complement strand
CCAATAGGTGGAAGAAGCGTTTAGAGCAGATAAAGCGGAAGAGGTGATGTATCCAGCATCATTGTACCATTGAGAAATAGTGTTAGTTCCAAAGTTGTTGACAGTCAAAGAAGTAGAAACTGCATTCCAATATGGATCAAGTTCAGTGAAAGAAGTTAGATAACCAACAGTAGCATGATCACCCCAGCTGTAAGCTAAATCCCAGTTAGTGGTGGACGGAGCATCCCAACGAACATATGAAGTAGAAGCAGCACTCCAGATAGGATCAGTTTCGGTAAATGATGTTAGATAACCAACTAAAGCATGGTCTCCCCAACTGTAGGCTTGATCCCAATAGGTGGAAGAAGCGTTTAGAGCAGATAAAGCGGAAGAGGTGATGTATCCATAGATATTGTCCCAATCGGTGTTTCCATCGGTAATAAAACCATATGAATTATCCCATCCAGTGTTTCCATCAGTAATATATCCCGTGTCATTAAACCATTGCGAGACAGTGTTAGTAGCAAAGTTAGCAGTGGTTAAAGAGCTTGAAATTGCAGACCAAATTGGATCAACTTCGGTAAATGATGTTAGATAACCAACTAAAGCATGGTCTCCCCAACTGTAAGCTTGATCCCAATAAGTGGAAGAAGCATTAAGACCAGAAAGAGCAGAGCTGGTGATATATCCAACATCATTAGTCCACATGGATATTTGTCCTGTTTTATTTGTAAGATTATCCAGAGAATTATTGGTAATAAATCCATACAAATTGTTCCAATTTATATTGCCATCTGTAATATACCCTGCATCATTAGTCCATTGTGAAATATTTAAACTAGCAAAATCAAGAGGAGAGGCAGAAGTTCCATTACCGGTAAGTCTAGCAGAAGTACTTACAACTTGAGTTCCCCAATTATCTCCTGTTGTAGTAGAAGAATATATAAATGTATAGTTACTACCATCCCAATAAAGAAAACCAATGGAAGGAGCAACTAAATTTACAGAACTTGTACCATTTCCAACCAGTAAATTATTAGTTGATAAAGAAGACAATCCGGTTCCTCCTGAAATAACATCAAAGACACCTGTAATTGAAGATGTATTTTGTGTATGTGTTGATGTAATGTAACCAGCATCATTAATCCACTGAGAAACCGTATTAGTGGCAAAATTATTTATTGTTAAAGAAGTTGAAACAGCAGACCATAAAGGATCATTTTCTGTATACGGAGAAGAAGTAATAAATCCATAAATATTATCCCAATTAGTATTACCATCTGTAATATATCCTGCATCATTAATCCATTGAGATATGGTGGAAGTAGTAAAATCAGCAATAGTCAAATTAGAAATAGTAGAACCATCGTGCGTGTGTCCAACCAATGAATAAATTCCTGAGTGATCATGATCTGAACGAGCAACTAAATTTGCCGATCCAGAACCACCAAAATTTAATGAGATATATGTAGCAAAACCATCACCCAATGCATCACCGGAAATTCCCCCACTTAAACCCGGTCCAACAAGTATAGTAGCTACTTGATTACCTTCAACAGCAGTATTGGAAATGGCTCCATATGCAACATTCCAAGTTACCGGTGATGTTCCATCATAATTGGAACCACTCAAACCAAGTCCTCTGGTTAAAAGAGCGTGTGAATGGCCAGAAGTTACATACCCAACATTATTATATAGAAGAGAAATATTTTCACCTTCATACATTATATTAGAAGGTAAAGTAGAACTATTGTGAATATGACCAGCTAACGCAAAAGAAGAAGAAGCAGCCATAAAATAAGGATCTACTTCGGCCTCGGCAGATGAAGTAATATATCCGGCGTCATTAAACCATTGAGAGATAGTGTTAGTTGCAAAGTTA
>DAIOHD010000001.1:0-65736 GCA_036744835.1 Candidatus Magasanikiibacteriota bacterium | reverse complement strand
GGATCAGATTCGGCAGTGAGATAACCGATAAGGGCGGAACTAGTAATGTAGCCCGCATCATTGTTCCATTGAGAAATACTGTCGGTCGCAAAATTGTAAACAGTTAAACCAGTTGAGGTAGTTAGATAATTAGCTAGTGCATGATCACCCCAGCTGTAAGCTAAGTCCCAGTAAGTGGAAGAAGCATTAAGACCGGAGATAGCCGAAGATGTTAAGTAACCAGCGTCGTTAGTCAGGAGCGAAATATTATCACCTTGGTAAATTAGACCAGAAGGTAAGGTGGAACTGTCGTGGACGTGATTGACAAGAGCAAAGGAAGTTGAGGCGGCCATGAAGATTGGATCGGTTTCAGTGTAGGAAGTGATAAAGCCATATGAGTTGTCCCAGTTAGTGTTACCGTCAGTAATATATCCGGCGTCATTAAACCATTGAGAGATAGTGTTAGTTGCAAAGTTAGCGGTTGTAAGTGAGGTTGAGATGGCAGACCAGACAGGATCAGATTCGGCAGTGAGATAACCGATAAGGGCGGAACTAGTAATGTAGCCCGTATCATTGTTTAATAAAGAGATATTATCACTTTGAAAAAGTATACTTGAAGGTAAATAAGATGCTGAAATAATATCGCCCTGCCAAGTGCCGGAAGAAATAATTCCTAAATACGAATTACCAATAACGCTAAATAAATTACCAATTTGTAAATTACCTGAAAGTGTAGAAGTTGCTGTAGTGGAAGATAGACTAATTCCGGCTCCAGCAAAAATACCACTGTTAATATCAAAATTTTTATAATTATCCAAGGCTAATAGTTGATTTGGTGCGGCTGTAGTTGTTGCATGAAGACCATCTACTCTATCGGAGTTAAAAGCATATGGATGTTTTCCCAAAATCATACGCGGTGTAGCTTCACTATCTGTTCCTACTTTAACTGCTAGATAATATGTTCCCGTATTAAAATATAAATAGCTTGGAATTGCCATGCAAGTTCCTAAATTTACAACAAAATATCCCTGATCATCAGGTTTGATTTGAGCACAATCACTGGTACTACCATTGTAAATCTCAGCCCACAGAAGAGGGCCGGCTGAACTAGGAACATCCCCGGGTGTCCCTGAGACTGTATGATTATAAAGAGAAAATTGAATAGTGGTGGAAACAGTAATTGGCACCCCAGAATTATTTCTTAACCTACCCTGATAATTAATTATATCCGGGAGCGCTTTTGTTTCAGTAATAAAATATATAAAAAATCCAATAAATAATACAAAAAACAAAGCCATCTGTTGTTTTCTTTTCAGAAGACTAAATGAGGGAAATAAATTTTTGACCCTCCAATATTTCATAATTTTTATACTATATTATTATATCATAATTTTTTCTCTAAAAAAACGCTAAATAAAGTAATTGTGTATAACCTGTGGATAAGTTAAAATATCAAATTTTTTGTATAAAAATCCAAAATAGTTTATAATATAAAAACAAACAAATTTTCAGTTATGAATTTTTTTGTTAAGTTAACTGTTTTACTATTTTTATCCCTTTTTATCTTTGAGGGTGTTTTTGCTGTTGTCTTGGACAGAAATTCTTTTGGTACGACTTATTTTCAATCAAATTCTTCAATTTATAGTCTACGCGGAGGAGCCGGCGATCCTTTTGTCGGACGCGCAACTAGCCCAAATTATATTGTCGATTCTGGTCTAACCATGTTTGTTACTGGGACTACACCAAATATTTGTGACACTGTCGCTGGACATTGTTCAGACGGGATTAAAAACTGTGATGAAATTGGTATAGACTGCGGTGGAATACATTGTTCTGCTTGTGGTGGTGGAGGTGGTGGCGGAGGTGGTGGAGGATCTACGCCTATTGTCTTGGCAACGGTAAATTTTTCTGGAATAGCCTACCCTGGCGCTAAAATATTTTTACTTCGTGATGGAGTTTTGTTAAATACTTTTTTTGCTAGTTCTACAGGAATTTTCAACCATACCCTCACTTCTGTTACTGAAGGAAATTATCGTTTTATTCTTTATGCCCAAGATATTAAAGGAGGATACTCCACTCAATTAGTTTTTCCTTTAACAATAGTTTCAGGAAATACTTATCAAATAAATGCCATCTTTATTCCTCCAACAGTTTATTATGATCTTCAAGAAGTAAAACAAGGCGAACCTTTGCCTTTTTATGGCTACAGTGCACCAAATTCTACAATAATTTTAGAAATCATAAACAAAGAAACCGGAGCAATTACAAATTTTCAAACAACTGCAAATAATGACGGTTATTATTTGTACAATCTAGATACATCTTCTTTGATTGAAGGGTCTTATGAAATAAAAATAAAAGCTAGATTAAATTTAAACGAAAGTCCCTTTACCAACAACTACCCTTTTATAGTTGGAACTAAAACTATTGAAAAGCCTGTAGAAAAAGATCCGCGTTGTCCACAAAAAGGAGACGTGAATAACGATTGTAGAGTTAATTTAATAGATTTTTCTATTACTGCTTATTGGTATAAACGTTCCATTTCACAACAATTTTTAGAAATTGAAGCGACCCAACTTAGCGGTGATAAAAAAATAGATTTGGTTGATTTTAGTATTTTGGCTTATTATTGGACGGGTTAAAATATTTAAAAAATTACAAAATTGAAAGATTTAAAGATTCAAAAATGAAAAAAATATTTCCAAAAATTTTAATTTTTATATTCTGTTTATTTTTTACCAAACCTGCTTTTGCCGCGGAGTTTTTTGCGACCGCTTCAAATTATAGTTTAGAAGTTGGAGAATTTGTTCAAGTTGATTTTTTTCTTAACACAGAACAGATAGAAATAAACGCTTTGGAAACTTATATCCTTTATCCTCCAGATATTTTAAGCGTAGCTGACATGACTTATGGCAATTCAGTGTTAAATTACTGGATAGAAAAACCAAACAATACTGAAAATGGAAAAATTTTTCTTTCCGGTATTACTCCCGGTGGTTTTAATGAGACGTCCGCACCAATATTATCCGTGATTTTCAAAACTCTTAAAACAGGAAAAGCGGAAATAATTTTTGAAAAATCAAAAACACTAAAAAATAACGGTTTAGGCACAGCGGTTAAAAATAATTTCAAAACTTTATTCTTAAATATTCAACCGGGCCTACAAGGAAAAGATTTAGAAAATGTTTACAGTGTCTTAGATCAAACTCCTCCGGAAATTTTTGAACCCCTCATTTATGAAGACGATGGTATGGCTCTTGGAAAAAAAGTTTTAATTTTTGATACTTTAGACAAGGATTCCGGTTTAGCAAAGTACGAAGTTCTGGAAGAAAGAATTTTAAATTTATTTGGTTTTGAAATCAAAATTGGACGATGGCAACCAGCACAAAGCCCTTATTTTCTCAAAGATCAGAAACTCAAAAGTAATATTTATGTCAAAGCGATAGATCGTGCCGGAAATTTTTATGTTGCTTCTGTTTTATTGGCAAAAAGTTCTCATTGGTATACGGATTTTAATTTTTGGGTTATAATAATAATAGCACTATTACTTCTTTATCTATTTGGGAGGGTTTATGTCCATTATCGAAAAAAAAATAAATCTCGTTAAAGTTTCAGTTTTTGTTTTTACTTTTTTTGCTTCTTTTTTATTTGCTGCTTTTTCTAATGCGGCATCTTTATATTTCTCTCCGGGTTCAGGGTCATATTACAAAGGAGATACTTTTCAGATTTCCCTTTTTGTTAATAGTTCCGACCAAGCCATGAATGCCGCTCAAGCAACAGTCAGCTTTCCAACCGACAAACTTTCTGTGATTTCCGTTTCTACTAAAAATTCTATTTTTTCCCTAATGGTAGAAAGTCCTACTTTTTCTAACGTAAATGGTAGTGCCGGTTTCTCCGGAATAGTTTTGAATCCCGGATATACCGGAAAAAGTGGCCGATTGGTAACAATAAATTTTTCAGCCAAGACTTTAGGCAAAGCAACGATTACCGTTGGCGGGGCTCAAGTTTTGGCCAATGACGGTGTTGGTACAAATATTTTAACCGGTCGTGGTAGTGCTACAGTAAATATTATTGAAAGACCCAAAGTTGAACCTAAACCAGAAGTTAAGCCGGAAATAAAACCTACCACTACTCCGGAAGTTATTACTCCAACTACTACACCGACTACGACAATTATTTATGTTACAACCACACAATATATTATAACCTCTACCGCTTGCTCAGTTGAAAAACTACCAGTAATTTATTTGAAAATCGGTGGACTATCTACTGGTCCCAGTTTCTTACTCTTACTGTTACTCATACTTTCCGCACTGATAACAATTTATAGTTTTTATAAAGGCTTCACTTATCCGGAAAAAAAGAAAAGAATTTTTGGAAAGAGAAAATAAATTTAACAATAAAAAATAAAAGCAGGCCTCAAGCCTGTTTTTATTTTTTGGAATACTTAGTATCGTGCCCCCAGAGAGAAGACTCGCATCGTCGTCCTTCGTCCTCCTCTTTGAAAAACCTTCTGGTTTTCCAATACCTTTCCTCAGCAAGAGAAAACTCCCGTTTTCTCCCTTTCCCAGTTCGATTCTCTCTTAAAAAAATATTCGATATTAAATCGAGTATTTTTTGTGCCCCCAGAGAGAATCGAACTCCCATCCTCAGGTTCGAAGCCTGATATTTTATCCATTAAACTATAGGGGCAATATTTCCAAAATTGTAGCATATTTACGAAGAAATATCAACCTACCCGACACTAAGCATCGGTAAAGTCGCGCTAAGCGCGACCCTTGAAATAAAAAACAAAATGTGCTACGGTATCTGTGTTCTTTATCATTTTTTTGAGAGGCTATGATGGAAAAGTACGAACTTGCCGACGGTATTATCATCGAAACCGAAGACGAGATGGTTGCAATCGGTAAACCCGGACGCGTTACTATCTCTAGAAATGGAAAGATTATCAAGACTCTTTTTGTAGAGACCGTTGAAAGACCGGCAGCAAACGGAACAGCCCCTGCCGCCGTCTTTAAAAAAGGTCTCTTCTAAAAAACTTCTCATTCTTTTTAAACAATCACACCCGTGATTGTTTTTTTATTATATTTAATAATTTTTATTTTGAGATAAAAATTATTTCAAGACACTACTTAACAAAATAAATTTTTTTAATCTTTCAATCTTTGTAATTTTTGTAATCTTGCAATTACAGGTTGGCCCATCATTGACGAGTCGCCCTGTGTATAACTTTGCAAAATCTATTTCATTATTTTGCAAAAGCATTTATAATAAAGATAGGTCGAATTTTTTATGACATGCTTGTCTATAAAAAGTTTATAAATTTTTTCTTGCGATCGCAAGATGAAAAAAATTATTTCATTTATCCCAAAAAAGAAAGGGGGTGCGCAAACTATGAAAAAGAAAGCTAAAAAAGTTGTGAAAAAAGCTAAAAAAGTTGTGAAAAAAGTTGCTAAAAAAGCTGTAAAAAAAGTAGCTAAAAAGAAAGTTGCTAAAAAAGGCAAAAAAAAATAGTCTTTTCCTCACACTAAAAACATTCCGATAAAATCGGGATGTTTTTATTTTTTCTTTACTAACTGATTCAATACTGCTACAATAAAATTGTAAACTAATTATTAATTTTATATATTATATGTACAAAAAATTTTTAATTTTATCGGTGGTAATGTTTTTTGGACTAGTTTTACTCTCGAGTAAAACTATGGCTATGGAAGAAAAAAGTTTTGAAGATGGAACTTTGATAAAAATCAAAGGTCAAAAAGTAATTTACTTGTTGGAAGAAGGTATTAAAAGACCTTTTACCAATTCCGATACTTATAAAACTTATGGATATTCTTGGTATGAAATAAAAACTGTTAAAGAAGAAGATGTGGCAAACTACCAAACCGGTCCGGAAATCAAAACACCGACTGTGCAAATAACCGCTGATAAACTTTTTGTTCGAAAGTGGCCGTTGCGTTTTAGTAAAATTTTATTTACCGCACAAAAAAATGAAACTTACGAAATAGTGGACATGATGGGTTCTTGGTATAAAATCAAAAATAACGAAAAAGTTCTAGGTTGGATTTCTTCGCGCTATTCTGTTGTTTTGGATGAAGAAATGGAAGAATTTGTTGCTACTAAAGAAGAAGAAAAAAAGTCCGAAGAAATTAAAGACGAAGAAAAAAATGAACCAATTAAAACTGAGGAAATTAAAACCGAACCAATTGTAAAAGAGTCGGTAGTGAAAGAAGTTGTTCCGACTAAATCATTGACTTTGACATATTTAGGTAATGGAAAATTTTCCTGGAAAAAAGTCGGAACATTTTCACAAGGTTACAAACTGGTCTGGTCAAAAAATTCTAATCCTACTTATCCTCTCCGTGATGGAGATAAATACGCTTTTTATTCCAACCCTGAAACATTGACCGGTTATGTAACGGCTTTTGCCGGAGAAGGAAAATATTATGTCAGGGTTTGCGAGTATTTGGGTGGTAAATGTGGTATTTATAGTAATCAAGTTATAATTACGTTGCTTGGGGATACAGAAAAAACAGTAGAAAAAGAAACATCTCAAGCTGTAACTTCAATCACATTAACTTCTTTGGGTGAAGGAAGAATCAGTTGGAAAGTGAACGGCTACTCCAAAAATGGTTTCAAGGTTGTTTGGTCGCAAAATCCATCCCCTACTTATCCGACTCGCGATGGTGATCAATATCATTATTATTCCGAAACCAATAAAACTACAGATACTGTAAATAATTTTGACGGTGAAGGAAAATATTATGTGCGCGTTTGCGAATACTTGGGCGGTAAATGCGGAGTATACAGCAATCAAGTAGAAATAAATTTATAAAATATTAAAAAAAATAACCCCGCCCTTATATAAGGGCGGGGTTATTTTTAATAAATTATTTTTTTAAATCTTCCAAAATTTTATTGGCCAATTCTTCAGTCAATTTTATTTTATGTCCGTCCACTTCTCCAATTTTTTCTAAATCTTCTTTATAATTATCACCGCCAAAATCATCTTCTCCTGTTTTGACATAATTTTTTAACCAATCAAACATCATTAAATAAAGAGCGTGATAACGCTTTTGATAGTCTTTCAAATTATTAACTATCTGTTCTTTACCTTTGATTACCCTCTCTTCTACTTTTGCTTTTTCTTTCATCCGTGACTGAACAAAATCAGGATTATCTACGCCATAAGATTCTATAGGATTCATATTGTAAAATTTAATTTTATTGTTATATTGTCAATTTAACACAAAACCTTCTTTTTTTCAAGAATTCTTTAATTAAACTTTTATAAGTCATCTAAATCTCGCAAAAAACTTCCCGGTCTTATTTTAGCCGGTTTATCTATATAAGCGCTTTCCTCGGCTTCATAAACTATTCCGCTTATTGGGTCGTTAAATTTGGTGGCGCTATCTGAAATCAACGATCTATCATCTAATAATTCACTATCAATTTCACTTAAAAACATACTCGGTCCGCTCAAACTATCACCCCATCCCCCACCAACCATTGGATAAGTCAAAAATAAATTCTTCTTAGCGCGAGTTATGGCCACATAAAACAAACGTCTTTCTTCTTCCAATCCTTGCGTTTCGCTAAGCGACCTATCGCTTGGAAATGCACCGCTACTTAAATTGATAATAAAAACATTTTCCCATTCCAATCCTTTGGCTTGATGCACAGTAGACAAAATAATTTTATCTTTTTGTTCTTCTTGTTTATCTTCAATGTTTTTAGCTGTAAATCCTTCTTGTAACGCCGCTTCCGCCAAAAATTCTTCCAACTTATCGTATTTTTCCGCAAACGTCATAAGTTGTTTGATGTCGGCTTTCCTGTCTTTGTAATCCAAATATTCATTTTCCAGATAATCTTTATAAGCCGAATCTAAGATTTTATTTATCATATTGGCTGGAGTTCTATCGCTAGTTAACATTTCATCCCAAATTTTCAAAAAGTTTTCAAATCCCATTTGCGCTTTACCGCCCAAAATATTTTTGACTTCCGGCAGTTCTTCAATGTTTTGCAAACCATTCACAAATTCCATAATTTTTTCCACTGCTGAGGGACCGATTCCTTCTTCGTGTAACAAAACTCTTGTCCAAGCCGCCAAGTCTTTCAAATTACTCGCTATGCGTAGATAACTTAGTACATCTTTGATGTGTGCGCGTTCAAAAAATCTCATTCCCCCGCGATAATCATAGGGAATTCCGGCTTTGGTCAATTCCATTTCAAGCATTTGACTGTGCGCACTGGCGCGAAAAAGTACAGCAATTTCACTCGGTGCTACACCTTTTTCCAAAGACTCAATTATTTTTTCCAATACAAAACTCGCTTCCATACTTTGGTCCATCTGCGGGCGCAATTGCGGTTTCTCTCCCCCGTCTTTTATCGGTTTTAAACTTTTTTTGTATTGTTTAGTGTTGTAAGAAATAATATCATTGGCGATTTCCAAAATTTCTTTAGTACTGCGATAATTGGTTTCCAATTTAAAAATCTTGGCATCAGGATATTGTTTTTCAAAATTCAAAATATTTTCTATATTGGCCGCGCGAAAAGAATAAATACTTTGCGCATCGTCCCCGACAACCAAAATATTTTTATGCACACTGGCCAATTTTTTTATAATTTCCGCTTGAATTTTATTGGTATCCTGATATTCATCCACCATGATATATTGAAATTGCGTGGCAAATTTATTTTTTATTTCCTCATTTTGCAAAAGCAGTAACCAATTGGTCAACAAATCGTCAAAATCCATACAATTGGCTTGTTTCTTGCGTTTTTCATACTCGCTCCATACATTTTTTATCTGATCGGCCACAGCAAACCATTGCGGATATTTCAAATCCAAAACTTCCTCAATTGTTGTGTCGGCATTTTTGGCAAAAGAAATTATTCCTTGCAACACATTGGCAGAAGGATTTTTTTTGTCCGTGCCGGAATTAAAAATATCTTTGGCGCAAAGTTTTATCAAACTGCGACTATCCTCACTATCAAGCACGGTAAATTTTTCTGTATATCCGATAGCGTTCGCATAGCGTTTTAAAATTTTATAAGCAATACTATGAAACGTTCCCGCCCAGGGAAGCCTAGTTTTTTCACTAGTTAATTGCCCTACCCGCTCTATCATTTCTTTCGCTGCTTTGTTGGTAAAAGTCACAAGTAAAATATTCTCCGGTTTTATCCCCTGTTCTAACAAATAAGCTACCCTGTAAGTAACGGTTCTTGTTTTACCTGAACCAGCTCCGGCTAAAACTAAACAAGGACCGTCACCCATATAGATCACGGCCAATTGTTCTTGGTTGAGTTCTTTGGAAAAATCAATCATAACTTAACTTTGTGCCGGTTCTTTTAGGTCTACCGCATTTTCTTTATTTATTTTATCTACATTTAACAATAATACTTCTAAATCCATAATTATTTTTTCCGGCGCACCCTTACTCTTAAACCAAAGATCGCTTATTTCACACAAATATTCTCCTTTTATTTTCCCTGTTTTCAAGTTAACGCTAACTTTCTGGCCAGTTTTTTCCTTTATCAATTTTTCCAATACCTGTTTAAGAGTCGGCTCCTTTGTTTTCTCCTGGTTATTAATTTCTTTTATCAATTTTTCCGTATAAATAGAAGTTCTTTCTAGTACTCTTTTGCGAACTCCTTCTTTATATTCTTGCCATTTTTTAGTATAGGCTATTTCTTCCACCTTTTCTCCGTTTTGAAAATCTATATTTTCTAAACGACCTTCTCTGCCTTGATTAGTTTTAACCAAAATATAATCATCTTTTACTTTAGATTGAAAATCTTCGTTATGGGGATCATTAACATCTACGAAACCGTCTACCGAACCTTTTTCAGAGACTTTTAGCCATTTTAAACCTTCTTTTTCCGGGTTAAATTTTTCTCTTTCTGACATATTTTTTATTATTATTTTTAGCTTGACTATCATACCATATCATTGATTTTTTCTGCAAGATATGATATAAAAAAATACCAATATACCAATTTATTTTATGTTTTTTGAAACCATTCACCAAGACAATCAAAACAAAGCCCGCACCGGTATTATCCATACTGACCACGGGGACATTGAAACCCCCGCTTTTATGCCTGTGGGCACCCAAGCCACTGTCAAAACCCTAGATCAACAGGATTTACTTGATATTGACGCGCAGATAATTCTTGGCAACACCTATCATTTACATTTACGCCCAGGCGAAGATCTTATCGCTGGCCAAGGAGGGTTACACAAATTTATGAATTGGAACCGACCGATTTTGACTGATTCCGGCGGATTCCAAGTTTTTTCTCTGGGCTTACAAAAAAAGATGAAAGGGCAAGGCGGTTTGGTAAATATTGATGAAGAAGGTGTTACTTTTCAAAGTCATATTGATGGAAGTTCACACCGATTTACTCCCGAATCTGCGATTGAGATTCAACACAAACTTGGCGCCGACATTATCATGGCATTTGATGAATGCACTCCGGATACCGCACCGTGCGAATATATAGAAGAAGCTATGGAGCGCACCCACCGCTGGGCTGATCGCTGTATCAAGGAACATCAAAAAAATACTGCCTATCACGGTTACAAACAATTTTTATTTGGCATTATCCAAGGCGCCGGTGACGAAGAACTTCGCAAAAAATCCGCACAATATATTTCCTCCCTTCCTTTTGATGGTATTGCCATTGGCGGAGAAAGTATCGGCTATAATATGGAAGCCACTAAAAATATTTTGGATTGGGTCACTCCTATTATTCCGAAAAACAAACCACGCTATACCATGGGACTCGGACTTTCGCCTCTTGATTTATTGATTGCTGTGGAGCATGGCGCAGATATGTTTGATTGTGTCGCTCCAACTCGTCTCGCCCGTCACGGTATGCTTTTTTGTCATTGCGAGAGTAACGAAGCAATCCCACAAATTAATAAACATCGTTTGAATATAAAAAATTCAATTTTTATTAACGACCTCTCCCCGATTGATCCGAATTGTACTTGTCCGGTTTGTAAAAATTATACCCGCTCATATTTACACCACCTATTCTCTGCTGATGAAATGACAGGTATGCGCTTGGCAACCATTCACAATCTTTACTTCATGCTGAATTTGATGAAAGAAACACGGAAAGCGATAAATGAAGATAAATTTACAGAATTACTCAACAAATGGAAAACGGCTTAACCAAGCCGTTTTTACTTCCCTCCTCTTTTTTAAGAGGAGGGCTAGGGTGGAATCTCTCCCACTCCCTCCTAACCTCCCTCTCCGGCAGAGGGAGGGACATTGACAAAACCGCGAAAATATGCTATATTTATATGTTAGTTCATTACAAATAACATAAAAGGAGCTGGCCATGCTAAACACAATCAATGAATTAGTTGGAGGGTACCTCCCCATTCTCACCGCAGTCTTGATACTTTTGGTCGTCATTCTTATTTATCTTCAATTAAAGGGAAGAAGCAAAGAAAAAGAAACCAAAAAATCTGAGCTGCAAAAAAATTCGAAGTCGTACAAAGAAACCAAAGAAAAAGAAGACGGTGTTTTTACACCTCGAATTCAGGAAATTATTGAACCAAAGATTGTGGATGCTAAAACTTTTCGGATTCACTCCTACATCATGAATGAGATTCGTAGCCTAACCACTGACAGCCAAGAATTGGGGTTTAATTACAAATCTGACTACATTCAGCTCTTGATAGCTGATATCCCCAAAGTAATTCAATATTATCTTGCTAATTTCGACGAATTCAAAGAAGGTGTGATTCCAGCCATGCCTTGCATCCCGGAAAATTTGATTCCGCCAAACCAACTTATCGCCAACACCTTTATGGGCGGTAAGTGTAGTCTTTCTTTGGATAGAATTAAGAACACTGTTGCAATACCCAAAAAGCCTTATTGGCTTTTTGAGGCGGAAGTAAAGAAAGTCTCTTTGGAAAAGATATTCTTGGCTGAAGAAATCGGTTTGAGCATCAATGAATTAATCCGATTTGCGGCATACAAAGACAATCTTTGGAGAAATACCAGCAACTACATGGTAGGAACCAGCAGCCTCATAGATGATGTCGCTCCTGTTATTTTTCGTTACAATCTGAAAAATGATCATCCTGAAATCAGTTCTTTCAACGCAAAAGAACATGCCAGAGACTATTATCTGGCGACCTGCAAAGACCGTGTGTGCTTTGCAGAATAAATTCTGCCCGTCTCTATTTAGAGACGGGCTTTTTTGTTATATAGCATTGACAAAAGTGCCGATTTAAGATATAATATTATATTCGTTCTTTGCCAACACAAACCAATAAAAGGAGGATCCGATGAACGTGCAAAAGATCACGACGAAGGAAATTAATTCCTTCGTTATCACCGTCGTTTTCTATCTGGCGGTGAGTTCGCTGGCGGTCTATTTTTTTCGCATTCCCGCTTATGTTTCCGGCATCCTCTTGGGTGTCTGGACCCTGGCTGTTTTCTCGTTTGAATTTAACGTTGAAAACATCAAAAAAACTTTCTATGACTCAATTCGACTCATTGTAGGCCTCACTCCGCCTTATCTTGTTTTCATGGGAACTCCTCATTTCTTTTCAATATTCAAATGGTATTTGTTCACTCTCTTTTTAGGAACATTCGCCTGGGTAGTGTACAAAATGGGCATGGTCAATAAAGAAAAAGTTCGAGAAGCTTTTTTGGAAACTATTGAAGGAGAACGAGATGAAAAATCTCAGTAAACAAAGTTTTGATCCGGCCTACGAGATCGTGTTCTGTTTGTTCTATGCGGCTATCCTGGGCTTTCTTTCCGGGCTTTCTCTTTTTTTCGTAGACATCTCGCAAGAGCGTACCCTGACAGTATACGGAGGAATAATCGGTTTGCTGTCTGTGGCTGTGGTTTATACTTCTGAATACAAGCCAGCCACTTTGATCTTTGCTCTCATTCTCCCTTTGATAACCATGGGCACCAATCTGCGCCTGGAAATCAATACCGGAGCCGGAAAAGACGTCTTCATCGCCATGGATAAATCTCTTTTCTTCTTGAAGGGCTTCGTCCTCTTTACTCTACTCGGAATTTTCATAGCTTTTTTTCATCACGGAGAAAAGCTTATCAAAAACGACAAAGGCTATGGCGGCCCTCCCGAATAATTGTACTTTCAAAAAAACACCCGCCCTGTTAAAAGGGCGGGTTTTTCTTATTTAATTTCAACATCCAGTATTATCGGCCTATGATCGTGCTCAGCGCTTATTTTTTCTATCATCTTAGCAATATGTTCATCTTGGGAAATCCTTTTTAAATATTCCTCATCATTTTCCTCAGATGATAATTTTGGCGGAACCTCTTCTTTTTTTAAATCAACCGATAAACTGACATTTTCATCCAAAATATATTTCAAATAAAACTTTTTTGAAGTCATACCAAAATCCTTACTTTTTTCCAAACAAAGAGCGACTAAAATTGGCCTTTCTTTCTCAAAATCATTTTTTACTTCTCCCCTTTTTCCTTCGTGCATATATTTAAAAAATTAATTAATCTCATCTTATATCTTATGCTTGTTTTTGATATATGTCAAAACTTGCCTTTCTTTATAATTTAATTTATTATACCTTTTATTGCGGTATGTAGACCGTAGACTGAAGACTATTTACATGAAAATAAACATCATCGTTGTCGGAAAATTCAAAGAAACTTACTGGGCGCAAGCGGAAAGCGAATATCTCAAACGTTTATCCGCTTGGTTTAAGATTAATATTATCGAACTCAAAGAAGAAGGTTTTACTGAAAAAGACGACCGTGAAAAAATCAAAGCCAAAGAAGCCGATAAAATCCTGGCCAAAATCCCGGCTAATTCTTTTGTCATTGTATTGGACGAAAACGGCACAGAATTTGAAAGTGAAAAATTCGCGGATAGACTGCAAACATGGCTAGAACTTGGAGATGAACTAACTTTTATTCTTGGCGGACCACTTGGACTACATTCAAGCGTTTTACAAAAAGCAAATTTTAAACTCGCTTTAAGTAAAATGACTTTCCCGCACCAAATGGCGCGCGTCTTTCTGTTGGAACAACTCTATCGCGGAAGAATGATAAATCAAAACAGAAAATACCACTACTAAAAAACGGCCTTTTGGCCGTCTTTTTTTATTTATTTTCCCAATATTTTTCTATCATCTGTTCTTATGTCTTTATCTTTAGGCTTTCTTCCAAAATTTCTTTTGCTGTTTTTATATATTTTATAATTTTCTCTTTTACTATCATCTGTTTTTGCCTTTGTTTCAACTCTAATTTCCGTTGGTGTTTTAAATTTTTCTTCTTTATTATTTGTTAAAACAAAATTATCTTTACTGTCTTCAACTTTTGCGCCCATATCCGCAATTTTTTCAAAATACCTTTCATCTTCTTCATAATCTCCAAAAGTCACTTCTCTTTGTGGCGGCCTGGTATCTCCTTGCGCATTATACATTGCATAAGGATCTTTGGCCTTTTCTTCCTCTTCCGCAATCATTATGTCTTCAGGATTGCCCGTACCGCTATAGTGGCTTTCAATATCTTCAACAGCTTTATATCCTTCCTTAGCCCTAACCGGATTGTCTGTATCTTCATAAGGGAGCGACACTGTTTTTTCACCGGCAAGTGGATGTGGTTCTAAACTGATCCCATCGCCCCCACCAGGAATTCTTTTTGTTTTTTCTCCTTCATCGGTTTTATCTCTTTTAAACCAACTAAATGATCCTTCTCTAAACATATATTTAAAAATTATTTAATTATTTAGCTTTTTATAATTTATCACAAAACCGCCGCATTTTCAAGACAATTCGTATATTGTATTTCGTATATCGTATATCGTATACTAAATACTATATACTAGATACTGTATACGACTAAAATATAAAAATTTTCAAAGCTTTACATTAGGCCTTTTTTCATCTAATATATAGTTATTATTAACTACAAACTTATGTCAAAAAAACGCATTTTTTCCGGAGTTCAACCAACCAACAACATTCACATTGGCAATTATTTCGGTGCCATCAAAAACTGGGTAGATGTACAAGATCAATTTGATTGTATTTTTTCCGTAGTGGATTTACACGCCATCACGGTTTATCAAAAACCCGAAGATTTGAGAAAAAATATCTTCAATATTGCCAAAACTTATCTGGCTCTTGGTATCAACCCAAAAAAGTGTCTCATTTTCCAACAGTCCGATGTCAAAGAACATACTGAACTCTGTTGGCTACTCAATAGTATCGCTAAAATGGGAGAATTGGAACGCATGACTCAATACAAAGACAAATCCGCTTCTCATCCGGAAAATATCAATGTCGGACTTTTTGATTATCCCGTGCTCATGGCTGCAGATATTTTACTTTACGACACGCAAGCCGTACCGGTTGGTGAAGACCAAAAACAACATTTGGAATTGGCCCGTGATTTGGCTATTCGTTTTAACTCTCTTTACGGTGAAACCTTTGTCGTTCCCGAACCTATGATCAAAAAAGAAGGTTGCCGAATAATGGGTTTGGATAATCCACTCAAGAAAATGAGTAAATCCTCTCCATCAACCTATAACTACATTTCTTTACTTGATACTCCGGAAGAAGCCAAGAAAAAAATCATGAAAGCCGTGACCGACTCTGGCAGTGAAATCAAATTTGATCCTGAAAAACCGGCACTCTGCAATTTACTCACTATTTATTCTCAACTCAGTGGCGAGCTTATCAGTAATATTGTAGAAAAATATACTGGCAAAGGTTATGGTGATTTCAAAAAAGACTTGGCCGAATTGGTCGCTAACTTTTTGATTAATTTTCAGAAAAAATTTAATAAAATAACTGATAAAGAAGTAAAAAAACTATTAGAGGATGGTGCTAATAAAGCACGTAAAATCGCAGAAAAGAAAATGGAAGAAGTAAAACAAAAAATCGGAATAAAAATATAATTATTTCCCCTCCTCTTCCTCAAGAGGAGGGCTAGGGTGGAGTCTTAGTCCCCTCCTTTTATCTAAGAGGAGGGCTAGGGTGAAATCTTAAAAAGACTTTCCCTTAATCCCTCTCTTAAAAAAGAGAGGGAAATCCAGCCAGTCTTTTATAAATTAAAAATGCCTAAAAAACTTCTCACAATTTTCATCTTATTTCTCCTGGCGGTGTTTTTATCCGTCTTTATTGTATTTACCGCCGCTAAAAAACCAACTCCTGCGCCCAAACCATTAATCACCAATCTTCTTAATATGCAATTAATTTCTCCTGAGTTCAAAAACAACGAAATCATTCCTGGCAAATTTACTTGTGACGGACTCAATATCAATCCGGAATTGAAAATTTATGGTATCCCGGACAACGCTTTATCTCTGGCTATTATTTTAAACGACCCCGATTCTGTTGGTGGTGATTGGTCACATTGGGTAGCCTGGAATATTGATCCAAAAACCTCAAACATTGCTGAAAATTCCGTGCCTACTGGAGCAGTTGTCGGTAAAACCGACTTTGGCAATAACAAATACGGCGGTCCCTGTCCCCCGTCTGGCTCGCATAAATATATTTTCTATCTTTACGCCTTGGATACCAGTTTAGATATTCCACAAAATTCTACAAAAGCTGATTTGCTCAAAGCATTGGAGGGACATTTAATAGCCGAGACGGAATTGATGGGGGTTTATAGTAGATAATTTCGTAAAATATACAAATTTAAGTAGTATATACGAAATTTTATTTATTTAATAAACAATTATCTAAAATCTCTCTTATTAAAATAACAATATATGACAACAAACGAATTTCAACAAATGTGCGCAAAAACAGTAAATGATATAGACGCAAAATATAATATTACTCGCGATCCGCATTTTTGCTTCACTCAACTCATGGAAGAAATTGGTGAATTGGCAAAAGAAATAAATAAACCAAAATTACGCAATAAAGAAATTGATCGTGAAAATTTAAACGGTGAATTTGCCGATGTTATGTTGCAACTTTTGACACTCGCCGAAATGTTAAACGTAAATATAGAAGAAGCGGTTGAATCCAAGATTAAAATATTGAAAGAACGACACAATTTTTAAAAAAACATGTTTACTTTACGTCATTTTTTGTCTTTTGAAAAAAATACCAAACTAAGCGATTTATATCTCAGCGTGGCGATAAAATCATTTGCGCTTTCAATGATGGGTATTTTCATACCTATTTTTTTGATCAAGCAAGGTTACACCCTATCAAGTGTTTTGATTTTTTATGCTGTACTAAACGCTACTCACGCTCTATTTGTAATTCCAGCGGCAAAAATTTCTTCTTTATATGGCTTTCGCTATTCAATTTCCTTGAGTTTCCCCCTGCTTTTGGTTTTTTATGCCGGGCTCTATGCTTTGGAATCACACCATTGGCCACTTTACCTGCTAGCAATGATTTTTGGCCTCAGCAACGCTTTCTATTGGACCGGGTATCATCTTGATTTTACGGTTTTTAGCGATAATAATCATCGTGGAAAAGAAGTCGGCACGATAAAAATAATAACTTTGATTTTCCAAGCTCTGGGCCCACTTACCGGAGGTCTAATTTTGGCCTTTATCGGTTTCAAAGCTCTTTTTGCAGTCGCCGCTGTGCTACTCTTATGCTCTTCTTTACCTTTATTCTTTCTCAAAAAAGAACACTCCCCTATCAATTATAAAACAAAAAACTTTTTGAAAGGACAAAAAATAAAAGACATTTTGTCTTTTGCCGGTTACGGGATAGAGAGTGGAATCGCCACGGTCATTTGGCCAATTTTTATCTTCTTTACCATTTTGAATAATTTTTGGGAACTGGGACTTATCTCTTCTTTATCTTTATTTTTTTCTTTACTTTTTATTTTTATTGTTGGAAAACTTTTTGATATTTACGGAAAAATAATTTTAAAACTCGGCTCTATTTTAAACACTGCGGTTTGGATTTTCCGTTTTTTTGTCAAAACAAAATTCCAAGTTTATTTAGCTGATTCTTTTTACGGCATCACTCAGGCACTAGTCCATATACCTTTTGATGCGCTTAGTTACAACAAAGCCAACAAAACAGACATTATAAATTTTATTGTTTTACGAGAAATCACCATCCAAACCGCCCGTGTTATTCTATTTACATTTTTAATCTTTTTCTCAAACCTAACCCTGAGCTTTCTCTTTGGTGGCGGAGCATCTCTACTTTTTTTGTTGTTTTAAAAAATAAAAAAAACAGCTTGTATCAGAACAAGCTGTTGGTAAATAAAGAGCTGAAAAAATGTGTCGCCGGTAGGTGTGTACGGCGCAACCTCACAAGCCACCTCGGCTTTGTGTGTGGGTGTGCAAAGCACTAGCCTTTTTAGCTTTCGCTACCTATTAAGGAGGGCTACCCACAACCGACGACGTGTCATCTGCTGAATTGCGCCACTGCCAGAGACTTTGAAATATTATCAATAATAAATCCCAGTGTCAATTATTGTTTTTGAAAATAAAAAAAACCACCCATTAAGCGGGGTGGCGCGCTGTGAACTGTTTATTTTTTACCTTTGAACTCATTATACAATTCTACAAGCTCGTTAGCTTCTTTCATGTCTGCAAGATCCTTAACGAAAACTGATCCTGTGTAACCAAGCAAAAATAGTTCTTCCGGACGTGGTACTCTCCAGACTTCACCGGGAACTACCCAAAATCCAGCACGATCTCCCCCACATTCTGCACAGTCCTGATACAAACACCCAACCAATTGAAGGGGGTCTTTCGAAAAAACATGGGTATGTTTTGGGACCACAAAAGCCGGATCTCCGGGAGTGTAAAGAGTAATGGGAGAACCGGGTAAAATCAACTTTCCACACCACGCACATTTTATTATCATCTTACTAAAACATTCCGGACAATACCCCGGAATTTCATCCTTTGGTGTTGAAAAAGAGACTTCTTCTCCAAAAACAGTAAACTTGAACTTTTTCTTCCATTTAAAAGAATGACCACATTTTTTAGAAACCACAAGTAAAGAACTCATTGATACCTCCTAACTAACGTTTATAGATAAAATCTAAACATATTTTATCTATTTTGTCAAGGGACGAAATTGTTTAATCTCAGCCAAAATATTTCTTTACTGCTTACTAGCCCTGCCTGCCGGCAGGCAGGTTTACTGCTTTCCAGCTTCCCCCGTCTTGACTTTTCCCCTATTCCTTGCTAATATTTCCCCATATTCAAGCATGGTATTTGGCATACTTAATACTAAATACTAGATACTTGATACTAATACATCGGTGGGATCCTGTGGCCAATCCTCGGGAGTTAATACCACTAAACATTTTATATATGGGAAAAAGAATCGACGCTCTTCGCGCCAAAGTAGACCAAACCAAGGTTTACTCCGTAGAAGAAGCTATCAAGCTCGTCAAAGAAACTTCTAGTGTGAAGTTTGACGCCAGTGTAGAAATCCACGCTCTTTTGGGAATTGATCCAAAAAAAGGCGATCAACAAATCCGCTCTACTGTCGTTTTGCCTCATGGCACCGGCAAGAGTAAAAAAGTAGCTGCTTTCGTTTCTGCTGAAAAAGAAAAAGAAGCCAAAGAAGCAGGTGCTGATTTCATCTATGGTGAAGAAGATATTAAAAAAATCAAAGACACCGGTAAAATTGAATTTGATGTGGCTGTTACTACTCCGGACATGATGCCAAAAATGGCCGTAGCCGCAAAAGTTCTTGGACCAAAAGGTTTGATGCCAAATCCAAAAACCGAAACTGTCGGACCAAATATCAAAAAAATGATTGAGGAATTAAAAAAAGGCAAAATTACTTTCAAAAATGATGATGGTTCCAATGTTCACCAAACCATCGGCAAAGTAAGTTTTGATGAAGCTAAATTGAAAGAAAACTTTGAAACTTTCTTGGAAGCCCTCAAAAAAGCTAAACCAAATTCTACTAAGGGTGTATATATAAAGAATTTAATAATTAATACTACAATGGGACCAGCGATAAAGGTTCAAGCGTAATAACAAATTAAATAAAAAATCCGCTGTAAAGCGGATTTTTTATTTAATTTAATTTAATTTTCAATTTTTAATTTAAAATTTTTAATTAATTTTTAATATCCAATATAAAAATTCAAAGTGTCATTCTAAACGTTAGCGAAGAATTCCTTAAAGTTAAACTTATTTCTTAAATAATTGTTTAAGGGATCCTTCGTTTTACTCAGGATGACGGCCAAATTTACATATAAAAACCTTAGTTTTATTGGCCTTTTTACTGCTTGCCAATACCCCCAAAATTTGATAAATTTGATATGCTAAAAAACTCTAATTTTTAAACTATTTTTTATGCAAAAACCTCGCGAAAACGCCATTTCTTGGGACGAATGTTTCATGCGTATGGCCAATGTTATCGCAGAAAGAAGTAAAGACCCTAGCACTCAAGCTGGAGCGATCGTAGTTACTGCTGAAAATGTAGTAGTAGGCCTTGGCTATAATGGTTTCCCACGTGGGATAGACAGCAATGACCTGCCTTGGGACAGAGAAGGAGAATTACAAAATACTAAGTACGCTTATGTCTGTCATGCTGAAGAAAACGCTATTTATAACGCCAACGGTCCGGTTCGTGATTGTAAAATTTATTGTACACTTTTTCCTTGCAATGAATGCGCCAAAACCATTATTCAAAACGGCGTGCGCGAAGTAATTTTTGAAAGCGATAAATATCATGACACTCCCGCTTGTATCGCCTCTCGCAAAATGTTTGATTTAGCTGGCGTAACTTATAGAGAATACAAGAATCAACAATAAAAAATCAAAATCTTTGTAATTTCTGTAATTTTTGCAATCTTTGTAATTATAATAATTTATGTCAAAAATAATCCTCGGTTTTGTCGGTGAAATATCCTGCGGAAAATCCACGGCTACACAATATCTCAAAAGTAAGTACAGTGCTGTGACTTTTAAGTTCTCTGACAGTTTGCGTGATGTCGCTTCTCGCATGCATATCGAACAAAGCCGTATTAATTTACAAAACTTATCTACTATTTTACGCCAAAATTTCGGTGAAGATTTATTGTCCAAAATTTTAGCTGAGGATGTACGTAATGCAACAGCCCAAATTATCATTACCGAGGGCATTCGTCGCCCAAGTGATATTGAACATCTCAAAAATGTGCCTGAATTCAAAATCATCGCCGTTAATACTGACCCACGCCTCCGCTACGAACGACTAACTCAAAGAAGTGAAAATGTCGACGATCAAAATAAAACTTGGGAAGAATTTCAAAAAGACGGCCTTCAAGAAGCAGAATTACAGATCAAGGCTGTAATAGATCAGGCCGATTTTACTCTGGACAACAACGGCTCTGCCGAGGATCTTTACACCCAAATCGATGCTTTGATGACCAAATTACAATAATATGCAAAATATTGAAGTGGAAATCCGTAGTTTTCTTACTGAGGAACAATATAAACATTTTTTGGAATATTTCAAACAAAATTCCGAATTTGTAAATGAAGACTATCAAGAAACTTATTATTTTGATGGAGAACAAGATTTACGTATTCAAAAAAATAATTTCTACGCCAAAATTTGGTTAAAAAGCGGAAAAATTCATGACGAACAACGTGAAGAAACAGAAATAAAATTTGATAAAGAAGATTTTTTCAAAGCAGAAAAATTATTTTTAAATTTAGGCTATAAAACTCAAATAAAATGGTTTCGCACCCGCAATGTTTTCAAATGGCAAGATATCGATGTGACCATCGACTACTCCAAAGGCTACGGCTATATCATCGAACTTGAAAAAATGTCAGATGAAGAAAATAAAAACAAAGATTTGGAGTATCTCAAAAACAAAATGGCTGAGTTGCAAATAACCCAAACCCCGAAAGAAGAATTTGATGCAAAATATAATTACTACAAAGAACACTGGGGAGAATTAACAAAATAATTATGCAAATTAAAATAAAAAAATTAAACCCCATTGCCATACTACCAACTTATGCTCATCCTGGTGATGTAGGTATGGATGTTTATTCCCTGAAAGATTACATTCTCCAACCCGGGGAACGACATATCTTCAATTTAGGTTTTGCTATGGAATTTGAAAATGGATATGCGGCTATCATCAAAGATAAAAGCAGTTTGCCAAAAAATGGCGGTATTCATACTATGGGCGGAGTATATGATGCGGGTTATCGCGGTGAATACAATGTTCAATTAATAAATTTAGGGCAAGAACCTTATGAAATAAAAACTGGAAATAAGATTGCTCAAATAATTATCTATCCCGTTATTATCGCTGAATTAATAGAAACTACCGAACTTTCAGATAGTGCTCGAGGAATTGGCGGGTTCGGTTCTACAGGAAAATAATAAACTTAAAAAATAATTTTATGTCTGAAGAAAATAAAAACAATCTATCCGTTTATTCTCTTGATCATCTCAAACCTGAAGTGGTGGCTGTGGCTTTTGCCAAATGTTCCCGATCTCCTGAGTCTTTTGCTGATATTGCCGCCGAGCTTACTGAGGAAAAATCCGCTGATTTCCATGAAAAATGGGTTGTGGGCTATGGACATAGCAGTGTAGCTGAACACGCCAATCTGCATTTAGCTATAGAAAATATTTCTATTTTGGGAACAAAAATTATTGAAGATAACCGCTTGGCTTCCTTTACCGAAAAATCAACTCGTTATCAAATTTTTGATAGAACAAAATATTATAAACCGGCAAAAATAATGAATTCCGTTTTGGCCAAAGAATATGAAGAAACCATGAACGAAATTTATGATACTTATACTGAAATGTACGAACCGATGAAAGAATTTATTTTTAAAAAATATCCTCGCAAAGAAACCGAATCAGAAAAAGGTTATGCTGCCACAATCAAGGCTCGTGTTTGCGACAATACTCGCTATTTACTTCCGACCGCCACTCTGACCAATCTCGGTATGACTGCCAATGCCAGAACTTGGGAGCATACCATTGTAAAACTTCTTTCTCATCCTCTAGAAGAAGCCAATGATATCGGTAGTGCAATAAAAAAAGAATCGCTAAAAATAACTCCGACTTTGATTCAATTTGCAAATGAAAATGTTTTTATTAAAGAAACTTCTTTGGAATTAAAAAAAATTACCAATCAAGTCCTGGTGGAAAACCCAGAACCTTCTAATCCGGTACAAATTATAGATTATGATCATAATGCTGAAAATAAATTAATCGCCGCTTTACTATATCCGTTTTCACAATTACCCTACAATCAAATTCTAAAAAAAGTTGAAACTATGGATCCGTCTGAAAAAGAAAATATTGTTGATGAGTCTTTAAAAAGACGTGCCTCCTATGATGCTCCTTTGCGAGAATTGGAACATGTTTATTATACTTTTGACATTTTGATGGACTACGGAGCTTTCCGCGATGTTCAACGTCATCGTATGTGCACTCAAACCAATCAAGCGGTTACTGTTATTCACGGTTATGAAACTCCCGAAGAAATCATAGAAGCAGGGCTAGAAGAAAAGTATCGCACCATCATGGAAAAAGCCGCTCGTCTTTATCAAAAAATTTATCCTATCTTCCCTGATGAGGCTCAATATGTCGTCCCTTTGGGCTTCCGTAAAAGAACTTTATTCACTTGGAATTTACGCGAATTACACCATTTTATCGCTTTGAGAAGCGGGCTCAAAGGACACATTTCTTATCGTCGCATTGCTCAGGCTTGCTGGCAAAAATTAAATGAAATCCATCCGCTCTTAGCCAAATACATTCGCGTTAATATGGAACAAGGATCTTCTTCTTGGGCTTCCACAATGTTTAATCCGGAATTCAATTTCATGCCAAAAAAGAAGGACTAATAAACTTTATAACTTTCAACTTTATAACTTTATAACTTATTTTTATGTTCATCATGCTTGACGCCATTGACGGTGGTGGAAAAGGCACCGTCATCTCAGCTTGGAAAGAATATATTACTTCCCTTGGCAACCCTATTTTTGACCTAAAAGATTATTGGGAACAAAACAAACAATATCCTGAAATAAATGAACTGCGTTCTTATGATTTTGTTTTTACCGCTGAACCGACTTATGCCGGCATCGGTCAAGTAATCCGCGAGGAGCTTATCAGAACCGGTACAGACTACTCCCCCGAAGCTGTGGCTCAAGCTTATTCTCTAGATCGTCTAGTGCTTTATAAAAAAATCATTTTACCGCTTTTGGCTCAAGATAAATTTATCATTCAAGATAGGGGTTTTTCTACATCTTTGGCTTATCAAAACGCCCAAACCCCGGAATTGACCTTTGAAAAACTACTAGGTATGCCGGGAAACGCTTTGGCCCTAAAAAATCGCCCCGATTATCTCATCCTTTTGACCACCGAACCGGAAGAAGCTATGCGCCGATTGGACGCTCGGGGTGATAAAAAAGACAACGTTATCTTTGAAAACCTGGATTTTCAAAAGAAAACCGCTGCCACCTTTATGTCTCCTGGTTATCAAGAAATTTTTACCCAGGCTGGAACAAAAATATTTTACTTGTCTACAATGGGTGAAATTGATATAATAAAACAAAAGGCCAAAGATTTATTGGCCCAGATTATTAAAAATGATTTAAAAGATTCAAAGATTTAAAAGACTATCACAATAATAGTAATCTTTTAAATTTCTTAAATTTTTTAAATTTCTTAAATAAAACCTTATGCTTATTACTGCTTCGGAGATTATAAAAAAAAGTTGGGAAACATATTATCAAAACTGGAAAAAATTTATTCCTTATATGATATTAATGTTTGTTCCTTCTGTAATTTTAGTTTTTATAGGGGTTTTTGGTTTACAAATAGAACAATTTATTTCTCGTGGAAGTTTGGTTTTTTTAAATAACCTTCTTATTACGGCCATTAATGTTGCTATCTTGCTTTTTATCCTGTGGACTACCATTGCTTTAACAAAAAATTTACGTCAAATAATTGAAAAAAAAGAAATAGTCGGATTAAAACAAATCTTTACTCAAACAAGTAAATATCTTTGGCCGATAATTTGGAGTTCTTTCTTGATGGTTCTGGCAGTTCTTGGTGGTTTTGTTATGTTATTTATTCCAGCTTTGATTTTTGCTATCTGGTTTGTTTATATTTTTTATACTGTAATTTTTGAAGACAAAAAAGGAATATCTTCCTTAAAAGCCAGTAGAGAATTAGTTGTGGGGCGTTGGTGGAAAACCCTATGGTTAATTTTAGTTCCTTCTTTTTTCTTCGGAATAATTATTTTAATTGTACAAAATGCTTTTATTACTCCACTTTCTATACTTTTAGAAAAAACTTCTTTAACTTATATTTTTCTTAGAGCTTTTATTATTAATATTATTTCAGCAATTTCTACTCCCCTGTCCGCTTTACCGATGATTTACTTATATTTTAGTGTCAAAGAAAATCCGGTAGAAAAAATACCCGAGACTCCGGATAAAATATAAATACTTCTCAAAAAAATACTCTGTCCCACAGAGTATTTTTTAATTGACTTAACCATTTAAAAAAGGTAAAATCGTATATAGTATGTAGTATATAGTATCGAAAATACAATATACGATATGCAAAATACGATATACAAAAATATTAAATTTTATGTCTAATTTAGTTCCCGTTATCGGTCTAGAAATCCACGTCGAGCTCAATACCAAGAGTAAAATGTTTTGCTCTTGTGCCAATAATCCGGACAAAGAAACCCCCAACACCAATATTTGTGAGGTTTGTTTGGCACACCCGGGAACTTTGCCGGTGCCAAATATTGAAGCTTTACGATCCACCATCAAAATTGCTAAAGCACTCAATTGTAAAATAGCTGAGAAATCCAAATTTGACCGTAAACATTATTTCTACCCTGATTTACCCAAGGGTTATCAAATTTCTCAGTTTGATCAACCAATCGGTGAAACTGGTTTTATTGACTTACAGTTTATAAATGTCAAAAACGATCGTCCAACCACGAGAATTGGTATTACTCGCGTTCATTTGGAAGAAGATACCGCCAAACTGCTTCATGATAAAGGCGGTAATACTTTGGTTGATTTTAATCGCGCCGGAGTACCGTTGGTAGAAATAGTTTCTAACCCAAATATACAATCTTCTACTGAAGCCAAAGTTTACTGCCAAGAATTACAAACCATCTTTCGCTATCTAGACGTTTCCGACGCTGATATGGAAAAAGGACACATGCGCTGTGAAGCCAATGTTTCTGTTCAGGAAGAAGGTAGTTTTGTTATTGAAGGACCAAATATTAAATCCATTGATGGGCACACTCTCAATCACAAAGTTGAGTTAAAAAATATCAACTCTTTTCGCGCCATGGAAAAAGCTATTGAATATGAAATAAAAAGACAAACCGAAGCTTTGCAAAAAGGCGAAACACAATTATCGGAAACTCGCGGTTGGAATGATGAAAAAGGAGAAAGCTATGTTCAACGCATTAAAGAAACTTCCGCAGATTATCGTTATTTCCCCGAACCGGATATTCCTGTTTTTGAACCACTCAAACTTTGCCCCGATGTCACTGTTCCAGAACTTCCCAATGCTCGTCGTGCTAGATTTTTTGATGAGTACGGATTTTCTTATGCAGATGCTGAATTACTTGTGCAAAATAAAAATTGGAGCGGTTATGCAGAAAATGTCATGACTGAATTACAAGAATGGGTAGATTCCCTACCGGAAACAAAGAGTGCTGATAGTATTTACAAGAAAAAAGAATTGGCAAAACTCGCCGGCGGTTGGTTAACCACTAAATTAACCGGCGCAATGGCAGAAAGAAAAATAGATATCAGAGTTTTAAAATTAAGCGCGGAAAACTTCGCCGAGCTTATAACTTTGATTTATGCCAAAAAAGTAAATTCAACCAACGCCCAAAAAATTCTCACCGAAATGCTCGATGCCAATACTGATATTGATCCAACACATATCATGGAAGAAAAAGGATACGGGCAAGTCAGTGATAAAAACAAATTGGAGGAAGTAATTTTGGAAATTATCAAAAACTATCCAGCACAAGTGGAGCAATTTAAATCCGGCAAAGAACCTATTATTAAATTTTTACTTGGTATGGTAATGAAAGCCACGGAAGGTAGTGCCGATCCAATAGTGGCAGAGAAAATATTGAGAGAAAAAATGAAATAATATGTCTGAACACAGTCCACTTTTTGAACAATTCAAAAAAGATTTAGAAACCGAAAAAACAAATCATAAAATACTTGAATTTTCCGAATTGGCTCAAGAAAAAAAATCAGAATCTTGGAAAGAGTTTGTTAATTACAAACTAAAAAAAGAACGGTCTGATATCCATTTGGGTTTTGGACTACACTTCATGTACCAAGATAATTTGGTTTCCGGAGCTGATCATTTTGATAAATACGACGGTCCTTTTATTCCTTTTCCACCCTCTATTTTGGAAAATTTGGCTATTGCAAAAGAATGGGACGTCTCACTTACTGATATCATCGATCGCGCTGCCAGTATGAGAAGACTAACAGACATCAAACAACTTGGTTACCTAACTTTTCCGGAAAAAAATCAAACTGAAAGATACGAAAATGATTGGGGTATTGAAAAATTCAAACACGATCGTTTTGATCATTCTTTTCTCACATCGGTAATGAATCTCACGGTTTTACGCATTAGCCAAGCGGAAGGTCTTATTAATTGCTCGGATAAAGACATTTTAAAAAGTTTCATCGCTTCTACCATACATGACAGCGCAACCGTAGCCGGAGGCGATGCAACCAAAAAAATATCTCCGGAAAAATTGGACGAAGAGACTTTGGTTTCCACGATATTACAAAATCCGGAAATGCAAAAACTCTTTAAAAAACACGCTATTATAGAAGAGGATGAAAAAGATATCCAAAATATAATTTTTAATCAAGGACCTTTTGGAAAACTGTTGGATTTGGTAGATAAATTTTCTTACACTGCTCGCGACACTCAGCAAATAACACCTGTTTTGGAAAGAGGTTTGTATTTAACTTCTGAAGGAAAAGAAATACTTTCTCTTGTTCGCGAAGATCCTAATATCTATGATATTATGTTTGATTTACGATTGGACGATAAGAAGGGTTTGCATTGTACCAATCCGGACAAACTAAATACTGTACTGAAAATCCGCGCATTAATGCATAATTTTATTTATTTAAATCCTTATTCCCAAATGGCGGAAGCGGCAGTAATTCATCCTGTTTTGAAAAAACTTATGGATTCCGGAGATTCTAAATTGTCAGTGGAAAATTTACTTAACCAATCTGATAATTATTTTGAGAAAATTCTTTGCCAAGCTCTCGGTGACAAAGATTTTTATCCCGATGCTATAAAATCCATTCGTAAAACCATAAAAGAAAAAGATGTTCGGGTTGATATTTTTCCGGATCTTATCTCCGCGGAAAAGGCCATAGCCTATATAGAAAAACAAGGACGTTTTATTTGTAATATCATAAATAAAACAAAAGGCTTTAAAACAGCCACGGATACTCTTGTGGAATCCAACGGTAAATTAACTCCTTTCAAAGAACTTTGTCCCGATAAAGATAAAGAAATCCAAGAAATAGCCGATCGAGTAAAAACTGTCAGAGTTTATCATTCCAAAAAACCAATAGCTTAAAAAAATCTGCCAGTAATGGCAGATTTTTTTATTATTTTTTGTCTATTCTTATTTTTATAATCTTTTCTACCCAATCAACAACTTCTTCTGGATTGTTTTTTATTAAATTATTTGGAATTCTTAATGTTACATAGTCATTTTCAAGCGAATAGTATGTTCTTTTCAAATCGCTTATGGCCTGTTTGTAAAATGCATGCTGAATACCGTCAATTTCAATATCTAATTTAGCCGGAACACAAGTAATATCAACGGTTTTATGACCATCGAACTTTTCGAGTTCTACAGGTAAACCGCGTAATAATAAATTTTTGTATAAAGACTCAGAATATTTAAAATATCTCTTATTTTCTTTTTTTTCTTCTACCTCTTTGCGACCAAACAGTAAATTTAATAAAAAATCTAAAATATTTGGAGAGAATTCAATTATTAATCCCAACAAAAGCAACCACCAAAAATATTTAATCAAGACCCATACAACACCCAAAGATGTTAATACAACATCTTTAATCAATTGGAAAAAATTTATTTCTATCATAATACTTAATACTATTTTCTTCCCAACATCTTCAACGCTTCTTTCATCAATTGTTCACTTGTTTTACCATTAGCTTGAAGTTTTTGTGCTGTATCTCTGGCTTGTACTCCACTATAACCCAAAGCCATTAAACCTTCTATTACATCGCCTATTTCATTACTAAATCCTTGGCCCAAATTTGCATTTGTACTTGGTCCGACTTTATTTTTAAGCTCCACCACCAGTCTTTCTGCGGTTTTTTTACCCATTCCGGAAACCTTTGTGAGATAAGCGACATCGCTACGAGCAATGGCCGAACTGATTTCTCCAACACTACCCAAGGACAAAATACGTAAAGCTGTTTTCGGACCAACTCCGGAAACTAATAAAAATTTTTCAAATAAACTTTTTTCTTCTTTGTTTTTAAAACCAAACAAATCCATCGCATTTTCTCTAACTGACAAATAAGTCAAAATTTCGGTTTCCATCCCGACTTTAAAAAATTCAGCTCCATTGGTATTAACCAAAATTTCATAGCCAACTCCCCCGGTAGTTAAGACAGTTATTTTCTCACCATTATTTTCTATCACTTTGCCTTTGATAAGAGAAATCATATGTGTGTATTATGTAGTATGTATTATGAATTATGTATCGAAGCGACTACATAATACATGCTACATACTACTTGCTACAAATTATTTTTTATTTCGTTTAACCCTGATCAATCCTCCGCAAGCCAACACTTCTACTCCTTGTTTTTCCAATTCATCCAAAAATAAATTCATCCCCAAAGAATCAGAAGATATGTGTCCGGCCACGACCACGTTCATAAATTGTTCTTTGGCTTTGTTTATAGCGTCATCTTTCATATGCATCGTTACAATAGTACTAATCCCAGCTTTACTCAAAATCTCATAAACTTTTTGTGATGGATTGGTACCACCGGTCATTTCCATCAAAAATTTACCAACTCGATGTCGCGGATTTCCGGCAAACAATTTCGGCCCAGCGCCAACCTTTTTTGCTTCAGAATATTCTGGAATTTCCAACAAAACTTTTAACAAATCATTTATAGTTTCTGGCTTTTTATTTTTCAAAAACTTTTCCACGTATTGACTTACCAAATTGTCAGTTGCTGTATGAGTATTCATCAAATCAATTTGCAAAAGATTGGCCATATCAATCACTTGAAAATGATTGGCAGGATGAACACTGCGCCCAACTTCTTTTATTCTTTCTTCGGTGATTTGTTCGGCCAAATGGACTGGAATACCGAGATTTTCATAAACTTCTGTTGTCATATCCATCACCCCATGCAAATCCGCCAATCCCCTGCCTATCGGATGATGGGCCAAAACCAAATCTATTTTTTTGCCTCTTTCGTTAAGCTGAGAGGCCAATAAAATTTCCGCTGATCCAATATCTATACCGGCCAAAATTCTTTTTACCGGTTTTTTGGGGTCTCCCAAATGCAAACGACTGTCCGCATAAGGATTAAAAAGTCTCTCGGTGTCAAAATATTTTTTATCTGCCAGTTTGAGATCTTCATATTCTTTTTTAACACGACCAAGATATTGTTTTACCCCTTTTTCCCCTCGCGGATCAGCTGAAATAGCCATTTTTAGAGCCGTTTCAAAGATTTGTTGGATATTCATCATAAAATAATATTTAATATCAAGTATTAGGTATTAAGTATATAAATCGTATACTTTTTAAGCCAAAAAGTCAATCTAAAAATACCTTTAATACCTTGACAAAAGAAAAAAAATAGTCTACATTACACGGTACGTTCATTAAAAATTTTCAACAACGGAGGAAGAAATGACAAAGGAACAACGTCCAAAAAACCTGGCTGGGTATAAAAGCCTCAAAAAATTGGCAAAAGACATAGCCAATCTGAGCTACAAATCCGTTTATATTTTTTTACTTTGTCTTGGGGCAGAACTGCTCCGCGCTTCAGCAAAAGATGAAAAAGACGGTAAGATTAAACTTGCCAAAAAACTTTCTTTGGTAGCTAATAATTTAAATTCAGCTGGCAAAGAAATGAGTGAGGCTTAGGAGAATATCTGTAAATATCATACCCTAGAAACGAATATTTCAGTGAAGAAAAGTATAAAAAAACTCGGAAAAACCCTAAAACATTAAGGAGAGTCGTATGACAAAAGAAGACAAAAAGAAAAAATCTCTCAGAAAAAAAGGTAAGGAACAGACAAAAAAAGGAATATTGGAACACGGTGCCATGGTACGTCGTGCCATCCATATTCCCATAAACAAAAGCATTATTTCCGGCCACACCAGCCCGATATTACCTGCTGGTAAACAGAACCGTTTTTTAAAATCAGGCACCGCCTGAATAAACATTGTTCTCAAAACTATTTTAACGTCAAAAGCGTCCCTCGGGACGCTTTTTTTATCTATATCTATCAGTTTGATCTTTTGCACTTTCAAAAATAACTTCGTTTATATCTTTTACGCCAGTCATGAGCATCACCATCCTATCTATACCAATGGCTATTCCTCCAGCTTTAGGCATGCTTTCTTCAACCGCCTGATTAAAATCTTCGTCAATCGGATAAAGCATTTTTCCATTTTTTTTTCTAAACTCATAATTTTCATGTAAATGTTTAGCTTGAAGTTTTCCATCGTTTAATTCTCCGTAGGCATTGCCCAATTCCAATCCATTTACATAAAACTCAAAACGTTCTACATAGCGACTATCATTTGGATCACTTTGACAAAGTGAAGCTAAAAGATCCGGAAAACTATAGACAAAAACCGGTTTTTCAATTCCCAATTTTCCTTCTATTTCATTTAAAAATATTTTGTAAAAATTGCTTTCATAAGTATCATCATCGCTCACTTGATAACCGCGCTCTTTAGTCAGTTTATTCATCGCTTCTGTGGTTAAATAATCGTCCAAATTAACCCCGACATGTTTTTGCCACAGCTCTTTCATACTTACTCTTTCCCACTTTGTAAAAATTTCAGTTGAAATACCTTTATAAAATAATTTTTTTACTCCAAGTTTTGTAGCTACATATTTATAAAGGCTTTCCACATCATTCATTATTTCCCAATATGTTCCCGGACCTCTGTACCATTCAATCATAGTAAATTCTGGATTGTGCGTATTGCCAAATTCCTCATAATCACGAAAAACTTGTAACATTTGAAAAACTTTAGTCCAGCCGGCACAAAGTAATTTTTTCAAACCAATTTCCGGTGAAGTCACCAAAAATAAACGATGTTCAGTACCGTTTGGCTCATGAAAATAAACTGGCATAGGATCAAAATACTTTTCCTGGTCAGTACTAATAAGAGCAGTCGGAGTAATCGCTTCTTTGAAACCATTTTCCCAAAAAAAATCACGCACAGCTTTGACTGCGTCCATTTTTTTATCAAAAGTCTGTTTTAACCTCGGATTATCCCGAAGTTCTCGCCAAGTAACCATAAATAAAATTTGGTTTAATTAAAGCTTATATTAGCCAAAAAAATCATTTTTGTCAATATCTCGGTTGACGAATCGCCCTAAACAACCCTATAATTAGCCATAATATGCCTATATTATCAAAAGACATTAAAATCGCTTTGGAAAATATCTATATTTCCCCTCTGGAATTATGCAATCTCAATTGCCGATATTGTTATACCAAAAAAACAAAAAATATTTTATCTAATAAAAAAATGTTATCCTTTGTAAATCGTTATAAAAAAGAAATTGACCTAAAATCAATTTTATTTTGCGGCGGAGAAGTTTTTGCTCAAAAAAATTTTACTGATTTAATAAATAAAATAAATCAACAAAATATCTTTGTTTCTGTTATTACCAATGGCACAATCAATCGTCTCAAAGAAATAAAAAATCCAAATCAAGTACAACTACTAGTTTCTTTTGACGGTCCGGAAAAAATTCATGATTACAATCGCGGTCAAGGCAATTTTCAAAAAAGTGTTTCTTTTGTAAAACAAGCTTTGGCTCTGGGATTTTTTGTAGAAATAATGTTTTTGATTAACAAACGATCATATCCTTATCGAAAAACTTTTCAAAAACAACTTTCCAAAGAAACTGGTAAAGAATTGGTTTTAAATTACATGACACAAAAAACCAAATTTTATACCGACAATCATTCATTATCCAATGACAAAAATATTGAAGGGGCTTTAACACTAAAACAAATTTTAGATATCAAAACAAATTATAAATCCGTACCAGATAAAAATTTCGGCTGTTTTCAACTTTCTTTACAATCCGATGGAAAAATTTACGGCTGTTGCGAATCCCCTATCGCTTTGATAGACAGCAAAAAACCTATCAAACAAATTATCAAAAAATTTAAAAGTGTACTTTTACCTTGTCAAAATTGTAAAATAAAAAAATGCCACGGATGCTGTGCGCCTGATTTTCTCTGTGGTTATAACCAAGAATTAAAAACCTATACTTGTCAAAATACATTTAAGCTTTTAAACAAATAAAAAACTCACTTTAATTAGTGAGTTTTTTGATTATCTTTTAAGGATTGAACTTTATAGGTTGAACAATGATTGGTTTGATGATTGGCTTTAGATCAATTTCAATCTTTATTTGTTCCCTAGCTCGAATTTTACTAACTTCTCCAACCACTTTCATCCCCTTTTCATAAGCTTCTATTTCAAGCGGCATATTATCATCATATTGAGCTAATTTTTCCGGAGCTAACATAGAAATTACATTACTAAAATCCCATTTTCCAGTAAACACAAATTTAGTAATAGCTTTTTCTATGGCATTCCAAAAATCAGCAACAAAATCTTTGGCTGCATATTTAAATAATTCATTAAACCAGCGCACTGCATATTTATTTCTATTACCTGCGTACTGCTCACAATGAGTTAATTCATGTGCCATCCAATAAACAGCTCCATCACTCAAATCAGTTAATTTTTTGGCACTGGCAAAAGTTTTGACATATTTTTCATCCCCAAACATTATTTTATAACTATCCGTAATTCCCAAATGAGGAGAATTTAATTTTTCTTTTAGTCTTGGTGCGTACCCAAAAGTCACTTTTTTTAAATCACATTTTTTTGCGTCATAATAAGGGGACAAGTCTGTAACCATCTGCGCAGAAAATTTCTGCATTTTGGAATCTTTACCAACCCAGTTCATATATTCCCCAAAAACTTTAGCCAATAACTCATTCCAACCAGGCAAACTCATCAAAGCCATTTCATTTTTACTAGTTTTTATTTTGGCCAAATATAAGTTCTCCATTACTTTTTCCGGTTCTACAATCTCATCAACTAATAAATTTAAAATATCTTTTTCTGTTAAATTTGCGTAGTTTATTTTTGGTAAAGCAATAGTATTTTTTTGCAAAGCATCATTATTAATACTGAACACGATGTTACTTTGAACAATATCTTGTTCATTTATAAAGATTTGGTACGTCATATAACCGACAAAACCAACGGTTAAAAACAACAAAAACATCAAAATTTGTGTTGAATATTTCATAAATTAAAGTTAATAAATAATTTAAAACCCGCTTTAATCATAACATTAAAGCGGGTTTTTTTCAAATATCTCCAAGTTTTTTAGATTTTTTCCACTGCAAGCTGAATTTTTTCTCCGTCAATTTCCATTTCTTTATTTAATGTTTCTCGTTGTTCTATTTTTTCCGCCAAAACGCTTTGTTTTAATTTTTCAGAATTTTCTTCAATGACTGCTTTTAAATTTTCACTTGAAGAATTAAAAATTAAAATAATTTTGTCGTTAACCGTCAATTTCTGATCTTTACGCATTTGGTTGACGGTTCGTATAATTTCTCGAACCACACCTTCTTTTTTAAGTTCAGGTGTAATTTCTGTATCTAACCAAACTTTTAGACCGTTGTTTTCTTTGGTATTTTTAGTAAAAGAGAATTTTTTATCAAAAATGGCTTCTTTAACATTTAGTTCTTCAGCTAAAATTTTTAATAATTCCTCTTCTATCTTTTCGTTTATTACAACCCTAGATAAAGGCTGACGAACTTTAAGCCCTTTTTCCGCTCGTAAAGACAATCCTAGTTCCACTGCTTTACGCACTTTTTCCATTTCTTCCAAAATGTCTTTATCTGCTTTTTTAGCTTTCGGCCAATCTTCCAAGTGTATACTTTCTTTTTCTCCACCTAGGGCTAAATATATCTTTTCTGCAATAAAAGGCGTAGTTGGTGCCATTACTTTTGATAATATAGACAAAACTTCATAAGTAGTAGACAAGGCCGCTTTTTTATCTTCTTCATCATTACCTTTAAAACGATCGCGACTTCGACGTACATACCATTGAGAAAGCTCGGTAACAAATTCTAAAATCGGTCGACTGGCTTGAGCCAAACGATAATTTTCCATATTTTTGGAAACCTCTTCTATTAAAAAATTTAATTTGGCTAAAATCCATTTATCCAAAATATTATTTGAAATCTTTTTTTCCGGCTTTACTCCGCCTGCAAACATTTCATAGAATTCATAAACATTCCAAAGAGTATTTATAAGCTTACCATAAACTTCTCTCACTCCTTCTTCGCTAAAATAAAGAGATTCCGCTTCCATCACCGGAGAAGTGGCCATATAGTAACGAACGGCATCGGCCCCATATTTTTGCAACAACACTTCCGGATCCGGATAATTGCGCAAACTTTTACTCATTTTTTTACCATCTTCAGCTAATACAATGCCATTAACCACTACATTTTTGAAAGCCGGTAAGCTATTTTTTACCGGAATAGCTGGATTTTTACCAACTGTCAGAGCAGTAGCTAAAATATGCAAAGTATAAAACCAACCGCGAGTTTGATCTTGTCCTTCAGCAATAAAGGCCGCTGGAAACATTTTTTCAAATTTTTCCTTATTTTCAAAAGGATAGTGCATTTGTGCATAAGGCATACTTCCGCTTTCAAACCAGCAATCCAAAACTTCGGGGATTTTTTTATATTCTTTTCCATCTTTATTAAAAACTATTTTATCAACAAAATGTTTATGTAAATCGGTAATTCTTTGTCCACTTAATTCCTCCAATTCTTTTACCGAACCGACACAAATAAAATCTCCATCTTTACTTTCCCAAACAGGAAGTGGTGTGCCCCAAAAACGATTACGTGATATCGCCCAATCACGAGCCCCTTCCAACCAATCACCAAAACGACCTTCTTTGAAATGCGCCGGCACCCAGTTTATTTGTTGATTATTTTTCAACATTTGCTCTTTAATATCCATTACTTTTACAAACCAACTATCAGTTGCATAATTGAGTAATGGAGTATCACAACGCCAACAATGTGGATAGCTATGCTCCACTTTTTCTTTACTAAACAATTTATCTTGCGCTGCTAACCATTTGATAATTTCCACATCGGTTTTTTGTGGATCTTCTTTAGGTTTTACTTCTATTCCAACAAAATCAATAACCTTATCAATAAATCTTCCGGTCATGTCCACGTGCTGAACCAAAGGAATTTTTTCTTTCTCTCCCACTTTAAAATCATCTTCTCCAAAAGCTGGGGCAATATGTACCACACCAGTACCATCAAACGTAGTAACAAACAAAGCAGTTACTGTACGAAAAGCATTTTGTGTGTCGGCAAAATAAGGAAATAACGGTTCATAAGTTAAATCTATCAATTTATCACCAATATATTCGCTCAAAATTTCATATTGTTCATTTTTTAATATTGCTTCCAGTCTATCTTTGGCCAATAAATAATTTTCTTCCCCAACTTTAGCAATAACATATTTTACTTCTCCACCCAAAGCCAGTAAAACATTTCCTGGTAATGTCCAAGGAGTAGTAGTCCATGCTAAAATAGTCAATTTTTTCAAACCCAATTTTTCAGGATTTTTAACTTTAAACTTTACGGTAATGGAAATATCTTTAATATCTTTGTAACCTTGTGTTACTTCAAAATTAGAAAGTGGTGTACTACAACGAGGGCAAATGTGCATCGGTTTATAACCTTTATAAACAAACCCTTTGTCCCATAAACTTTTAAAAACCCACCAAACGGTTTCCATATAATTTATGTCCATTGTTTTGTAATCATTCTCCATATCAACCCAACGACCCAAACTGCGAATAGTTTTTTTCCATTCATGTGCATAGGTCATCACGCAAGATCGACAACCTTCATTAAATTTTACGATACCATAATCCTCAATATCTTTACGACCACCCAAACTCAAATCTTTTTCTACAATATTTTCAATCGGCAATCCATGACAATCCCAGCCCCATTTTCTTTCTACTCTAAATCCATTCATCGTAAAATATCTAGGAACCATATCTTTCATTAATGAAGCCACTAAGTGACCGTAATGCGGTAGGCCGGTAGCAAAAGGCGGGCCATCATAAAAAGCATACGGCTTACTTTCTGGATTTTTTTCAACTGATTTTTCAAAACACTTATGTTCGTCCCAATAATCAAGTATTTTATTTTCTTCTTCGTTGGCGTTGTATAACATATGACAAAATTTTTAATTTTTTACCCCGTGAAATACTGTCAAAGACAGGATCGCCTTCGACAATATTTTACAGGGGTAAATTTTTAATTAATTTTAAAAATAAAAAAAACACGCGGTTGCGTGTTAAGAGCCCTAGTTAAAGGCGGTACCATCTTAACTTTATACTTAATTTACAGCTTTTTCGGGCTTATCCGTAGGATTCTACTATTCGTTTTAAACGAAGTTCTTTCCTAAATGCTTTTTCCGCTTTGGAAACCCCGCTGATAACGGGTTTTAGCACTTTTAAAACTAATCTAATCTTACCTATTTTCCTTTTTTTTGTCAATTGCCAAACCGTTTTAAAAAGGATATAATAAACACATCCTTTTAACTTTCAACTTTCAACTTAATTATATGTTTTACATCGCCGCTGACCATGCTGGTCATAAACTCAAAAAAGAATTAGAACAAATTTTCAAAAATCAAGAAATGGAATTTGAAGATTTGGGAGCTAAAAACTACGATGAAACTGATGATTTTACGGACTTTGTCTCACCTTTAACTAAAAAAGTATTAGAAACCGGTAATAAAGGAATTTTGATTTGCGGCAGTGGGCACGGAATGTGTATCGCTGCCAACAAAGTTGCTGGTATTAGAGCAATTATCGGTTATAATATTTCCGGAACCGAGCTTGGGCGTAAACACAATGACGCCAATATTTTATGTTTAGCCGGCAGAGTTTTGACCAAAGATCACGCCGCCGCTATTATCAAAACATTCTTAAATACCGAATTTGCCGGCGAAGAAAGATTTGTTCGCCGTAATCAAAAAATCACCGACTTGGAAGGATAATACAATAGTCATGCTGAATTTATTTCAGTATCTCCCCTTTTGGGAAATCGCTATAGGGAGATCCTGAAACAAGTTCAGGATGACAAATAAACTTACTTATGAAATCACAAATCGTCCCCGCAATTTTAGTTCCAAAATTCTCCGAATTTAAAAAACAAATAAACAAAATAAAAAATATTTTTCCTCTTGTCCAAATAGATATCTGCGATGGTCTTTTTGTCAAAAACAAAACTTTTAAAGAAAGATTAGAAATAAATAAATTACGATTACCCTGTAGTTTTGAACTTCACCTAATGGTTAAAAATCCATTAAAAGAATTAGAGAAATGGGAAAAAGTAAAAAATATTTTTCGCGTTTATATTCATATTGAAACTCTGAAAAACAATTTTGATAAAATAGATGATATTGTTCGTAAAAACGGCTGGCAGTTGGGTCTGGTTTTAAATCCAGAAACAAAAATATATAAGATCACCAAATATTTAAATAAAATTGACGCTGTACTTTTTATGACCGTACATCCGGGTATTCAAGGACAAAAATTGATAAAACCGGTTTTGAAAAAAATAAAATCTTTTAGTGCAAAAAATAAAAATATCTTGATCGCCGCTGATGGTGGAATAAGTTTAGAAAATATTGTTGATTTGAAAAAAGCAGGAGTAAGTGAGTTTTGCGTAGGTAAACGGCTGGTTTTAGCGGAAGATGTTAGAAAAATAAAAAAACAGTTTGAAAAAATAATAAAATAAAAATATTTCAAACATAACTGTCATTCTGAGCGTAGCGAAGAATCCCTTGTGGTTTGTTTAAGAAATGACTCAAAGATTAAGGGATCCTTCTCCGCCTAGGTGGATCAAGATGACGCCTGCTTGAAAATTAATAATTGAAAATTCATTAAAAATTGTAAAATTAAAAATTAAAAATTTTTATCTATGCTCGATCTAATAATTATCGGGGGTTCCGCTGCTGGTTGTAGCGCAGCTATTTACGCAGCTCGCAGAAAACTTAATTTCAAACTTATTACTCACGATGTCGGCGGTGAAGTTGCCTATGCCGGAGAAGTTAGTAACTGGCTAGGTATAAAAACTATTTATGGCTATGAATTGGCTCAAAATTTTGCCGCTCATGTTCGCGCCAATGATGTAGAAATAGAAGAAGGATGGAAAGTTTTTGCTATTCAAAAGGAAGATGTTAGTTTTAGTATAAAAGCCCGCAACAGCAAAGGTGAAGAACGAACTGAAATAGCCAAAACTGTACTTATAGCTACTGGTATTCATCCACGACATTTAGGAGCAAAAAATGAAGAAACTCTTTTTCATAAAGGTGTTACTTACTGCACTGTTTGCGATGGGCCGTTATTCAAAAACAAAACCGTAGCTGTACTTGGTGGCGGTAATGCAGCTCTAGAAGCTGCGGTAATGATGAGTGGTATCGCTCAAAAAGTTCATCTGATGACTATTGAACCAGATACTGCAGAGAAAAAATTCGGCTTCCCTACTGGCGATGATGTTTTGATTGAAAAAGTAAAATCATTATCCAATGTAGAAATAATCCACTATGCTGATACTTTTGAATTTATTGGTGAAAATAGATTATCCGGTTTGAAATACCGCGATTTACGCGATGATAAAAAAGAAGAAAAAGAATTAGCAATTGACGGCGCGATGATCCATGTCGGCATGGTGCCAAATTCAGAATTTATAGACATCGTGGAAAAAGACAGAGCTAAGCAAATTATTGTTGATAGAAATTGTCATACTAATGTGCCAGGGATTTTTGCCGCTGGCGATGTGACTGATACGCCTTATAAACAAATCATTGTTGCTGCAGGACAAGGAACAGTAGCGGCCTTGGCGGTGATAGAATATCTTAATAAACAGAAATAATTTACAATTTTCAATTAAACATTAATAAATTAAAAATTAATTAAAAATTGTAAAATTAAAAATTAAAAATTTTTTTATGTCTCTTCCTCTCTTCGACATCATTATCAACGTACTCGCTGGCCTTGGTTCTATCTTAATCACTTACGCCGTATTTTTAGGGCACGAAACAAAACAGGATATTGTATTGGCCATTGGCGCTTTTTGTTTACTTGTTTATGCTCTCTGGATTGGAAACGCTATTTTTTCTTTAGCTATGGGTGGTTTATTTCTTGCTAGTATGGTTGAGTTTGTGGAAATATTAACAGGATTACATACACCAGTTGGGACTATTAAACAAAATACAAATAACAAACTAAAAACATAATCGTGGTTTTTAAATTTCCAATTTTTAATTTTCAGTTTTTAATGAATCGCCAATGTCTAAATGATTAAAACTAAACATTAAAATTTAAAATTTCATTAATCCTTGGGATTGAGCCATTCTGCGATAGGTTTTAAAAATTAATTAAAAATTCACCCCTGTAAAATATCGTCGAAGGCGATCCTGTCTTTGACAGTATTTCACGGGGTAAAAAATTAAAAATTAAAAATTTTTGCATATGTTCAACTTACTTACTATCGGCGATGCAGTCGTTGATAACCACATAATCCTTGATGAAGCGGAAGTAGAATGCAGTGTTGATAAAAAAACCTGTCGTTTGTGTTTGGACTATGCTGCCAAAGTACCGGTTAGTGAAAGTTTTCAAAATATTGGTGGCAACGCCGTCAATGTAGCTATCGGTAGTAGTAAACTAGGACTCTACACCACTGTTTTGACTGATCTAGGTAAAGACGCCAATGGCAAAACCGTAATCAATGAATTAAAAAAATATAAAGTAGATACCAAATTCGTCAAACTTAACCCTAAAAACGAAACCCGTTTTGCTATAGTTCTCAACTACAAAGGTGAACGCACAATATTATCTTCTCATAAAAAAAAATATTATTCTTGGCCGGAAAATGTCCCAGCAACTGATTGGATTTATTATACTTCACTATCGGACGGTTTTGAAATTCTGCAAAAAAATCTTTTTGCTCACCTCAAAAAACATCCAACCGTTCGTCTGGCTTATAACCCCGGATCGTTTCAATTAAAAAATTCTTTAAACAATGTTTTGGAAACTATCAAAAAATCTGATTTACTAATTATCAACTTACAAGAAGCGGAAGTTATTTTAAACACTACTTTGCAAAAAGAAAAAAGTATTACCACCATCATCCATAAACTTTTGAGTCTTGGTACCAAAGAGGTAGTAATAACTGATGCGGAAAAAGGCGCTTATGCAGGAAATATAGATAATGTTTGGAAAATGGAATCATACCCTGTAAAAGTGGTAGCCAAAACCGGCGCTGGCGACGCATTTTCCGCTGGCTATATCGCAGCTCGACAATATGATCACGATATCAAAACCGCTTTGACTTGGGGTATTGCCAACAGTTGTAGTGTTATCAGTAGTTTTGGTTCGCATGCAAAGTTATTAGAAAAAGCAAGCATTAAAAATTATATTAAGAAATACAATGCGGTAGTGCCAAAGAAATTAACATAAAAAAAATCGCCTCAGTCATGGGGTGATTTTTTTGTTTATCTTATTTTAACAGTTTATTTTATTTTCTCTAAAATTGCTTTTCCCCAAACCGATGCTGCACTGGGGCCGATAGCAGTTATAAGTTTATCATCCACCACCACTTCTTCCCTAATATATTCCGCTCCGGCTTTTTTCAAGATTTTCTCCAATTCTTCATCTCCATCCCAACCAGTTACTTTTTTTCCCATCAAGACTCCGGCATTAGCCAAAATTCGCGGGGAAATACAGATAGCTCCCCAGAGTTTATTACTCTTTGCAATCTCTCTAAAAATTTTATATGTTTTTTCATTATTCAGATATTCCATTGCTCCATGTCCACCAACCAAAAATATTCCATCATAATCAGATGGTTTAATTTCTTCCAAAATTATATCGGATTGCGCAATTTCTTGAGTGCGAGAAGCAATAACTTTTCCTTTTTTATCACTCCCGGTTATTATTTCCACTCCTGCATTTTCCAAAATCTTTTTTGGTTCAAAATATTCCATCTGCTGAAAACCATAGGAAGCTATAATAAGGAGTACTTTTTTCATATTATTCATTATAAAAATCAATCTGTTTAGTCGTTTCTATCCCCCTCATCCTATTCAAATCCATTTTTCTTCCCTCAAAAAAATCTATGGACTGTGAAACGGCGTGAAAATTTAATTCCGGCCCAAGTAAACACATCCCATATTCAAAAAATCTGATTTTTTCTCTGATTTCATCAGCCAGCATTGGGTGATCTTGTTCGTTTTGTGCGATTTCCCGAAGTCCTCGCATTTTTTCCTCAATTTGTTCCAAAACTTTTGTATACTCTTCCACTTTATCCAAATATCTTTTCTTTTCAGTGCTAACAATTTGTTGATTTACGTATTTTTTCAAATCTTCTTGCATTTTGAGTAATGCTTTATACAGTTCTACCCTTTCTTCACTTTCAAAATAAACGGCCGGACGACCAGAGTGTAAATCACGCAAACTCAAGCCATAATCTTTATAATGAAGATATTTTTCTTTTAATTCTGGAAATAAATATGGTTGCAAAAATTCATCACCATAAGCATTTTCTGCAATCGTCAAGAAATCCTTATAAGCCTGATTCCAAGGCCAAAGCTCATAACCAAACACAATCATCGTATCTTCTATCTGGTGCGGGGTGAGAGATTGGTTGTTTTGTAATTGCAACATCGCTTCTCTTATTTTCTGTTTTCTTTCTATGGGAAAAAGAGGAGGAATGTTGGAATAAAAATATCTGAAAAGTTGAATTGTATAATTAGACATGTGAAAAATTTTTAATTTTTAATTTTTTACCCCGTAAAATCCTGTCAAAGACAGGATCGCCTTCGGCAATATTTCACAGGGGTGAATTTTTAATTAATTTTTAATATTCAATATTTAATATCCAATATTTTTATATAATCTTGCAATCTTGCAATTTTTCAGCAATATAATAAAGTGCCACCCCCGCCGCCACCGACACATTCAAACTATTCTTCTTCCCTCTCATCGGAATCTCAACTGCTTTATCACAATATTTCAACTGATCTTTGGTTACGCCAGTTTTTTCGTTTCCAAGTACCAAAGCACAAGGAAATTTGGGTTTCCAAGAAAATATATTAACACTGTTTTTTGTTTGTTCCAGCGCTACTATATTATACCCTTTTTCTTTCAATTGTTTAAGTAATTTTCCAGTTTGTTTACAATATTCCCATTTTACAAAGTTTTCCGCCCCCAAAGATACTTTGAGCAGACTAGGGTGTGGTGGATATGGGGAATAGCCAGTAATATAAACTTTGTCTATCCCCGCCCCGTCAGCAGTTCGCAAAATCGCACCGACATTATGCGCGCTTCTGATATTTGGCACTACCACGACAAACTTTTCTATTTCCTCTCCTCTTTGAGGAGAAGTTAAGGCTGGTATCGCCTTTTTTTTAACTTTATAACTTTCAACTTTTAACCCAATAACTTCTTTGTTGCTTTTTCTCATAAAATATACTAAAATTCATATAAGCTTACTTAAAATTTTAACAGTTTTTATCTAAATAAGCAAAAAATAAATTTTATAAATATGAATGATTTAAAACCGGGTAAATATCAACATTTTAAAGGTAAGTTTTATGAAGTTATCGATATTGCCAGGGATAGTGACACCCTGGAAGAGCTAGTAGTCTATCGTGCGCTTTACGACTCGGCGGAATTTGGCAATAATGCTTTATGGGTTAGGCCTAAAGATAAATTTTGTGAAGATATTATAGTAGATGGTAAAAAAATTCCAAGATTTAATTTTATTTCATAATCTTTTTAAAAATTAATAAGTTTATGCTCGAAATAACAGCTTTTGTTTGTGGGGCCGTAGTAATGATTTTTGAAACTGCTGGATCAAGAGTTCTTGGTCCTTATTTTGGTACATCTATCATCATTTGGACTGGTTTAATCGGAATTATTTTAGGTAGTCTTAGTTTTGGTTATTATTTAGGCGGAAAAATCGCAGACAAAAATCCCAATCTTAATAATTTATCTTTGATTATTTTTTTATCAGCTATTTTCATCGGGATCATGATTTTAATAAAAGATTTTTTGCTTATCATTTTACAATTAAATTTTGAAGATATAAAAATACCTTCACTTATTGCCTCCTTAATTTTATTTTCTCCAGCCAGCATTTTACTTGGCATGGTTTCGCCTTATACTGTTAAATTAAAAATAGAAAATTTAAATACTTCCGGAACCACTGTTGGAAATCTTTATGCCATATCCACAGCTGGAAGTATTGTTGGAACTTTTTTATCAGGCTTTTATTTAATTCCAACTTTTGGAACCAATAAAATATTGATTATTTTAGTGATTGTTTTAATTTTAAACTCTTTGATTATTTCCGTTAAAAAACTCTCAAAAATCATCACTTCTTTGTTGATTATTGCCTTTATTTGGTTTATAGTCGATGGATTTGCTTATGCTTTTGAAAAAAATAATTTTATAGATGTAGATACAGAATATAATCGTATTTGGATATATGATCGTATTGATATAAAAACAAATAAAATCGTTAAAACCATGGGGATAAACAATGAAAACCATTCATCAATGTTTTTAGACAACAACGAATTAGTGAATGAATATACCAAATACTATGACCTGGCTAAACATTTTAATCCAAATTTTAAAAAAACGCTAATGTTTGGTGGCGCGGGATATTCTTATCCAAAATATTTTTTAACCAAATATCCAGAAGCTACTATAGATGTCATAGAAATAGATAAAAAAATTACAGAACTAGCTAAAAAATATTTTAATTTAATAGAAAATCCTAATTTAACTATTTATCATGAAGACGGCAGAGTATATTTAAACAAAACACAAAAAAAATATGATGTAATTTTCGGCGATGCTTTTACTTCTGTTTATTCTATCCCTTTTCAATTAACGACTCTGGAGGCTATACAAAAAAAATACGAAATTTTAAATAATGATGGTCTAGTTATTCTAAATATTATTTCAGCTATGGAGGGAGAAAAAAGTAAATTTTTAAAAGCAGAATATGCAACCTATCGAAACGTTTTTCCTCAAGTTTATTTGTTTCCGGTTAATGATTCAAAAAACACAGAAAAAATACAAAATATAATTCTAATAGCTTTAAAATCTAAAGAAATTCCTTCATTTAAGAATGCAGATCCCGTGCTAAATAATTATTTAGACCATTTATGGCAAGAGAAAATTGTCATCGATATTCCTATTTTAACAGATGATTTTGCTCCGGTTGACTATTATATGAGTAGTAATTTAAAAAATTAATAAAATAAATCAAAACTTTAATAAAAATATAATGTAAAAATATGGACGAACAACATTTACAAAAAAAAGAGGAAATTATTGAAAACAATCCGGAAAAAATCGTTGAAGAAAAAACAAAGAAATGTTTTTTACATTCCGCTTGGTTACCACTGATTTTTTGGCTTGTTTTTGCCGGAGTTTTTTACTTTTTTGCTTATGATTTGGTAACTATCAAATTTTCCGATATTACCGACAAGCGCGTTATCTCTATTTTTAGCAAATACAGTATTTATGCAGGTTTAATTTTTGGTCTTTTATCCATGCTTGGAGGTTATATGGTTTATACGATTTTACGCAAAACTAAGCTAAAAAACAACACATTTATCTATCCAATTTTAGTTGCTTTAATGAATTTACCTTGGTATTTATTTGGTCGACAACTGGTTTATTTTGAAAATAGATATACCGATATCGCTCGTGGTCTTATCAATTATGTCGGCTACCCCCTGCTTTCCGCGACCAAATTTATTTTTGCTTTAGTTTTGATTTGGCTTATTGTTTTGATAATCAAACTTTTGATTAAAAAAGGTTTAAATAAAAAAGCTACTACTGTGACAATTATTTTATTGGCTCCTTTATTTCTCAGCGGTTGTGTTGAAAATATCAATGAATGGGCGTGTAGTTTTTTTGATGACCCTGATCATTGTTACCAAAACGCCGGTGTGCAAGGAGGCAACGCTGATACTTGTGCTAAAATCAAAGGTGAGGGCTTTAAAGGTTCCAACCCACCACGAGATAAATGTTATCTACGCATTGCGGAAAATACCGGCGATTTGAGCGCTTGCAACAAAATTGAAGGTGGTGCCTATTCCTACACCAAAGAAGAGTGTATCCTGGGCGCGTCAGTTAAATTTAAAAATCCTGATGGATGTTTGATGTTGTCTGGGGCTGATAAACAAAGCTGTGTTTCACAAGTTGGGCCTTATTTATTACCTGGCAGTGTTTTAGAAATAGACGATCAAATAAATATACTCAAAGAAGAGTTAAAAAATAATCCTGATGCAGAACTACAAAAACAATTGGACGGTCTGGAAAAAAAGAGAAATGATTATCTGGGCGTGATGGATAATAAAAACAAAAACGAATATGAATCACTTTCTGACCCAATGAACAAAAAAGTAGCGATGGATTATTACAGCGGAAAAATCGATCAAAAAACGAAAAATTCTTTGACTGCTTTAAATGATAGTTTGCGAGATAAAGGAGAAAAACTTAGCGAACAAGAATATAAATCACTCAGCGAAATGCTCGCTTACAAAAATGATCCAAAAAATGATATTGAAAATATGGATCCGTCAGAAATAGTAAAATTGCGCTGGAATGAAAAATTTGGCAATGCTGTTGATAGTTTAAAATTTTGGAATAGTAACCCAACTGAAACGGAGAAAAAATATGATGAGCAATTACTTTTTTATCAAAGAATGTTAGAGCGACAAGCAGCGATAGAAAAAGGTCTTAGTCAAAAACAACAAGATTTTGGGCGTGAAGCTGACAGGGTTACCGGTTATATCAAAGATCAAATTTACGAAAAAATAATGGACGAAGCCAAGAAAGAAGCTTTTGGCGAACTGCTTGATCTAGTTGATTCCCCAGCTTCTGCACCGGTCACCGCCATTTTGGGCGAAGCTATAGACACGGTCAAAAAAGAGGCTCAATCAGCTGAATTTCGTGGCTTGGTACGCGCTTATAACAAAGGTATGGAAGAAGAACTTGCCAAAGCCGGTGGAAATGTAGACAAGGCTCATGCCGCTGTAACTGCTAATTTGCAAAAAGACCCTTATATGTACGAAGATAAAAATACTTTTGCCAAATACGGAAATATCTTAGAAAACAAAGATTGCGATGGTAGCAATCCGCACTGTATTCAAAAAGATGTTTTCTGGAAAGCCATGAAAAAATCCTACAAATATCAAAATGACTAAAATATGTCGAAAAAAAATCCAGAACTACAAAACAAAAAAAATTGGCGTGATCGTATTTTGACCACCGTTCGTTTGTTGTTGCTGGTCTCTTTGCTTTTAAACTTATTTTTTGTTGGTTTTGAAATATTTTTAGACGGGGCTATTTCCAAAACAAAAATTTTTGAAGAGCTTTACAAAAGAATGGAATTAGCTTTTTGGACTTTAGTAACTCTACTTTTAACTTTTGTTCCCGGCTATATTCGTAAACATCAAAAACTAAATATTCCAGAAATTTTAGAAATAACTATTGTTTTATTTGTTTATGCGGGAATGTTTTTTAGTGTTCGTTTTGATATGTATTATCGTTTTTGGTGGTGGGATGATTTATTACATACCCTAGCCGGAATAGTTATCGGTTTTGCCAGTTTTATTTTCATGTACAAAATAAATCTTCACTACAAATTGAATATTCGTCCGGGTTTTTTAGCTTTTTTGGCTTTTACTATTGCCGTAACCGCCGGAGTAGTTTGGGAAATACTTGAATTCACCTCAGATATGTTATTTAAAACCGCTCATCAAAAATGGAATTTATCGGAAACAGAAGTCATGATTGGTCAATCTTATCAAGGCAACGGGCTACGCGATACTATGTCTGATTTAATAGTTAATAGTATCGGTGCTTTCTTTACCTCTTTATTCTGTTATTTCTTATATAAAAAAGAAGCAAACGAAAATCCAATTCCTTAATTTTATATTAACTTACTAATTTATGAATACGTTTTTTTTAATCATTCTTTCATGTTTGGCTATTACCCTCTGCGTTTGGGTAGCCTTATTTTTACTTTATTTAAAAAAAGAAACTTTAAATAAAATAACTTTATTTTTAGTTTCTCTTTCAGCTGGTGCACTTATTGGTGGGGCGTTTTTACATCTTTTACCCGAAGCCGCTCACGAGTTAGGTACTGAATTAATTTTCTTGATCACTCTTTTATCTTTTGTTTTCTTTTTCCTTTTAGAAAAAACGTTGTTTTGGCGTCACTGCCACAAAGGTGAGTGCCCCATTCATACTTTCGGATATATGAATTTAGTTGGTGATTCCGTACATAATTTTATTGATGGATTAGTAATCGCTAGCACTTTTTTGATAGATATTCGTTTGGGTTTAATAACTACCACTATCATTGCACTACATGAAATACCACAAGAAATAGGTGACTTTGGCGTTTTGATTCACGCTGGATTTGAAAAGAAAAAAGCCCTAATCATAAATTTTTTAGTAGCTCTTACTGTGCTTTTGGGTGGGATAGCCGGTTATTTTGCTTCTTTTAAATTAGAAAGTATTATTCCTTACCTTCTTCCTTTTGCCGCCGGAGGATTTATTTATATTGCCTCTTCAGATTTAATGCCGGAAATTCGCAAAGAAACAAACCTTAAAAAATCTATGCTTTCTTTTGTTGTTTTTATCCTCGGTATAATCATAATGTACGCCGCTACTTTGTTTGAACATTAAAACATGCAGAAGATTTAAAGCCAGGCAAATATAAACATTTTAAAGGTAAAATTTAGAAGTTATCGATGCGGGCAGAGATAGCAGTGTTTAAGAAGAAATAGCTGCTTATCGCGCACTTTATGATTTGTCTGAATTTGGCAACAATTCTTTATGGGTCAGGCCGAAAGAAAAATTTTATGAAGATATCATCGTTGATGGCAAAAAAATTCAAAGATTTAACTTTGTAGAATAATTTTTAAAAACACCCTTTGGGGTGTTTTTTAAATTCGTTTTTTAATATTCAATATCTAATATTCTGCAATGGGATTGCCGCGGTCTGCCCAGGCGGACCTCGCAATGACACTTTTAACTTTCAACTTTTAACTTTCAACTTATTAACCCACATACTCTGTGCCGCACAAAGCGCCACAGCCAAAGCATCGGCCGCATCATCGGATTTGATTTTTTGTTTTAATCCCAAAATAGTAGCGGTCATTTTTTGCATCTGTTTTTTTTCTGCTTTACCATAACCGGTAATGGCTTGCTTTACTTGAAGCGGGGTAAACTCGTAAATTTGCATTTTATTTTCAATCCCAGAAAGTAATATCGCTCCCCTGGCCTGCCCAACATCCATCGCGGTTTTGGCATTTTTGAAAAAAAATAATTTTTCTACTCCCAAAACTTCAGGTTTATATTTTTTACTGAGAGCATCAACTTTTTCTTTGATTTCCATCAAACGACAAACAAAAGATTTTTCTGAATCGGTATTTAAACAACCATAAACAAGCGCTTTCCATTGACCGCTTTGTTTTTTTTCTATCACTCCATAACCCATCCGGCCATAACCGGGATCAATACCTAAAATTCGCATAAGCTCATTTTGCAATTTTCAATTTTTAATTTTGCAATTTTTAATGAATGTCTAATACTCAATTTAAAAATTTATTATTTTGTCATTAAAAATTAATTAAAAATTTTAAATTCTAAATTTTAAATTTATTTAGCATTCGTAAAATAATCTTCCACATCTTCTCTTTCTTCTAACTCTCCGAATAAATTTTGCAATTTATCAACATTTTCTTCTGGGATTTCCACTTTTTCTTTAGCTACCCATTCAATTCCCGATTTATTTGGTTCTAAATTCATTTCTCTTATTTTACCAAGGACTTTTTGTAAATCTTCTATTTTGATCAATATTTCTATTTCATCTTCTTCGATTTTGATATCTTGTACTCCGGCCTCTATCAAATTCATTTCAAAATCATCTTGGGATATATTTTTATTTTTTAATTCTTCTGTGGTCAATCTTATCACTCCTAACTGTTCAAACATCCAAGCTACACTGCCTGGACCAGCCATACTGCCGCCGCTTTTGGTTAGAATATGTTTAATTTCCGAAACAGTTCGATTTTTATTGTCCGTAACCGCTTTGATAAGCACAGCCACTCCACCCGGACCAAAAGCTTCATAAAGAGCCTCTTCTAAAATGTTTCCATCATTAAGTTCACCCGTGCCCTTTTTAATCGCTTTTTCAATATTATCTTTGGGCATACTGACACTTTTGGCTTTATCTATCGCAATACGCAGAGAAAAGTTTTTTTCCGGATCTCCACCGCCTTTGGCGGCAATGCTAATCAATTTTGAATATTTAGAAAACATCGCTCCTTTGAGCGCGTCTTGTTTGCCTTTTCGGCCTTGTATATTGTGCCATTTAGAGTGTCCTGACATACTTTTTACTTAAATTCATTGTTTATACTATGATATTATACTAAAACAAATAATATTTTTACAACTCAAAAGTCAAAACTTTGGTGTCACTTGAGATTCTTTCTAAACAACACCGCCCCTGAAAATCAGAGGCGGAATGTTTTGAAACAATTTTCAAATTACTTTTTAAACCCCGTACCCGCTGGAATAAGACGACCGATAATAACGTTTTCTTTGAGACCTTCCAAATAATCAATTTTTCCGGTAATAGCAGTATTGATGAGCACGCGAGCAGTTTCTTGAAACGAAGCAGCGGAAAGGAAACTTTGAGTAGAGAGAGAAACTCTGGTAATACCAAGTAATAATTCACGACCAGAAGCTTCTTTACCACCTTCTTTTTTAGCTAGATTATTACAAAATTCCAAATGGGCTTTTTCCACAACTTCACCTGGTAATAATTCAGTATCTCCAGCATCTTCGATATAAACACGACTAAACATTTGACGTATAATCACTTCCATGTGTTTATCATTTACTTTCTGACCTTGAGAGGAATAAATATTTTGTACTTCTTCCAAAATATATTTTTGAACAGCCGGACGTCCGCGAAGTTCAAACAATTCTTGTAAATTAACAGATCCATCAGTAAGTTGGTCGCCTTTTTTAACTTCATCCCCGGTTTTAAAATAAACTTTATAACCTAGCGGAACGATATATTCGCGAACCTTAGGACCGTTATAAGATAGACGTACTTTATTTTTCTCAATTTTTACTTGACCGGAATATTTAGCTTTTATTTCTTCGCCAGAAGAACCACGGACCAACAAAACAGCATCCTGCTCCACAAATTCATCATTTTTAACCACTATTTCATCTTCACTACCAACACTAATTTTCATTTCATCCATACCTTCAAAATGAATTTTGATAATTTTTTGTCCACGACGTCCTTCAAAAATTTTCTTACCGGTAGCCGAAGTAATTATTTTTCCATCAGCATCTTCTATTTCAACTTTTCCTTCAACATCGGTTAAAAGCGCTTGATGTTTTGGAGAGCGTACCTCAAATATTTCTTCGATACGAGGTAGGCCTTGAGTAATATCACTTCCAGCAACCCCACCAGTATGAAAAGTTCGAAGAGTTAATTGAGTACCCGGTTCACCAATACTTTGTGCAGCAATAATACCGATTGCTGCACCGAGCTGCGCTGGCTTGTTATATGATAAATCAAAACCATAGCATTTTTGACAAACACCTTTTGGACATTTACATTTAAACACTGAACGTACATGAATTGATTCTACCTTGTTTTTTTCAATATCTCGAGCCGACTGTTCATTAATTATTTCTCCGGCTTTTACTAAAACTTTATTACCAACTTTTACATCTTCGACTACGTAACGACCCAAAACCCTATCAGCCAATTTTTCACCCATTTCAGCAGATTGTGCAGTTGTAAATACTTCACCTTCTTTAGCCCCACAGTCTTCTTCTAATACCACCACATCTTGAGCTACATCCACTAAACGACGAGTTAAATAACCAGCGCCAGCGGTACGCAAAGCAGTATCTGACAAACCTTTTCTGGTACCATGAGAAGAAATAAAAAATTCCAAAGAATCAAAACCTTCTTTAAAATTGCCTTTAACCGGAAGCTCAATAATATCCCCGGAAGGAGAGGCCACTAAACCCTTCATACCAATAACCTGACCAAGTTGACCCCATGAGCCTCGAGCACCAGATTCAATCATGGCATATACCGGACCGAGTTTGTTAAGAACTTCTTTGTTGTTAGCAATAATTTTATCTTTAGCTTCAGTCCAAATTTCTAAAATCTTGGCATGTTTTTCACCCTGAGTAAGCAAACCTTCAGCTCGTAAATTTTCCACTTCACGAACTTTTGCATCACATTCTTTAAGTAAAGCAGCTTTTGTTTCAATTTTTGGAAAATCATTCATTCCCAAAGAATACCCTGATTTAGTAGCATATTTAAACCCAAGATTTTTTAAATCATCCAAAAAGGCCGCTGTTTTTTCTTGGCCAAAAATTTCCAAATAAGAAGAAATTATGTTGCCTAATTTTTTTACTGTGATTGCTTCATTAACAAAAGGAATTTCTTCCGGCAATCCTTGATTAAATATTATCCTACCAATTGAAGTTTCAATAAGGGGTTTAGTATCTTTGGGGAATTTACTTAAATCTGCAAAACGTACTTTGATTTTTTCATGTAAAGTAATAATACGAGATTTATAAGCAAATAAAGCTTCTTTTTCTGAAGAAAAATATTTTATTTTTTTGGCACTATCTTCACGATAATGTGTAAGATAAAAAGCACCAAGGACGATATCTTGTTTTGGAGTTACCACCGGTTGACCAGTGGCGGGTTTCAAAATATTTTTTTCTGCAGCCATTAGATTGTCCGCTTCCCAACGAGCTTCTACTGTCAGTGGTAAGTGCACAGCCATCTGATCTCCGTCAAAGTCAGCATTAAAAGCGGTACAAACTAAAGGATGTAATTGAATAGCACTACCTTCGATAAGTCGCGGATGAAAAGCTTGAATACCTAAACGATGCAAGGTCGGAGCGCGATTGAGAAGCACACGAGTCTTTTTGGTAAGTTCTTCCAAAATATCCCACACCTCATCGCGTTCACTTTCAATAAAACGATTGGCAGAACGAACATTATGAGCTAACTCCATTTTAATAATCTCCGCCATAATAAACGGTTTAAAAAGCTCAAGCGCCATGCGTTTTGGTAAACCACATTCGTCTAAATTTAAATTTGGACCAACAACTATTACAGAACGACCAGAATAATCAACGCGTTTACCAAGCAAATTTTGACGGAAACGTCCTTGTTTGCCTTTCAAAATATCAGCCAAAGAACGTAACTGTCTTTTCTGGCCGGTAGAAGCCGTTACCGTTTTTGCATGACGAGCATTATTATCTATAAGTGCGTCAATTGCTTCTTGCAACATGCGTTTTTCATTACGACAAATAACTTCCGGAGCATTTAATTCTATCAATCTTTCTAAACGATTATTACGATTGATAACACGACGATATAGGTCGTTTAAATCCGAAGTGGCAAAACGTCCACCATCAAGTGCTACCATCGGACGCAAATCCGGAGGAACAACCGGTAAACATTTCATTACCATCCATTCAGGACGAATTTCATTAACGATCAAATTCTTCAATAATTTTTTACGACGAATTATTTTTTCCAATTTTGCTCCTTTGGCTTTTTGTTGTTCTGTACCTAAATTTTTATAAGTTTCTTCCAAATTAACTCTGGATAATAAATTGTAAACTGCTTCCGCACCTATCTGAGCTTCAAATAAATGCCCATAACGTAAAGAAAGTTCTTGGTACTTTTGTTCAGAAACAATTCTCAAAACAACCAACTCCTTAAGCTCTTTGTCTGCCTGTTGAAAATCAGCATCAAGCGCTGTTGTTTTACGGGTAGACTCTTCTTGAATTTTTTCCAAAACTTCCATCCCTTGTTTTTCGTCATTTGCTTTCTTAAGCGCAATTTCATTTTCTTTTTCAATCTGTTTCTTTTTAGATTTATATTCCTGACGCAATAAATCAAAAGTTTGTTTTTTGCCTTCTTCATCAACATGAGTAATAACAAAAGAAGCAAAGTAAACAACTTTCTCCAAAGCTTGAGGACTCAAATCTAACACTAAGCCAATTTTACTCGGAACAGAACGTAAAAACCAAATATGCGTAACTGGTGTAGAAAGTTCAATATGACCCATACGTTCACGACGCACAAGAGAAGTGGTTACCTCTACTCCGCATTTGTCACAAACAATTCCTTTATAACGAATTTTTTTATATTTGCCACAATAACATTCCCAATCTTTGGTCGGTCCAAAAATTTCTTCGGCAAACAAGCCGCCTTTTTCGGGTTTTTGAGTACGATAATTAATGGTTTCCGGTTTACGCACCTCGCCATAAGACCAACTACGTATTGCTTCGGGAGAAGCAATTTTTAGACGTACGGCGTCAAAATCGATGATATTGGTAGTGTTGCGATACATATTTTTTTTCAAAAATTATTTTATTTATTTTTCTTCTTCTTTAACAGTCGTATCAATCACACCTTCGGGATTTTCCTCTTTAGCCACGTTGGCAGGAGGATTAAAGATAGACGTTTCTTCGACCTTCACAAATTGCCCGTCTTTATTTTTTAAAAGTTCAACATCTAAGCCTAAACCTTTTAATTCACGTACCAAAACATTAAATGATTCCGGTGTATTAACTGCTTTAATTTCTTCTCCTTTTATAATGGCTTCATAAGCTTTGCTGCGACCAGGTACATCATCAGATTTAATAGTTAAAATTTCTTGCAACATGTGAGCTGCACCATAAGCTTCCAAAGCCCAAACTTCCATTTCACCAAATCTTTGACCGCCTGATTGAGCACGACCACCAAGAGGTTGTTGAGTGATCAAACTATAAGGACCTATGGATCTTTGGTGAATCTTATCTTGCACCATGTGATTTAATTTCAACATGTAGTTATAACCAACGGTAACTTTATGATCAAAAGCTTCTCCGGTACGACCATCATATAAAATAGATTGACCTCCGACCTCAAAACCACCTTCTTTCAACATTTGTTGAATTTGTTCTTCGGTAATTCCATTAAACGAAGGAGTGGCAACTTTAATTCCTAAAGCATTGGCAGCCAAACCAAGATGATTTTCTAAAATTTGCCCTAAATTCATACGAGAAATAACACCGAGTGGGGATAAAATAATATCTACTGGTGTACCGTCTTGCAAAAATGGCATATCTTCGGCCGGAATAACTCTTGAAATAACACCCTTATTACCATGACGACCGGACATTTTGTCACCAATTTGAATTTTACGCATATCAGCCACTCGAACACGCACTCTTTTGATAACACCGGGCTCAAGTTTATCTCCATTTTCTGCAGAGAAAATTTTTATATCAATCACTTTACCATGTTCACCATGCTCTAAATAAAGAGATGAATCTCGAACATCGCGAGCTTTTTCACCAAAAATGGCTCTTAATAATCTTTCTTCGGCAGATAACTCGGTTTCACCTTTTGGTGTAATTTTACCAACCAAAATATCACCAGATCTTACTTTGGCACCAATTCTCACAATTCCTTCGCTGTCTAAATTTTTTAATTTTTCTTCAGAAACATTTGGAATATCAGCTGTTACTACTTCCGGTCCAAGCTTGGTTTCTCGCACATCTACTAAATAATCTTCGATGTGAATGGAGGTATAACGATCTTTTTTAACCAAACGATCAGAAATTATAACCGCATCTTCGTAGTTATAACCATCCCAAGCCATATAAGCAACCAAAACATTTTGACCTAAAGAAAGTTCGTTTTCGCTAATACATGGACCATCGGTAAGAGGTTGCCCTTTTTTAATTTTTTCACCAACAGTAACTATCGGATGTTGATTAATACAAGTAGCACTATTTGATCTTTCAAATTTACGTAAAGGATAACTTATTTTTTCGCCCTTTTTAGTAGTTAATTCTATTTTATTACCGGAAACTTCGGTAATTTCTCCATCTTCTTGTGTATAAATTATATAACCGGAATTCTTTGCCGCTTCTTTTTCCACTCCAGAACCAACTAGTGGCGGTTCAGGCTTGATACAAGGTACAGCTTGACGTTGCATGTTTGTACCCATCAAAGCGCGAGTAGCATCGTCATGCTCCAAAAACGGAATACATGCTGTGGCAACAGAAATAATTTGAGTAGAGGAAACATCAATATAATCAATATTATTAGCTTCAGTAACTTGTGGTTTTCCATAAACTCTGGCTGATACAAGAGAATCAGTAAAATAGCCGTTTTCATCAACCTTGGTTGTGGCTGGAGCTGTAACAGCTTTTTCTTCTTTGAAAGAGTTGAGTAAAACTATTTCATTAGTTACCCGTGGCATTACAAAAATGGTTTTGGTTTTGCTTTTAGCAAGTTTGGCAGCAATTTCTTTGGTAATTTTTGTCCCTGCTTTAACTCCTTCAGTATCTTCACGTAAAACTTCTCCTTCAGTTAAAGTTGGATCGTTTACTACCTCTTTTAAAACCTTACGATAAGGTGTTTCAATAAATCCAAATTCATTTACTCTAGCAAAACATGAGAGATGATTAACCAAACCAATATTTGGACCTTCTGGAGTGGCAATAGGACAAATACGTCCATAGTGAGTATTATGAACATCACGAACTTCAAAACCGGCTCGATCACGCGATAAACCGCCTGGGCCAAGAGCCGACAAACGACGCTTATGTTCCAATTCCGACAATACGTTGGTTTGATCCATGAATTGAGATAACTGAGAACTCATGAAAAACTCTTTTACTGCGGAAATTACCGGACGAGCATTGACTAATTTATTTGGAGTTAATTGATCAGCTTCATAGGTACTCATGCGATCACGAATAATGCGTTCCATACGAGCCAAACCTACACGTAATCTATTTTGTACTAATTCGCCAACTGCACGAATACGACGATTGCCAAGATGATCAATATCATCAGCTTCGTCTTGAGTAACATTTAAACGAATGACTTCTTTAATAACCAAAGCTAATTTTTCTGCAGAAAAAACTCTATTTTCTTTTTTACCGTAATCTTCGTAATTTAAATTTAAATCAAATTTAGTATCAAATTTATAAACACCAACCGGACTCAAGTCATAACGATCGAAATTAAAAAACATTGCATGAATCAAACTTTTGGCGTTATCAGCAGTAGCTAAATCACCTGGACGAATTTTTTTATAAACTTCAATCAAACCCTCATCCATATTTTTAGCTAAATCTTTTTTCAAAGTATTTTCAACAAAATTAATGGTCGGATGAATATTAACATCTTTAAAAATTTCCAAAATTTGTTCGTCTGTTTCATAGCCAAAAGCACGCAACAAAGAAGTCACCGCTACTTTTCTCTTACGATCTATTTTTACCCACAAAACATTATTTTGATCAGTTTCAATTTCCAGCCAAGCTCCGCGATTTGGAATAATTTTAGCCCCATAGTATTTACGACCACGAATATTGTCAGCGGAAAAATAAACACCGGCACTTCTAATAAGTTGAGAAACAACTACTCTTTCAATACCATTAACTACAAAAGTACCCCGATTGGTCATTATAGGAAAATCACCTAAATAAATTTCTTGCACCTTATTTTGTCCAGTGGCTTTATTTGATAAACGAACCTGAACGCGAAGAGGGGCTTCAAAAGTCATATCTCTGTCACGACAAGTCATTTCATCAAATTTTGGTTCGTCTAAATAATAATCTTCAAAATAAAGCTCTAAATTACGATCAGAAAAATCAGTAATCGGAGAAACTTCTTCGAAAAGTTCTTTAACCCCAAATTTTAAAAACCAATCATAAGAGTTCTTCTGCACTTCTATTAAATCCGGAAATGGCGCTGCATCTCTACTTAAAGTGAAATACTTTCTTTCAGGATTTATCTGATAATTTTTTTTATAGATAGGCATACAGATATTTTTTTATTAAAATTTTTATTTTTAAATTATTATTTTATAAAATTTCCTTTTTAGACAACAAAAAATAGCCCTTTTCTCTTGGGTTTCTATTTTTTTTCTTATTTTTTAGCAAAAAGCAAGGCTAACATGAAATAATTTTTTACCTTGCGCGCAGCTTAAATTAAAAAGATAAATTTAGCCACGCTATTTTGGCTAATATTAGCCAAAAAGAATAAGATGATAACTTGATGGACTAATTATATATTCTTTTTTAGTTTTTGTCAAGCAAAAACAAGGTTTTATAAATTTGTCAAGAATAAGATAATTTTGCCTTATTCTATACAAAAAAAGATGTTCGTGCACAGTTTATCCACAGGGATACGTCCCGACGAAAAGTCGAGACTATGCCCTGCAAGCTATGGCTCCAAAAAAATCTTTGCTATGGGTTAAATGGGGGTATAAAATTGGGATTTTTTTTGATTATTTTGTCTAATATTAGCAAAAAAATCATATATTTATATAAATTTAGTATATTTTAGCCTAAAATTCATACTTTTTTAGTCTATTAAAAATATTGGCTTATTTTAGCTAAAAATATATTTTATCCCCAGCTTAGATTGACACCTTTTTCAAGTAACTTTAAAATATGCATTAAATTTTGTCTTTACTAAGCTGCGGACGAGCTGATGTCTCAACCGGATCTAATACTTTAAAGCAAATTCTCTCCTCCCTACAACATCTATTTTAATATTTTGTTCTAGGGACGTTTTAAAGCAATGACCCGCAAGTTAAAACATGCATCTCATCTCGCAGCTTAGTGTGGACAAAAAAACCACCCAAAATAGGTGGTTTTTAAATTTCTTAAAAAAATTGTAAACTTTAATAAATTATTTTATGTTTATCCCCTTTTATCAATAGTTTTAATATGATATAATACTATCATAATTTTATGGGAAAAAGACGTATCAGACCTCAAGAGGAATTTGATTTTAATCCGGAAATCGGCCGCGGTTTGTTGGCTTTGTTTTTATTTGTCTTGAGCGCACTTTCAGTTTTAAGTTTTTTTAATATGGCCGGAGTGGTTGGAAATTTTTTAGATTCTCTTTTATCTATAGGTTTTGGTCATGTTAAATATCTTTTCCCTTTAATTTTGGTTTTTATTGGTATTATGCTGGCAAGAAATTTCGAAGAAGGAATGAAATTACCAAAAATACTAGGAGCAATTTTATTATTGTTGGCTATAAATTCTTTTGTTCATTTACAAACTGCTCCTGAACAAATGCTTGAATACGCTATGCAAGGATATGGAGGTGGATTATTTGGTTTTTGGTTAGCGTGGCTTATTAGTTCTTATATTGGTTATTGGGGCGGAGTTATAGTATTATTGGCAATTCTTATTGTGTCTCTAATTTTTATTTTAGAAACCACCCTAACTGATCTTGCTTTGATAAGTCGTAAAATTTTTAGTTGGTTATTATCTTTATTAACAAAACCTTTTTTTCCTAAAACAACTCAACAACAACTTAAATTTAAAATAAAAGGTGACCATACTAAATATTCCAACGAAGAAAACGATGATGAAGAAGAAAGTGAAGATAAAAGTTTTGAAGAAGCGGTAGAGGAAATGAAAAATCAAGAAAAAAGATTTTTTGAAAGAAAACAAGTTCCAACCGGAGAAGAAAAAGAGGAAATTAAAAAAGAACAAGAAACAAAACCGGAAATTATTATTAGCAAACCAGGGACTATTTATAAATTACCAAAAATAGAATTGCTTTATCAAAACAAAAGTAAGCCAACTTCCGGTGACATCAAAAGTAATGCTGAAATTATAAAAGATACATTTTTTAATTTTGGTATTGAGGTGGAAATGGGAGAAGTTCGCGTCGGACCAACTATTACTCAATACTCTCTAAAACCAGCTAAGGGTATTAAACTAACTCGTATTACCACTCTTAGTAATGATTTGTCACTTGCTTTAGCAGCTCACCCAATAAGAATCGAGGCACCTATTCCTGGCAAAGCGCTTGTTGGTATCGAGGTCCCAAATCAAAAAGTGGCTATGGTTTCACTAAGAGAAAGTCTGGAAAGTCCGGAATATAAAAATCGCAAGCACAGCATGATGTTTTCTTTAGGAAAAGACGTTGGTGGAAAAGTTTGGTTTGCTGATTTACCGAAAATGCCTCACTTGCTTATTGCAGGTACTACCGGATCCGGAAAAACAGTTTGTGTAAATACTTTAATTTTAAGCCTGCTTTATCAAAATTCTCCGGAAACTTTACGTTTCATCATGATCGATCCTAAACGCGTTGAACTTACCATGTACAATGGCATTCCTCATCTATTAACTCCGGTAATAACCGATCCCGCTAAAACCGTTGCCGCACTAAAATGGACTATTGGCGAAATGGAAAGACGTTTTGATGCTCTTGCTGCTGCTGGAAATCGCGACATTACTTCTTACAATCAAACTCATACTGAAAAAATGCCTTATATAGTTTTTGTTATTGATGAACTTGCCGACTTAATGGCTATGGCTGCCTCTGAAGTAGAAGCTGGTATTATTCGTATTGCTCAAATGGCTCGCGCGGTCGGCATTCACTTAGTTGTAGCAACACAAAGACCGTCGGTTGATGTGATTACCGGATTAATGAAAGCAAACATACCGGCACGTATCGCTTTTTCTGTGGCCTCTTCTATAGACTCTCGCACTATTTTAGATTGTCCTGGTGCAGAAAAATTACTTGGTCGCGGTGATATGCTTTTTTTAACCGCTGATCTTTCAAAACCTTTACGTATTCAAGGTGCCTTTGTTTCTGAAGAAGAAATGAAAAGAGTCATTAGTTATATTAAAACAGATACCCCTCCTGAATATGATGAAAGTATTGTAGCAAAAGCCGGAACTATTGGCGGCACGTCTTCTTTGTTTGGCAGCAATAACAATGATCGCGATGATTTATTTAATGAAGCCCGATCAATTGTTGTAGAATCAGGAAAAGCCAGTGCCTCTTTATTACAACGTCGACTAAAAGTCGGCTATGCTCGAGCCGCAAGATTGTTAGATGAAATGGAAGAGGCCGGAATAGTTGGTCCCGCTGACGGAGCTAAACCCAGAGAAGTTTTTACCGACCATCTAATGCCTGACCCAGAACCAGAAATGTCTTTATCTGAACAACGCATGGGAATTGGCGGAACTTTTTTTACTCCACCGAAACCCTATGAATCTTTAGAAAAAAATCATGATGAAGAAGAGACGGAAAAAGAGGAACAAGAAGAAAAAACTCTGGAAGAAATAATTGAGGAAGAAAAAGAAAAGATAGGATCTCCCACCGAACAAAATTCTAATATCGAAAATACAACATTAGAAGAAATAATTGAAGAAAACATTAATCAATCTCCAAATGAAGAAATGGAAAAAATAGAAGAAAATATTATAGAAGAACAAGACGAAATTAAAGAGGAAATAGAAGTTCCTATAATTATAGAAGAGGAGGAGGAAAAAGAAGAAGAAAAAGAAGAAGAAATTAAAAAGGAAAAAAAATCTTCTTCTAAAAAAGATAAGAACGATTATGTAAGTATTTTTTAAGAATATTGTTATGGCCATTTTTTGTCGAAAAAAACTAAATTCCCCTCAATATTTAGGTTTACAATTTAAAAAAGCCAGGGAAGAACGAGAATTGAGTTTGGAAGAAATTTCAAAAGCAACACATATAGAAAAAAAATATTTAATCGCTCTTGAACAAGGAAATTATAATTTATTACCAAAAACAAAAGCTCACCGCCAAGCCTATATCAAAGAATATTGTCAAATTTTAGAATTAAACTGCGAAGAATTTTTAAATAAATTCAAAGAAGAAACTCGCCATGAAAAACTTCATTTTATTGACCCGGCGATTACTTATAAAAAATACCAATTAACTAGCATAACTATATTTTTAAGAAACCTATTTGCTTTAATTATTATTCTTGTTTTTTTTACTTATGCTGGTTTTCAAATAAGAGGTGTGTTAAATCCACCAAAATTAATTGTTTTAAGTCCAATTGAAGGACAAACTGTAAATTCTTTGAATGTTTTAATACAAGGAGAGGCAGAAAAAGAATCGCGTGTAACCGTAAATGGTAAGGAAATAATGCTTAACGAAAAAGGACAGTTCGAATCTTTGGTTGATCTTTCTGAAGGTTTAAATACAATAGTAATTTCCGCTACTAAAAAACACGGAAAGACTACAACTATTATTCGACATGTCATAACAAAAAATATTTTTTAAAAAACTAATTAAACTAATTAAAAAGAAAAAATTATGCCAAAAGCGCAAATTTCCGAGGAGGTAAAAAATAAACTCAAGGCGGCTGAAAGCGCCATTGATCAAATTAAAACAAAATATGGCGATGGTGCAATTATGAAATTCGGCGAAGCAAAAAAAATGGAAGTGGACGCTGTTTCCACAGGATGTTTGTCTCTTGATATTGCTCTTGGTGTTGGAGGTGTGCCACGTGGCAGAATTATTGAGATATACGGACCGGAAGCTTCTGGTAAAACCACACTAGCTCAGCACATCGTCGCTGAGGTACAAAAACTTGGAGGCATTGCTGCTTTTGTTGATGCTGAGCACGCTTTAGATCCTGATTATGCTCGTAAAATTGGTGTTCGTGTTGATGAATTACTAATTTCCCAGCCTGATACCGGAGAACAAGCCCTTGAAATCGTAGAAACTTTAGTGCGATCAAATGCTGTAGATGTAATAGTAATAGATTCTGTTGCTGCTTTGGTACCAAAAGCCGAAATTGAAGGGGAGATGGGAGATTCACATATGGGTTTACAAGCTCGTCTCATGTCTCAAGCACTTAGAAAATTGACCGGTATAGTTAGCAAAAGTAAAACAATGGTTATTTTCATCAACCAAATCAGAAATAAAATTGGTGTATTTTTTGGTAACCCTGAAACAACCACTGGTGGTTTAGCTCTCAAATTTTATTCTTCTGTTCGTATCGAAGTTCGTCGTAGTGCTCAAATCAAACAAGGTGATAAAATTCTTGGTAACCGTGTAAAAGCAAAATTAGTAAAAAATAAAGTTGCCGCTCCATTCACTACTTGTGAATTTGATATTATGTACAACGAAGGTATTTCCGTTTCCGGAGATGTACTTGATACCGGTGTACTTTATAAAGTAATTGCTAAAAAAGGAAATAGCTATGCTTTTGGTGAAGAAAAATTGGGAGTTGGGCGTGAAAATGCAAAAAAATATCTCAGAGAAAATCCAAAATTAATCACTGCTATTCGCAAAGAAGTTTTATCAGCTGTAGAACGTGGTGATATAGCCGAAATAGAAGACGATGAAGAAGTACCAGCTATTGAATAATAAAATATAAATTAAAAAACCAGTCCGTTTTAAATGGGCTGGTTTTTTAATTATTTATACTTGTATTTTTAAACCTTTTTCCCTGCAATTTTTGCCAAGGCTGAGACAAAAGATGATTGTTTTAAATCTAAATTTAATTTTTTACTAATATTCCAAATTTCTTCAAAAGCTCCGGCCAATTGAATTTCTAATTTTTCATTTACTTGATCTTCGGTCCAAGCAGAATTTTCTCTATTTTGAAGCCATTCAAAATAAGAAACTATTACTCCCCCACCGTTGGCTAAAATATCTGGGATACTAATAATATTTTTTGCTTTCAACGTATCGTAAGCTTCTTGAGTGATAGGACCATTGGCCATTTCCACAATAATTTTCACTTGAATATTTTCTACATTTTCTTTGGTAATCACATTTTCCAAAGCCGCTGGTACCAAAATATCAACTGGCAAAACTAGTAATTCTTCGTTGGTTATTTTTTTTGCATCTTCAAAATGTATTACTGATCCCTTTTCTTTTACAGTCATCATCACTTGTTCTGGATTCAAACCATTTTCATTATAAATACCACCAAAAACATCTGAAATTGCTACTATTTTGAAACCTTTTTCAAAAGCGATTTTGGAAAAATAATATCCTACATTTCCAAATCCTTGGATAGCAATAGTTTTGTAATCACTGTTTGTTTGTTTAATCAAATTTTGCATTACCATTACACCTCCTCGACCTGTAGCTTCAGTTCTACCCAAGCTACCACCTTGCCCAACTGGTTTGCCGGTAAAAGTGGCTGGCGATTTTTTATTCATCTTTTTTTCATATTCTTCGAGCATCCACATCATTATTTTCCCATCCGTATTTACATCTGGAGCCGGAACATCTACGTCTTCTCCGATAAAAGGCGCTATGGCCTTAGCATAAATTCTAGAGAGGTTTTCCAATTCAGTCTCAGTTAATTCTTTTGGATTCACTATTACCCCGCCTTTTCCACCGCCAAGTGGTAAATTATTAGCCGCACATTTCAGGGTCATCAAAGTAGAAAGCGCCATCACTTCTTCACGACTTACATTTTGATGAAAACGAATTCCGCCTTTATAAGGTCCGAGTACATTATTGTGTTGGCTGCGAAAACCTACAAAAGTTTTTATTTTTCCATCCTGCATTTCTACCGGAACTTTCACTTCAATTATCCTATCTGGCTGAACAATCAAATCTATTTCTTCCTGGGTTAAATTAATTTTTTTTGCTGTTTCTCTAATTAGATTTTGCGCGGTCTGAAGCATTTCATTTTGTTGACTCATACTTTGAAATTAACTTATATTTTTGATTAATTTGATTATTTTGGCAATATCTTTTTGTTTAAGATAATAAATTTGATTTTTACCTTTTTTTTCAGAATCTATAACATCTAAATCTTTTAGTGTTTTCAGATGTTGAGAAATGGCTGATTGTGAAACTCCACAATTATCCACAATCTGGGTAACTGTTTTAGGGCTAGAGCTCAAACAATGCAAAATTTGAATTTTGCTTTCACTAGAAAAACAGCATAATAATTTATTACCTTGAGACATAATAATAACATATTAGCATATGCTAATATGTTTGTCAAATAAAAAACAACGAAAGAATAAATCTGCCGTTGTTTTTAGTCGGGGTGACAGGACTTGAACCTGCAACCTCTTGGTCCCAAACCAAGCGCTCTAGCCAATTGAGCTACACCCCGTATTTAGTTTATAAAGTTAAAAGTTCATAAAGTCTAAAAACTACAAAAAGCTTTTAACTAGACTGGTGGGACGCTTAACATCCCTATTACAACGCTTAGCGTTGTGCCGAGGGCGGGGATCGGACCCGCGACGCAAGGATTTTCAGTCCTTCGCTCTACCACTGAGCTACCTCGGCTTTTTTTGGTGGACCCAAGGGGATTCGGCTTTACCTCTCGTTTACTTCCGTAAACTCGGGCTAGCCACCGCCTTACGGTCTCGTTCGCTCTTCTGCGTCACTCGACAACGTTCCGGCGTTCTCATCCCAACGCAACACAAACTATTGTGTTGCTTGTGGACCCAAGGGGATTCGGCTTTACCTCTCGTTTACTTCCGTAAACTCGGGCTA